>JAWOHE010000024.1:0-17583 GCA_046485285.1 bacterium
CGGCGGACCAGCGTGATCCGGGTGTTTCCGAACGAAGCGTCCTGCTTGCGACTGGTTACCGCCCACGCGATGGAGCAGTCGGCCGAGTGGGCCGGTCAGCCCCAGTACCTCGATATGAGTCAGTGCGAAGACGAATCGTGAAGACAGACAGCGGCACGGCTCATTTTGCAGACAATTCGGCACTTGACCGGGCGGCTTGACAGGCCGATTGCGAGAGACGATTGACGCCCGGCCAGACTGTTTCACTCCACGCGGTCATGCGGGACGCTACTTGACCGCGGCCAGCGCCCGGCGTAGTACTTCGGGCTTCGGCAGTTCCTTGCGCACGGCCGGCGGCGCGATCGGCCGGGTCTGGACCGCGGTCGTGTCGCTGTCGGTGCGCTGGGCGTATTCGACGGAAATCCTCTTGCTGGTCTTGCAGAGGATGATGCCGACCGGGGTTTCGTCGAGCGGCGCGCGCAGGATTGTGTCGATCGCGGCAAGGTAGAAGCCCATCCGGCGGGCGTAGGCCGGCTTGAAGTCCTCGAGCTTGAGCTCGACGACGACGTGGCGCCTGAGGCGGAGGTGGTAGAGCAGGAGGTCGATGAAGAAGTCCTGCCCGCCGACCCGGAGCCGGAACTGCCGGCCGAGCGAGGCGAGCCCGACCCCGAGCCCGAGCAGGAACTCCTCGAGGTGTTCGAGCGGCCCGCGCTCGCGCTCGCGCTCGGCGACTTCCCGGCCGAGGCCGAGCAGGTCGAGGTCGTACGGGTCCCGGAACAACTGCTCGGCCAGCGCGGGTTCCGCCCCGGTCTTCGTCCGACCGGGGTCGGCCTGGAACATCCCGCGGCGGCTGTAGAGGTCGCTTTCGATCTGGTGGACCAGCACGTCCCGGCTCCAGCCGTTCCTGGCCGCGGACTCCGCGTACCAGAGCCGGACTTCCGGCTCCTTCAGCTTGTCGAGCAGGACGATGTTGTGGTACCAGGTGACTTGCGCGGGCGCGTCCTGGACCGTCGCTTCTTCCGGCCAGGCCTGGGCAAAGGCCCGCATTGCCTTCAGGTTCCGGCCCGAGAATCCGCGCATTTCCGGGAACGCCTGCCCGAGGTCCCGCGCCAGCCGGTCGATTTCCTTCGCGTTCCAGCCCTTGCGCCGCTGGGCCGCGAGGATGCTCCGGCCGACCTGCCAGTAGAGCAGGACGAGCTCGCGGTTGACCGCGAGCCCGGCCCGGGTCCGGGCGCCCCGGACCTGTTCCTTCACCTCGACCAGCAGGCGCGAGTAGCCGCCCCGCGCCGGTTTCGAGCCCGGCCGCCGGGCCCCGGTCCGGGCGGTGGAGTCCGGGGATGTCCCGGGGGTCTTCTTCATCATCGCTCTCAGGTGTAACGAAATCGCCCGCGAAGTCAAGCCGAGCGCCGCGGGCCGGCTAGCGGAGGATGACGAACTTGTCGCGGTGGGAAGCGGTGTAGCTGCCCGAGCCGGCGTCGGTCGACCGGGCGTCGACCTTGTACAGGTACACGCCGTTGGCCGGCCGGTTGCCGCCGTCGTCCCGGCCGTCCCAGTGGAGCTGGTTGTAGCCGAACCCGCACAGCACCGGTTCGAGCCGGCGGACGAGCCGACCCCTGATGGTGAACACCTTCACCCCGACGTAGGCCGGCCGGGTGAGCTGGAAGGTGAAGTAGCCGTCGGCGGCGACCGGGTTGGGCGAGACCAGCACCGAGTCGAGTCGGAGCGGCGCGTCGAGGCTGGAGCTGATGTGGTAGGTGGCGACGAGCCGGTTGCGGAGGTTGTCCGACGCGAAGACGGTCAGCGAGTCGCGCGCCTGCGCCGGCTTGAAGGGCAGGCTGAACGCGCCCCGGGTCGTCGAGTTGAGGTCGTAGCTGAACCGGCTCGCGAGGCTGACCCGGTCCTGGCTCCCGCCGCCCCGGGCGATGAGCAGGCCGTAGTCCGGGACCGGGGCGAGCAGGATGCCGGATTCGTCCTCGATCTCGCCGCGCAGGACGAACTCGCCGCCGACCGCGGTCGTCTCGCCCCGGACGAGTTCGGTCCCGTCCGCGTAGAGCCGGAGCTCCGGCGGCCGCGCGTCCTCGCCCGCCTGCGCCGGCCCGAGTTCGAGGTCGGCCCGGATGCTGGCGTAGCCGTCTTCGCCGTGCCAGGCGAGGATGCTGACCGCGCCGGTGCCGGGGAGGCGGACGTAACTGCCGTTGGGCACGATTGTCGTGTCCGGGTAGTCGAGCCGCGGCACCCGGAAGCCGGCCGCGAGCCGGCCGTTCTCGAAGGTACCGAGCGCGCGGTGGAAGACGTAGCCGGGCAGGGTGTACTGGGTCGAGCCGTAGTCGGAGCGGTAGCTGCGCTGCCAGTCGAGCTCGCGCGCCGCGATGGCGTAGTAGCCGGCCGCGGCCGGGACCGAGTCGGCCGCGAGGTTGAGCCCGCCCGGGTAGAGCGTGTCCGGCGCGACCTCGACCGGCAGTCCGGCAGCGGGTATCCGGGGCCTTATCGCCGGGTCGCCGAAGAGGTTGTAGATGGTGTAGGTCAGCCACGCCGTCAGGAACGACGGGCCGAGCGCGGCGCGCGGGCTGGCGAGCATCCCGCTGAAGAACTCGCGGGCGAACCGCTCGTTCGAGCCGGGCGTCGTCGCCTTGGTCGCCGCGGTCGTCGCGATGCACCCGCCTTCCGGCTTGCGGACGAGTTCTTCAGCGATCGCCTCGTACCGGGTGTCCTCGAACCGGCCGACCCCGCACGAGCCGAAGAACGCGATCGTCGTGCGCGGCCCGCCGCCGACCGCGCCGACGCCGTCGATGTTGAGCACCCGTTCGTGGGCGAGCTGGAACCCGGCGCCATGACCGAAGTAGGCCCAGAACAGCGCGCCCGCGTCGAGCCGCTCGTAGAGGTCGGTGCGGGCGCCGGCCTTGTCGTTGACCCCGGTCAGCGGGTACTCGGTGAGGTAGAGCTTGACCGGATCGAGCAGGCCCCGCGCGTAGTAGTAGATGTTCTCGCAGCCGGTGATGTGCGAGAAGCCGATCGGGTCCGGCCGGTCCGGGCTGCCCTCGTACTCGTCGTCGGCGACGAGCAGGAACCGCCGGCTCCAGGGTCCGGGCTCCTGGGTCTCGTAGTTTCGGACCTTCTCGAGGTACTGGGCGAGCTCGACCGCGCTCCGGGCGGTGACCCGGCCGAGGATCATGTCCGGGCCCGCGCCCTCGCCGTCGAAGTCGGCGTACCAGGCGTCGAAGGCCTTGGCGGTCTGGCCGTAGACCTCCGGGTCGACGTCGAAGCCGACCTCGTAGGCCGGCACCATCGGCGGGTACTCGCCGCCGAGGCAGTTGCGGTAGTCGTAGGTGCCGTCGCCGGCGAAGAGCGCGTAGGCCGGCCGCCGGGCGAGGAAGAGCTGTTTTATCGCGCCCGGCTCCTCGACCCCGAAGCCGTAGTCGTCGTAGATTTCCGAGAGCCGGACCGCGGCCGCCCGCGCGGCCTCGAGCCCGGCGATGTTGCCGTCGCGGTACCGGGCGTAGAGCCGCGCCGCGGGGTGGAACTCGTCCGGGCAGACGACGTAGTAGTCCGCCCCGGCCGCCGCGCGCAGGCCGCCCGGTTGACTTCGCTCGATCGACACCGGCGCCCGCAGGTTCGCCGCGAGCGCGGCGCAGAGCCGGGCCGGACCGGTTGTCGCGAGCTTCGCGCCGCGCCGCCCGCCGCTCGCCGTCGTGCCGGTGAGCCGGCGCGGGCGGAACGGGTCGGTGACGTCGAGCAGGAACACGTCGCCGGCCGCGCCGTCGATGCCGAATTCGTGACTGCCGGCCGAGTCGAACTCGAACTCGATGAACGGCGCCTGGGTCGAGAGATCGAGCCGGCGGCGGTAGCTGACCTCGAGCCAGTCGAGGTAGATGGTCGTCTGCGGCTCGCCGTAGAGCTCGAAGGTGAGCGTGTCCGGGCCGGGCCGGGTCGCCGCCGCGGCCGGGATGACAAGGCTGAAGTCGGCCGGCGGCGGGGTCTTGTCGCGCGGCGTCACGACGACGGTATCGAGCCGCTCGCCGTTGAGGTGCAGGCGGCAGAGGTAGTAGAGCGTGCGGTCGTCCTTCGGCTTGACGCCCCAGAGCCGGCCGCGGATTGACGCGATGCTGTCCCGGCCGGGCAGGTCGAGCGGCCGGCGGAAGAGCGCGGTGTCGCGGCCTTCGACCTTGATGTAGCGCTCCCAGAGCCAGAGCAGGCCGGAGCGCGCCGGGCAGAGCCGGTCGGCCTCGAGCCGGGCGCGCCGGAATGCGGTCGGCCGCGGGTCGGTCGCGCCGCCCGCCCCGACCTCGGCGAAGCGCCGGCCCGCGCCCGCGCCCCAGGTCAGCCACCAGGGCCGGTAGCGGGTGAAGTAGTTGGTCTCCCAGTAGCGGTTGCCCGCGCTGTCGGTCCGCCAGGTCGAGGGCGACTCGGCGTAGAACGCGAGGTAGTCGCCGGCGTCGAACCGGCCGTCGCCTCCGTCGCTGACGTGAACCGGCACCTCGACCATCGTGTCCGGGTAAGGGCCGTTCATCGTCCACTCGCCGACCGAGTAGAGCCGGAGCGTCGCCGGGTCGATTGTCGCGAGGCTGAACCCGGCCGCCTCGAGGTCGCTGCCCCGGACCCGGTACACGCCGGTCGTCTCGGTCCGGACCTTGCACCAGTCCGCCGACCGGTCGAAGAAGTTGGTCGAGTCGGCCGCGGCCGCGCGCGCCTTCCAGTGCCGGGCCTCCGCGCCGTTGAGCAGGACCCCCTCGAGCACGGCGTCGAACCGGTCCGGCTCCGCGCTCTTGCGCGGCTCGCGCTCGAACCGCGCCGTCACCGCGAGCCGCCGGTAGCCGAGAACCTCGCGCCGGGCCGGGTCCCAGCGCACCGGGTTGAGCCGGACCCGGGCCACCCGCACCCCGCGGACGTTGAGAATCTCCTCGACCTCGGCAAGCCTCGCCGGCCACGGCCCGATCCCGGCGTCGAGCTCGGCCGCCGGCCGGCCGTCGAACGCCGGCGCCGGCCGCACCGCGACGTCGGCCCGCCGCTCCGGCTCGAATCCCTCGGCCGTCACCTTCACCCCGCCTTCCTGGGGCAGGCCGATGAACACGACCCGGCCCGGCAGGTCCGGCTCGCCCGGCGCGGCCTGCGGGTCCGCGCCCCGGGCCCGGACCGCCGCGCCCGCCGGGCCGTCCTCGAATTCGAGCGGCCCGGTCTCGAGCTCGAACTCGACCGCGCGCGGCCCGGACGCGACCAGCCGCACGCCGGGCGCCGCGCCGGCCGTCGCGGTCAGGAGGGTAAGAAGGGCGAGCGCGGCCGCACCGCGCGCCAGCCGGCCCGGCCGGGGAAACGCCATCAGGCTATCTTAGGATGCCGACCACGACTGTCAAACCGCCGCGCGGCCGTCACCGGTGGAGCAGGAGCCCGGTCAGCGCCCCGCCCAGGACCAGCCAGATCGGCTCGAGTCGGAACCTGAGGAGCAGGGCCAGGCTCAGGAGCCCGACCAGCGCCGACGCCGGGCCGTGGAGGGCGGCCCGGCCGAGGAAGATGGTGGCGGTCAGGAGCATCCCGGTCACCGCCGGCATCACGCCGGACAGGAACCCCTTGACCAGCGGGTGATGTTCGATGCGCCGATGAACGTGTATGAGCCCGGATAGCATCAGGTAGGACGGCAGGAAGACCGCGACCGTTGCCAGGAGCGCCCCGGCCAGCCCCAGCACCCGGAAGCCGATGAAGGTCGCGGTTATCGCCACCGGGCCGGGCGTCATCTGGCCGAGCGCGACGCCGTCGAGGAACTCGGTCGCGGTCAGCCAGCCCCGGACGTCGACGACCTCGTGCTGGATGAACGGTATCGCCGCGAAGCCGCCGCCGAAGACCACCGCCCCGACCTTGAGGAAGACCAGTACCAGCTCGACCGCCCGCGCCCACGGCCCGGGCCCGGTCGCCACCGCCGGCACCAGCCAGGGCAGGAACGCCGGCGCCGGCGCGACCCGCCGCCACGCGCCCGAGAAGATGATGCCGAGCGCGCCGCACCCGAGCACGACCCAGAGCACGTCGACCTTGAACCAGAGCGCGACGAACGCCGCCGCCGCGATCAGCCCGGCGCGCAGGGTCCGGACCTGCGCCCGGCCGATGCGCCAGGTCGCCCACGCCAGGATGCCGGCGACGACCGGCTGGACGCCCGCGAACAGCCGCGCCGCCAGCGGCACCGAACCGTAGCGGCCGTACAGCCACGACAGCACGCACATCAGCACGAACGACGGCAAGAGCAGGGCGGCAACCGCCACCGCCATCCCGCGCTTCCCACGCAATTCGTGGCCGATGTAGTTCGTGTAGTTGGAGATGAACGGCCCGGGCAGGACCTGGCCCAGCGCCACCGCCACCCCGAGTTGGCCGTCGTCGATCCAGCGCCGCCGGCAGACGATTTCCTCGCGCAGCAGCGCCAGCATCCCGACCCCGCCCCCGAACCCGACCGTGCCGATTTTCAGGAAGGCAAGCGCGAGCTCGCGGAGCGGCACGCGCGGCCGCGGATGCTCCGGGGCGACGTCCGGGCCGGGCTCGAGCGACTGGTTCACCGCGTGATTCTATGTCGGCCCCGACCGGCATCAAGCCGCGGGCCGGGACTTGACCGCGGGCGCGGGGATTCTATATTTGCGCGAGATGACACGCAGCAGACCTGACTTCGGCTTCACCAAGCGCGACGTCCTCCAGTGGCTCGCCGGCCAGGAGGAAGAGAAAATCCGGACGGTGCTGATGTCGATCGGCCGCGACCCCGATGTCGAGGCGCTCGAGCTCCACGGCGACCCCCTCGAACTGGTCAACCAGCTCGAGGGCAGCCGGCCGAGCCTCGAGAGTCTCGTCGCCGCGATTGACGACGCTCTCGGCATCGACGAGGAGGCGCTCGGCCAACTGGTCCGGGGCGAGTGCGAGGAGCTTTTCGAGGTCGAGCCCGAGGAACTCGAAGTCGAGCTCGACGACGACGAGCTGGACCTCGGCGGCGACGAAGACGAAGCCTAGCCGCCGGCCGACTTCTGCCGCCGGCGCAGGAGCGCGAGCCAGCGCTCGGCCCGCGCCCGGTCCCGGATGAGCGTCCCGCCCGGCGCGAGCCGCTCGAGCTCGGCCGGGTGATTCCGCCGCATCCAGCCCGCGAGCAGTTGCCACGCCCGGCCGAATGTCTCCGCGTCGGCGCGGTCGGGCGCCGTCCGCACCGACACCAGCAGCCCGTCGCGGGCGTCGGCCGCGACCGTGTCGTGGCGTAGTTCGTGAAGGCCGACCAGCCGCAGCCACTCGCCGGTCTCGCGGACGCGGGTCCCGGCCGCGACGTCGAACCTCGTCCCGGCCGCGACGTGCCACTCGCCGAGCGCGGCGAGCCCGGCCCGGCCCCGACAGTCGAGGATGCCGGCGACCTCGAACCGGCCGTCATCATCCCAGAGCCGGAGCGCGCCGGCCGCGTCGCCGGCGCTGACCAGCCGGAACCAGCGCTCCGCGAGCGCGGCCGCGTCCCGGCCGGCCTCAGGCGTCGTCGCGCCCTCCCGGCCCGGGCAGGCGGCGCGGGGCGGCCGGCAGCTGCATCAGCCGCCGGACCGCGTCGAACAGCGCCGCGATGCTCGCGTCCTGCTTCACCACCCGCCGCTCGAGCTCGCCCAGCCGCCGGGCCAGCTCGCGCTGGGTCACCAGCAGCCGCCGCATCCGCACGAACGCCCGGACGACGAAGACGCTCGCCTCGACCGCGCGCGGCGACGACAGCACCGAGGCGGCCATCAGCGCGCCGTGCTCGGTGAACGCCCAGGGCGGCGAGCGCCGGCCGCCCCGGCCGCCGGCGGTCCCGGATTGTGCCTGCAGGGCCGCGAACTCCCCGGCGTCGAGCTGGAACAGGAAGTCGTCCGGGAATCGCTCGCGGTTGCGCTTGACCGCTTGGACCAGCGCCCGGGTCTCGACCCCGTAGAGCGCGGCGAGGTCGGAGTCGAAGACAACGTGCTGGTTGCGGATGAAGCGGATCGCGCTCTCCGCCGCCCGCGCCGGGACCGTCTGCCTGTGCTTTGCCGCGTCAGGCCTCATTTCGCCCTCCCTTCTCCCTTCACTCGCCGCCACTTCGTCTCACCCTTCCTCCTCGCAGTCCCCTGCCGCGGCCGCGCCGATGAGCTCCTTCAGCCGGCGCAGGATTGCCACGAGGTAGCCGCGCTCGAACGCTTCGAGCAGGTGCCCGGTGCAGACCCGCTCGGTCCGGACAATGTCGGACAGGAGCGCGCGCAGGGTCGGGCCGTCGGCCGACGCGACCAGCGCCGGCTCGCGCCAGTAGCGCAGGGCGGCGGCGGTCACCCCGGGCCGCCAGCCGGCCTCGACCCAGCCGCGTTCCTCGAGCAGGCGCACGAAATCGACCGCGTCCGGCCCGTATTGCACGATCGGGCTCCCGTCGAGGTCGTCGCGCCAGGCCCCGAACTCCGCCCCGGCCCGCTCGAAGAACGGCAGGAACCAGGCCACCGCCTCGATGTCATCGCGTCTCGGTGCCGGCAGGTCGATCACCACCGAGATACTGCCCGGCCCGGGGGCGCGGTCAAGTCCGTAGAAAGCGACGGGCGGCGTCACGAATGACGCCGCCCGGATCGTTATCGCTCGGTCTAGAAACGGTCGTTGCCGAAGCCGGACGAACGCCGACCGCGGGCCGGGCCGGTCCCTTCGCCGCGCGAGCGCGCTTCGCTGACGGTGAGCGCGCGGCCATCCAGCTCCTGACCGTTCAGGGCCGCGATCGCCGCGGTCGCATCCTGCGCCGTGGCCATCTCGACAAACCCGAACCCCCGGGAACGCTCGGTGAACCGGTCCTTGACCACTTCGGCCTTGACCACTTCGCCGTGCTTGCCGAACAGCTCGCTGAGCCGCTCATCGGTAGCGCTGAAGGGAAGATTCCCTACAAATATGCGCTGTGACATCAGAACACCTCCGATGTGTTGTAGCTTGGAATCGCGCTGGTTGCTAAGGTCGGTCGGCACTCAAGCGGACCGGACAATGGCCAACAGTCGAACTCAAGCTCTTTGCTTTCGGACCTGCTTCTGTCGTCGCCGGTAGGAGAGGTCCCGAACCCCACCGACGGAGAATTGTAGCAGGCCCCGGCCGGCTGTCAATCTCGGCGTTGACCGGCTACTGCCCCTCGGACCCGGCGGCGAGGAAGCCGTAGTCGCCGAACAACCGGTAGGCGTCGAAGTAGGCCGGCCGGACCGCGCGGGCGGCCCGGAGCATCCGGTCCCGGTCGGTCCCGGCCAGCGCCTCGTCGAGCGCCTTGCCGGCATCCGCGAGCGCATCGAGTGCCAGCTCGAGTGCCTCCGCCCGCGCCGCGTCGAAACCGACCCGCTCGGGGTCGAACGGCGCTTCGATGATGTCCGCCAGGATGTCGATGAACTCGTCGGCCAGCTCCTGCATTCGCTGGACATCGGCCGGTGCGACCGCTGACGTGTCCCGGAAGCGAACGAACTCCTGGAGTTCTGCGACCGGCTCCCAGAGCTCGCCGAACCGGTCGGGGAAGTGCTCGATTCCGGCATCCGCCCGGAGTTCGGCCAGCATCATCCGCATCTCGACGAGGTTCTCGGCCGCGAAGGCGAGGTCGTCGCCGTCCGCGACGAGGTCGGCGACGTCCGCGACGAGTGTGTCGATCTCCGCGAATGCCGCCTGCCAGGCCGGGTCGGACCGGTAGTCGTGGTAGCGGGCGCGGTACTCGTCCCACGCGGCCGCGAGCTCGACCATCGCCGCGCGGGCCGGCCCGGCCTCGCGCTCGGTCGCGAACTCGATTGCCGGGACGAGCGCCGCGTCGAGCTCGACGCTGTCGCGGAGAAAGTCAGGGCCGCAGCCGGCGACGAGCAGGGCCGCGAGACCCAGGCCGAGTCGTCTCGCCATCAGCTTATCTTGCCCGTGATTCCGGCCGCGTCAACCCGGCAGACCGGAAAAATCAGGGCGGGTTGCCCCGCCCTGACAGCAGTAACCGCGGCCGGTCAGCGCGCGAAGCTGAACTTCGTCGTGAGCTGCCTGCCGCCGGCATCGACCACCGCGAACAGCACGCCGCCGGTCTCGAGCGCGACGTCGAACGACTGGCGCCCGGCGGCCAGCCGCGCCTCGCGGCAGAGCACCTGCCGGCCGGTCCGGTCAAACACGCGGAGTCGCACCGGGCCTTCGGCCGGGTTGTCGAACGCCAGCCGCACGCCGTGCCGGGTCGGCAGGGCGGCAAGGCCTGCCGGTACCGGCGTCGGCAGGCGGGGCTCCTCGATGCCGGTCAGCGTGACGCGGTCGAAGTACGCGGCCCGGTAGGGCGGCTGGTTCCAGGACACCCAGACCGCGCCGTAGACCCCGTCCGAGAGCTTCTCGAGCCTGAGCCGGGTCAGGTAGTGGGGCCGGTTCTCGCTCACCGTGTCCGGGTCGGTGTACGGACCCTGGACCCGGCTCGCGTGCCGGAACAGCATGTGGCGGTCTTCCGTCCCGGAGTAGTTGCGGTAGCCGATCGCGAACCCGCCCCCGCGCCGGCCGGTGACCTCGACGCCGTCGCGCATCGTCAGCGTGTCGGACATCGGCGACTGGTACCACGTCGGGTCGGTGACGTCCCAGCTGTAGACCTGCCTGACCTGCTTCCCGCCCCTCGTGACGAAGCCGAACTGGAGCGTGTCCCGGTAGACCGTCACCGCGGTCAGGTGCCGGTTGGCAAACCGGTATACGTAGGCGTTGGTGAAGGAGCTCGCGTGGAAGAGCGTGTCTTCGGTTGTGTAGTAGCCGAAGCCGAGCCGGGCCGTGTCGCCGGTCCCGACCCACCGGGCAAACGACACCCACAGGAACCTTTCGCTGTACCCGCTGTTGTAGGCGCAGTCGAGCGCGTCGTGGCAGACCGAGAGGCCGGTGTTCGGGGTACGCCAGGCCCGACAGGAGCTGTCGGACCAGGCGAACTTGAGCGTGGCGGCCTTGGTGCGGCCGAAGAGATAGACGCGGGAACCCGGGTACTGGTCCTCGCTCGAGGTGATTGCCAGCTCGCGGATGGTGTCGCCCGAGGTCGACGCGAACCCCTGGACCAGCCACGAGTCACCCGGGTAGGGGACGAAGTTGCCGGTGCTCAGGCTGATGCGCGCGGTATAGCTGCGGTGGGCGTTCGTGCCCCGCGTCACGACCGCGATCACTAGGTAGTTGCCGTGGCAGGCGGCAGCGCTCGCCAGGATGTAGTTGCTCGCGTTCCAGTAGAAGTTCTGGAGCTCGGTCCAGTTCGAGCCGTTGTTGGTCGAGCGGTAGCTCCAGATGCGCGTCCGGTTACTGTCCAGGCCCGGGAACGACGCAAACAGCCGGCCGTCGTTGGCGCGGTCGAACGAACAGCCGGTCAGGCTGTCGCGGGTCCCGATGCGGATGTCCGGTCCGAAGTCCTGCGCCGGGTCGGGCTCGGCGGGCGTGCGGCGGTTGATGAACACCGCCACCTCACCCGGGTTGCCGAACCGCCAGTAGCCCTGCGCCCGCTCGATTGCCGCTTCGTGCTCGCCGCGGTTCCAGAGCTCGCTGATTGCCCGGGCCTCGGCCCGCGCGTCCGGCCCGCCCGAGCCCGGCATCGGCTCGAGCGCCAGCTCGCAGTCCTCGCGCTCGGCCGGCGTCATCCGGGCAAGGCCCGGCCAGAACTCGCTGAAGACTACCGGCCGGTTGGCCAGTTCGTCAACGGCCTCGCGCGCCGGTGCCGGCGCGGCCGGGTAGTCGTCCTCAGCCCCGACCGGAATCGTCGTGACCGGCGGATGCTCTACCGCCAGCGCGGCCAAGCCGAACGCCGCGCCCAGGAGCAGGACACTCATCTTGCTCATCGCCTTTCTCCTCTATGTTGCACCGCATCTGCCCGGGCGGCGCGGGAGGGTGCTTTCCCCGCGTCACCATCTATGATTACAGCCGCGCCGGCAGGCTGTCAATGGCGAGTTGCACCGCTACCGGAAGTACCAGCGCGCGCCGAGCGCGCCGTTGATGCCGAACCCGGTCCCGGGCACGAGGTCGAGAATCGGCGCGACCTCGAGGAACAGCCCGACCGGCACCGGTTCGAACAGGTACTCGAGGCCGAACGGCACCCGGACCCCGATGCGGACGTCCTTCTCGTCCTCGACCCTGCCCGCGAGCTTGACCCGGCCGCCGACGCCGACGTAGGCCGGCAGCGCGCCGGGCGACACCTTGAGCAGGTCGAAGTTGTGGTAGAGAACGTCGGCGTGGATGTGGAGTGCGGTGTAGCGGTAGACCGACCAGGCGGCCGCGGCGTCGAACGCCATGTTGCCGCCGAGCCAGAACTTCGCTGACACGCCGGTCGGCTCGCCGACGATCACGCCGAGCCCGGTTCCCGAGCCCTGCGCCAGCGCTCCGGCAACAGCCACCACCAGTGCAAGCAGCACTGCCTTCTTCATTCCAGCATCTCCTCTCTTCGGATTGTGCTTTCGGTCGTTGGATTATGCGCCGGTCGGGGCTTGCTGTCAACTGCCGCGCTTGCCTCGACCCGGCCGCCGGCTATCATCGGACGGTGAGAATTCTCGTCACCGGCGGTGCCGGCTACATCGGGAGCGTCTCGACCCGGCTCCTGCTCGACGCCGGCCACGACGTCACGGTCTACGACAGCCTCGCGCAGGGCCACCGGGCCGCGGTCAGTGTGGGCGCGCGGCTGGTGGCGGCCGACCTCGCCGATGTCGCGGCGCTCGACCGGGCTTTCCGGGAAAGCAGGTTCGAGGCGGTGCTGCATTTCGCCGGCCTCATCCGCGTGCCCGAGTCGGTCGAGAACCCGGCGCGCTACTTCGACAACAACGTCGCCCGCGGCATCAACCTCCTCAACGCCTGCGCCCGGCACGGCGTCGGGAAGTTCGTTTTCTCCTCGACCGCGGCGGTGTACGGCTCGCCCGAGCGGGTGCCGATAACCGAGGACGCACCGCTCGTCCCGACCAACCCCTACGGCGACACCAAGCGGGTCTTCGAGGAACTGCTCGTCTCCTACGAGCGCGCCTGCGGCCTGCGCTCGGCCCGCCTGCGCTACTTCAACGTCTGCGGCGCCCACGCCGGGCTTGGTGAGGACCATCGGCCCGAGAGCCACCTGATACCGCTCATCCTCTTCGCCGCGCTCGGCCGCGCGCGGGAGTTCGTCATCTACGGCGATGACTACGACACCCGCGACGGCACCTGCGTCAGGGACTACCTGCACGTCCACGACCTCGGCCGGGCGCACCTGCTTGCCCTCGAGGCGCTCGCCGACCGCAGCGTCGTCTACAACCTCGGCTCGGGCACGGGCTACACCGTCCGCGAGGTCTTCGCGGCCGCCCGGGACGTCATCGGCCGGAAGCTCGCTTTCAGGGTCGCGGGCCGCCGGGCCGGCGACGCGGCCGCGCTCGTCGCCTCATCCGCGAAGATCGAGCGCGAGCTCGGCTGGCGGCGCGAGAGGGATGACATCCGGCAGATGATTGCCGACGCCTGGGAGTTCCACCGGGCGCACCCTCAGGGCTACCCGGACTAGCGCCGGACCAGCTTCAGCCGCACCCCGCCCGCGACCGCGTAGTAGACCCCGGCCGGCACCGCCCGCCCGGCGGCATCCCGGCCGTCCCAGTTCCATGCCCCGCCCGGCGTGCGTTCGAGCGTCCGCACCCTCCGGCCCGCGACGTCGCGCAGCTCGCAGTAAAGGACCCCGGCCAGCGCCGGCCCGGCGTCAATCCGGACCGATGCCGCGAAGGGTTGGGGCCGGGCCGCGAGCCGGGCCGTCGCCACCGGGCGTTCCTCCGCGACCGCCGCGGCGCCGAACCGGTACAACGAATCCGCCCGCGCCACGGCCCGAGCCAGGCCGAAGCTGTCCGGCCAGGGCAGGTGACCGATGATGGCAACGACCAGCGACTCGCACGCGCCGGGCGCGAGGTCGAACGGCCCGGTCGCGAGCAGAAACCGCTTGTCGGCAGGCTGCCCGTCGGTCGTGTCGAACGGCGCGTACTCGCCGGTCCGGTAGTCGTAGCCGGCGAGCGTCAGGTACTGGGCGGGGTCGGTCACCGGGTCGAGCTCGACGGTGAATCTCTTCATCGCGCTCGGACCCTGCGCCCCGGGCGTGGTGATGAAGAAGGCGGCAACCGCGCCGACCGAGTCCCAGCCCGGCTCGGAACCGTTGTTGTCCCACGCGTAGGCGACGTGGTCCACCCAGAGGCTGTCGCCGCCGAGACGCAGCCAGCGCTGGTAGAACGCACCGTACATGTCGTCCGCGTAGTCGCCGATGTCCGGGTCGAAGACCGCCCCGACGTAGCACTGCTCGAGCGCGGCGTCGGACTGGTTCTCGAACTCAAACCGCAGGAAGGTGAGGTCCTGCCCCGCCTCCGAGTCGAAGGCGTAGCCGTTCACGAAGACCTGCAGGCCCAACGGCCGGCCCGGCGCGATGTGCCCGGCCGGGTCGAAGTCGTGGTAGAGCGTCCACGCATCCTGGTCCGCCCGGGTTGCCTGCGGCGCGCGCGGGAATCTCTCGGCCGGCGGCGGCCAGCGATGCGGCGTGATGTAGACAAGGGCAAGGCTGTCGCCCAGCGAGTCGCCGGCGGAGAACTCCGAGGCGCCGCTGTTCGGGTTGTAGGCAATCGACGTCAGCGTGTCGCCGCCGGCGACCGCGCCGAACCAGAGCCCGCAGCCGAAGAGATACTCGTGCGCCGGCATCCGCCAGGCCGCGCCCTGGCCGAACGGCCCGTAGGAGTTGAGCGGGAACCGCCAGCGGTTGACGTCGAGCGTGTCGACGTGTGCGAGGCCGGCGCTGGCCAGTGCCAGCAGGCCGACCACTGCGATCGTGGCTTTCATCTTACCTCCTGTTAGCTTTAGTGTAGCGCATCGTCCGCCATCCGTCAACAACCAGCGGGCCGGCTTGACTCCCGGCTCTCACCGGCTAGGTTGATTGGATGAAACGCATCGGCATTGCCGGCGCGACCGGGCTCGTCGGCGAAACCCTGCTCCGACTGGTCGAGCCGACGAGGTCCGGCGTCGAGGAAGTCCGGCTGTTCGCATCCGAGAAGAGCACGGGCCGCAAGGTCGCGTTCCGCGACGGCGAGCTTGAGGTCAGCGCGCTCGACCCCGACGGCTTCAAGGGCCTGGATGTTGCGTTCTCCTGCCTCGGGGCCGACCTCGCGGCGAAGACGGTGCCGAAGATCGCGAAGCACTGCCCGGTCGTCGACAAGTCAAGCCATTTCCGGCTCGACCCGGCCGTGCCGCTGGTCGTGCCCGAGGTCAACGCCGGTGCGCTCCGCTCCCACGCCAACATCATCGCGAACCCCAACTGTACGACCATCCCGCTCTGCGTCGCGCTCGCGCCGCTCTGCGACCACTGGGACCTGGTCGCGCTCCACATCGCCAGTTACCAGTCGGTATCGGGCGCGGGCCGGGCCGCGCTCGAACAACTCGCCTACGAGGTCGAATTCCTCGCCCTCGACCGCGTGCCCGACACCCGGGACAGCCCGTTCCCCGGCCAGATCGCCGGCAACCTGATTCCCCAGATTGGTGCGTACGACAAGCACGGCAACGCCGAGGAGGAGTCGAAGCTCGCGAGCGAGTCGCGCAAGATCCTCGGTCTCCCCGAGCTCATCGTCAACGTCACCTGCGTGCGCGTGCCGGTCGCGGTCGGCCACTCGCTCGCCGTGACCGCCCGGTTCTCAGCGCCGCTCAGGCCGAAGGAGGCCTGTGCCCGGCTCAAGTCCGCGCCCGGGGTCGCGCTCCTGCCCGACGACGAATTCGCCACGCCGGTCGAGGCTGCGGGCCGTGACGAGGTCTTCGTCAGCCGCGTCCGAGCCGGGGCCCTGCCCGAGGAGCTCAACCTCTGGGTCGTCACCGACAACCTGCGCAAGGGCGCGGCGCTCAACGCAGTCCAGGTTGCCGCCCTGCTGGCAGGGCTGGGCTGATGCTCGCGCTTGCCATCGCCCTGCTCGCGCTCGGCTTCGTCCCCACCCCGGAGCCGGACGACGAACCGGCTCGGTTCCTGCGCGCGCCCCGACCCGGCGCGCTGCGCCCCCTCGCCCGGCCGGCCCACGGCTACGACGTCCGCCACTACCGGCTCGACATCGACCTGCCGATGACCGACGACGGCTACGACTGCCGAGAGGAAGTCAGCGTCCTGAGCGAGCGCCCGGTCCTCGGCAGCCTCCCGCTCGACTTCGACAGCCTTGTCTGTGACTCGGTCCGCCGCGCGGGCGAAACCTGCGGGTTCACCGCCGGCTCCGGCCGCCTCGACATCACCCTCGACCCGCCACTCCTGCTCGGCGAGTCCGCGGTCATCGAGATCTTCTTCCGCCGCGTGCCCGGCACCACCCAGGTCGGCTACTTCTTCGCCGCCCCGCCCCGCATTCGCTACGCCCACGCGATGACCTGCGGCTGTCCGACCGACAACCACTTCTGGTTCGCCTGCTGGGACCACCCGTCGGACAAGGCCGACCGCGGCGTCGAGCTCAACCTCACCCTGCCCGACACCTTCCAGACCTGCGCGGTCGGGCTCTGCGACTCGGTCACCGACAACGGCAACGGCACCCGGACCTGGTGGTGGCGCCACCCCTACCCGATTGCGACCTACCTGATGAGCTTCTCCGCCTCGCGGTTCGCCTCCTGGGACTCATGGTTCGTCAACACCGGCGGCGACACCGTCCCGGTCCGTCACTGGATGTGGCCCGAGGACTCGGCCGCGACCCGCACCGGTTATCGCCGCCTGCCCGAGATGATCGCCTTCTACACCCGGCCCGACGTCTTCGGCGCCTACCCGTTCGAGAAGTTCGGTCACGTCCCCGGCTACTTCGGCTTCCCTTGGGGCGGGATGGAACACCAGACGCTGGTGATGCTCAACGCCGGCTACATCAGCGGCGGCCACGAATCCACCATCGCCCACGAACTCTCGCACATGTGGTGGGGTGACATGGTCACCCACGTCGACTACCCCGACGTCTGGCTCAACGAGGGCTTCGCGACCTACGCCGAGTGCCTCTGCATGGGCGCGCTCAACGGCCGCAACTACTTCAACACCTTCCTCGGCGGCAAGGAGCGGACCTACATCTCGCGCGACCGCTACCTCCGGATGCCGATTTACGACCCGCCCTGGGAGCTCATCTACGACTACGGCCATATCTACTGCAAGGGCGCGCTTGTCCAGCACATGCTTCGCTGGGTGATGGGCGATACCGCCTGGGACGCGCCCGGCGTCTTCTTCGAAACCCAGCGCGCCTGGGGCGACAACTTCCGCTACGGCACCGCCGCGACCGAGGACTACCGCCGCATCGCCGAGCAGTTCCACGGCGAGGACCTCGGCTGGTTCTTCGACGAATGGGTCTACCAGGCCGGCTACCCGAAGTACAGCCTCGAGTGGACCGGCAATGACTCGCGCATCGTCACGACCATCGGCCAGCAGAACGGCGCGCAGGCCCCGGACTTCTTCCGCATCCCCCTGCCGGTGCGCGTCACCGGCCCGGGCTTCGATACCCTCGTCACGATCAGGCCGCAGGCCAACCCGCAGCTTGACACCTTCCTCCTGCCCGGCCCGGCCGCAAGCGTCGTTGTTGACCCGGACAACTGGGTGCTCGACTCCTGCTATGTCACCGGCGTCGCCGAGGGCGACACCGCCCCGCGCCCGGCACGCCGCCTGCTCTCGGTCGCGCCCAACCCGGCCCGGGGCGCGGTCCGCTTCGAGCT
>JAWOHE010000088.1:0-8725 GCA_046485285.1 bacterium
GCCACCTTCTCGGTGTTGAGGTGGTGCTTCGAGCTGTAGACGACGATGGTTTTCACCGTTTCTCCTTCCGCGCCGACGGTTCCGTGACACCGCCCGCGGGCGGCGGGAGCGCGGCGCGAACGTGACGATGGTAGGCCGCCGGCGCGTGCGGTCAAGCGCGCTCGACACGAAGGGACGAAGGGAAACGGGAAAGGGGGGAGAGAAAGGGGGAGGAGCGAAGGGACGAAGGCAAAGCGCTGAACTATGAACGATGAGCGCTGAACGACGGACCGCCGGGATGTAGGAGCGGTTTCACAACCGCGATATGTCGAGCCGAATCGCGACTGAGCTATGGCCCGGGCACGGGCCAGATCGCGACAGGGATGTCGCTCCTACAGAGGACTGAGCGCCCAACGTTGAACACTGAACTTTGAACCTTGAACCACGGCCCGGACGGGCCGGGTTCGGACCCGGGTCCTTCGTGGCTCGGTGACGATTCCGCTCCGGCCGAGGGTTCGTTGACAGGGTTGGCCCGCACCGCTAACATTGGGCGACAGGAGAACACGAGGTTATGCCGGGTGGCACGGCGCCGGCTGTCCGGACGCCAGCCGGGCGCCTGGCACTCCCTGACGACGGAGGTGTGGAATGGGCGAGAATGCGAAGCGAGTCCTGATAGTCGACGACGACCCGGACTTCGTGCTCAGTACCCGGGCCGTGCTGGCCGGGGCGGGTTACGAGGTCGGGAGCTGCCCCACCGCCCGCGACGCGCTGAAGACGGCGCGGGAGTTCAAGCCGGACCTGATGATCCTCGACGTGATGATGGAGACCGGGTCGGCCGGGTTCAAGGTGTCGTACGAGGTCCGGAGCGACCCGGAGTTCGCCCGGATGCCGATCCTGATGGTCACCGCGGTTCACAGCACCACCAATGTCCGGTTCTCGCCGGAAACCGACAAGGAGTTCCTGCCGGTGGACCGGTTGCGGGAGAAGCCGGTGCCGGCTGACGAGCTGTTGCGCGAGGTCGCGGCCCTGCTCGAAAGCCGGTCGTAGCCCGCCCGCAGGGGGTTCGATTGCGCGAAGGCGGCCGGCCCGGTCCTGCGGACCGCACCAGGTGGTTCGTGCGGCTGCGGTGGCTCGCCGTTGCGGGCGTGCTGGTCACGCTCTCCGGCGCGCTGCTGCTCGGAGTCCGGTTCCGGCCCGGGCCGGCGCTGGCCGTGGCCGCGGCAATCACGCTGTACAATGGCCTGTTCTGGTTGTGGCTGCGGCGGAGCGGCCGGGCGGGCGGCGAGCGGCGGATGGCGGAATGGCAGGTCGCGGTCGACATCTTCGCGCTGGTTCTGCTGTTGTACTTCACGGGCGGCATCGAGAATCCGTTCAGCTACTACCTCGTGTTCCACGCCGCCATCGCCGGGGTGATGCTGCCGGGCCGGCGAAGCTGGCCGGTCGCCGCGCTGGCCTTCGTCCTGTACGGGTCGATGGTCGTCCTTGACCACCTCGGCGTCATCCCCCACTTCGCGCTCGACGGGCCGTTCCGCGCGGCGCCGTACCGGGACGGCCGGTACCTGCTCGCGAGCCTGTTCGGGACCGGCGTCGCGTTCGGCATCAGCGCCTACTTCACGGCCGCAATCAGCCGCCAGCTCAGCCGCCGCGCCCGCGAGCTGGCCGGCGCAAACGAGCGGCTCCGCCGGGCCGACCGGCAGCGGCTGGAGTCGGTGATAATGGTCACCCACGAGCTGCGCGCGCCGATGGCCGCGGTCGACAGCCTGCTGGAGACGGTGACCGGCGGGTACGTCCACAAGTCCTGCGACGTCTGCGGCGCACTGCCGATGGTCGAACGGGCGCGGGCAAGGGTGAGGGGCCTGCTCAAGCTGACCAACGACGTGCTCGACCTTCACAAGCTGGAGCTGGGCGAGGCCGAACTGAGGAGGTTGCCGGTCGCGCTCGGGCCGCTGGCGGAGCGGGTTGTCGAGCAGTACACTGAGCTGGCCGCGCAGGCCGGGGTGACGGTCCGACTCGCGGCCGCGAGCGCGATGCCGGCCGCGCTCGGGGATGAGCAGTCGATATGGTTCATCCTCTCGAACCTGGTGGCGAACGCGGTGAAGTACAACCGTCCGGGCGGCAGCGTGGCGGTTTCCGCCGTGCGGAGTGACCGGGGGGGCGACGGCCGGGAGCAGGCGATGGTCGATGTGCGGGTGACCGACACCGGCGTCGGCATCCCGGCCGCGGACCTGCCGATGGTCTTCGAGATTTTCTACCGCGGCACCTACGCCCGGCCCGAGGCGGGCTCAGGGCTGGGGCTGTCGCTGGTGAAGCGCCTGGTCGAGGCCCAGGGCGGCCGGGTGTGGGTGAAGAGCGAGCAGGGCGCGGGCAGCGAGTTCGGTTTCGCCCTGCCGGCGGCCGGCTGAAGCGCCGCCGGGCGGGCAGGAACACGGGCAGGTCAGGGTCGAGGCGAAGGGAAACGAGGGCAGACCGATGAACGATGAGTGCTGAACGACGGCCCGCCGGGATGTAGGAGCGGTTTCACAACCGCGATGGCCGGACCACCACCTCACCCCGACCTTCTCCTCCAAGGCGGAGAGGGGGAGGAAGCCGGAGAGGGGTTTCTCCACGTTGGGCGAAATGACGGGCAGGGGGCTACTGTTCTTCAGACCAGGCGGTCCGGCCGAGGAGGTAGGCGATGCGGGCGGCCTGGAGGTAGGTGTCGGCGGTGGCCGAGATGTGGGAGTACTGGGCCTGGACGAGCCCGGCCTCGACGTCGAGGTAGTCGACGATGGTGATTGCCCCGAGCCGGAGCTGTTCCTCGGCGAGGGCGTGGAGCCGCCGGCTGAGTTCGAGGTTGGCGAGGGCGAGGTCGTACTGGTCGCGGGCCTGCCGGTAGCCGAGCACCGCGTCGGCCGCGCCGGCGCGGACCTGGAGCCCGGTGGCCCGGGCCGCGGCGTCCGCGGCATCGGGATAATGAACATAATGCTGGTGTCGGTCACCGAGCGGACCCGGGAAATCGGCATCAGGCTCGCGGTCGGGGTGTTCTTCGGCTACTACCCGGCGCGCAAGGCGGCCGGGCTGGACCCGATTGACGCCCTGCGCTACGAGTAGCGACCGCCGGGAGCCGGCACGCCTGTCCTGCTCGAGGCAGGGCGTGGCGCGATGCGCCCGGCTGATGTTGACAGTCCCGGAGTCCGGGATTAGGATGAGCCATCAGGAACACGATGACAATCACACTTGTGACCGTGGCGGTTGGTCTGATGTTGTGCGCGGCCCCGAAGGAGGCTGAGATGACGCGGAGCCCTGCTGTTGCCGGGCAGTTCTACCCGGCCGATTCCGCCGCGCTGGCGGCGGAGGTTGACGCGATGCTGGCCGGCGCGCCGGCGGCTGACCCGGGCGGCCGGGTCGTCGCGATCCAGGTGCCGCACGCCGGCTACCCGTACTCCGGGCGGGTGGCGGCCCGGGCATTCAAGCTCGTCGCCGGGAGCGGGCCGGTGACGGTGGTGATGGTCGGGACTTCGCACCGGGTGATGCTGACCGGCGCGGCGGTGTTCCCGAAGGGCGCGTGGCGGACGCCGCTGGGCGCGGTACCGGTGGACGAGGAGCTGGCCCGGGACGTGCTGGCGCGGGACAGCACGTTCCAGTCACTGCCCGAGGCGCACCGGATGGAGCATTCGCTCGAGGTCCAGGTGCCGTTCCTGCAGAGGGCGCTCGGGTCTTTCCGGGTCGTGCCGATAATGGTGCTCCAGCCGTCGTGGGACCAGTGCGAGCGGATGGGCCGGGCGCTGGCCGCGGCGTGCCGGGGACGGAATGTGCTGCTGCTGGCCTCGACCGACCTGTACCACGGCGAGTCCTACTCCGAGGCGGTGCGGACCGACAGCCTGACCGTGGCGCACTTCGCCGGGTTCAACCCGCGCGACCTGCACGCGGCGCTCGACGCCCGGAAGGCGCAGGCCTGCGGCGGGTACGCGGTGGTCGTGACGATGGTCGCCGCGCGGGAGCTGGGCGCGGACCGGGCGGTCGTCCTCGAAACGACGAACTCGAACGACGTGACCGGGGAGCGCGGCGGCTACTGCGTCGGGTACTCGGCGACCGCGTTCGTGGCCGGCGGTCCGGCCGGCCAGGCGGAGCCGGCCGCGGACCCGGACGCGCTTGACGCGGCCGAGCGGTCGACGGTGCTCGCGCTGGCGCGGCGGACGGTCGAGCAGTACGTCCGGTCCGGCGTGCGGCCGGGCCTGCCGAGGGCCGAGGGCCGGCTCGCCGAGCCGCGCGGGGTGTTCGTGACCCTGCACCGGCAGGGCGACCTGCGCGGGTGCATCGGTTACGTCGAGCCGGTCAAGCCCCTGGTCGAGGCGGTGCGGGAGATGGCGGTGAGCGCGGCGACCGAGGACCCGAGATTCCTCCCGGTGCGGCCGGAGGAGCTGGCGCTGATCGACATCGAGGTGACGGTGCTGTCGCCGCTCCGGCGAGTCGCGGACCCGGAGAGCGTCGAGGTCGGCCGGCACGGGCTCATCATCCGGCGCGGGGGGAGGTCGGGCCTGCTCCTGCCGCAGGTGCCGGTCGAGCAGGGCTGGGACCGGCGGACCTTTCTCGAGCATACCTGCCTGAAGGCCGGCCTGCCGACGAATGCCTGGCAGGACCCGAAGTCGGAGCTGTGGGTGTTCACCGGGCAGGTGTTCGGGGAGAAGGACGCGCACTGACGCCTTGACGCCTGAGGCCGCCAGGGCGCGGCCGGTGAGACACTGACGTGAACCTGCACTTCAACATACTGCTGACGATCGCCTTGGCGGTCCTGCTGGGGACGGTCGGGGCCAGGCTTTTCAAGCGATTCCGCATTCCCCAGGTCGTTGCCTATATCCTCATCGGGCTCGGGCTCGGAAGCAGCGGGCTGGGCGTCATCGACGGCGCGACAATCGAGGGGCTTGCGCCGCTCAGCCTGCTGGCGCTGGGCATCATCGGGTTCATGATCGGCGGCGAGCTGAAGCTCTCGGTGTTCCGGCGCCACGGCAGGAAGGCGATCATCATCCTCCTGGCCGAGGGCCTGGGCGCTTTTGTGGTTGTCACGGTGCTGGTCGGGCTGGTGACGCGAAACTGGGCGCTCGCGCTGGTGCTGGGGGCGATCGCGTCGGCGACCGCGCCGGCCGCTACCGTGAACGTGCTCTGGGAGTACCGCGCGCTTGGGCCGCTGACGACGATGATACTCGCGATCGTGGCGCTGGACGACGGGCTGGCGCTGGTGCTGTTCGGCTTTGCCTCGGCCATCGCCAAGACGCTGCTGGGCGGCGGCGGGTTCAGCGTGATGACGGTGCTCCGGCCGCTCTACGACATCGCCGGCTCGGTCGTCCTCGGCGGTGCGGTCGCGGTCGGCTTCCACCTGGTCCAGCGCCGGATGCGGGAGAAGGAACTGGCGCTGGCGTTCGCGCTGGGCGCGATTCTCCTGCTCGTCGGCGTGGCCGAGGCGGCGCGGGTGGACCTGATTCTCGCGGCGATGGTGTTCGGGTCCGTGTTCGTGAACATCGCCGGCAAGCCGGGCGAGGACGTCTTCGGCATCGTCCAGCGGTTCGCGCCGCCCATCTACGTGCTGTTCTTCGTCCTGGTCGGCGCGCACATCCGCATCGGGAGCCTGTCCTGGGGCATCGGAGTGGTTGCGCTGCTTTACGTCGCAGGCCGGACCGCGGGCAAGATGGCGGGGGTCTGGCTGGGCGGCAGGATTGCCGGGGCGGCAGAGGTGGTGCGGAAGTACCTGGGATTCGGGCTCCTGGCGCAGGCCGGGGTTGCCATCGGGCTGGCGATACTGTCTTCGCACACCTTCGCCGACCACCCCGAGGTCGCGGCCGCGGTGGTTGCCGTCGTGACCACCACGACTTTCCTGCTCGAACTCATCGGCCCGCCGGCGGTGCGTTACGCGGTGTCGAAGGCGGGCGAGGTCGGTCGCAACGTGACCGAGGACGACCTGCTCGAGAGCTTCCGGGTCCGGGATGCGATGAAGACCGACCAGCCCGCAATCCGCCTGCACGCGTCGCTGAACGAGGTGCTGGACACGGTGGCGCGCGGGGACGCGGTTTACTTCCCGGTTGTTGACGACGGCGGCGATCTGCGCGGGGTGATAACACTCGAGGGGCTGAAGGCGACGCTCAACATGCCCCACGTCGGGCCCCTGCTGGTAGCGCAGGACCTGATGGACGAGACGCACTACACGGTGACGCCGCAGGAGTCGCTGCGCGAGGCCAGGCAGGTGATGCGGGATCGGCGCCGGGATTACCTCGCGGTGGTCGAGCCCGGGACGCAGCGGCTGGTCGGGTTCCTCATCGAGCGCCAGGTCCAGCGAGCGCTCGAGGAGGAGATTGCCCGCCGGCGCACCGATGCCGGGGCCGAGACCTGAGTCGGACAATCGAGGTGCAGACGGTCAGCGGACGATCGTGAGCCGGGAGACGAGCGCGGCTCGGCCCGGCTCCTCGCGGCGCAGGAAGTAGACACCGGGCGCCAGCCCGGCAGTTGGCAGCTCCAGCAGATTCGCGCCGGTCGCGGACCGGGCGACGCGGCCGGCGGCATCCCGAAGCGTAAGTGCGGCGGCGCGGCCGACCGCCAACCGGAGCGGCACGCCGGCCCGGACCAGCGCCGGAGGACGGAAGCGACCGGCCTCGGGTGACTGCGGAGTATCCTCGGCGAGCCCCGGGCCGGTGAGCGGCCAGACAATTGTGACGGTTTCGAGGTAGCCCGAGGTGCCGAGGCTCGCGCCGACTAGGGCGAGCCGGCTCTGGCCGTCATCGGCCCAGGCGAGCAGGATGTCGTCGCCGGCCGGACCGCGGTACTCGCCGGTCCAGCGCGGGTTCCCGTTGCTGTCAAAGCAGGCGGCGTGGAAGTCGAAGTCGCCGGCCGGGCCGACCCGGGAGCCGAGCGCGATGAAGTCGCCGTTCCGGCGGCAGACGACGCCGGCCGGGTGCCAGGCGCTGTCTTCGGCGAGGCGGAGAGTCACCCAGTCGCGGAGCCCGCCGGCCGGGGACAGCCGGAGAACGGTGAGGTCGGTCCGGCCCGGGAAGGACAGCACGGCCAGGTGGCTGGTGGTATCGGGCGTGTTGGCGATCGCGAGTCCGTGGTCCGGCGGCGAGCCGGACGCGTTGAAGCGTTCGGTCCAGCGCAGGTTGCGGTCGGGCCCGAAGGCGAGAGTGTAGCAGTCCCAGCCGCCGGGCGGGCCGAAGTCGGCGGAGCCGGTGACGCGCAGGGTCCTGCCCGGGTCAAGCCGGGCGGCCCGGGGCAGGAACGTGCGGCCGGCGCGCCGGACGTCGAACCAGGTCTGGCGACCGTCAGGCGCGTAGGCGATGAAGACCCCCCAGACCGAGTCGGCGGTACCCTCGGTCGTGCCGATGATGATGATGCCGCCATCGCCATCAGGAAGCGCGGCGGCCGGCCGGTCGTTCCGGCGGGCGACACCGTTGTACCAGGCCTTCCAGGCGAACCGACCGAGCGAGTCATAACGGACGGTGAGAATGTCGTCCTGCCGGGCCGTGCCGTTCCAGGCCGCGGCGGTGACGTAACAGCCGCCCGCGAGGTCGGGCACGACCGCAACCGCCCGGTCCGCGCCCGAGCTCTCGGCGTTGAAGTAGGCGCGCCAGAGCTCGGCACCGCCCGGGCCGTAGCAGACCGTACCGAGGTCCGGGCCGGTGGTGCCGGTGACCGTGCCGGTTACGAAGAGGCGGCCGTCCGGTCCGATTGTCAGCGAGCGGGCCGAGTCACCGGCCGAGCCCGGGCCGTCAATCGTGTCGGACCAGCTGAGCGCGCCGAGTTGGTCGTAGCGGAGGATGAGCATGTCGGTACCGCCGGTGCCCGGAGTGGTCGCGGCGACGCAGACCCCGCCGGCGGAGTCGAAGCCGAGCGCGGTCGGGACGAGGTCGCCGGCGGGCGAGCCGCGGCGGGCGGTCCAGGCCGGGCAGAGGCCGGAAGTGATGAGGAGAAGAAGGACGGCGGGGCGCGGCATCGGCTCAAGATAGCCGCGCGGTCCGGCAAGTCAACCCGGCGCCGCGTTGACGCCCGGCCGGACCGGCCTATAATTTCCGGATATGCCGCGCGGGTTCCGCGCGGGAAGAAGCTGGCGGATACCAACCTGTCACAGGAGGCAGAAAATGTCCAGATGGACGGCAGTCCTGCTGTTCGTGTTCGCGGCGGCCGCGATCGCGGCGCCGATCGAGCCCCTGCTGCTCGAGCAGATGGGCGAGGCGAAGGCCGAAGAGCAGCTCGGGGTGATGATCGTCCTGGCCGAGCAACTCGATGGCGAGAGCATAATCAAGAACATCAAGAGCAAGCAGGAGCGGCGGCAGGTGACGCTGTCGTCACTGCGCGCGCTGACCGAACGCACCCAGGCCGGCCTGCTCGACGAACTGCGCGGCTGGGAGAAGCTCGGCCTGGTCAGCAACGTCATCCCGTTCTGGCTGGTGAACGCGGTTTACTGCGAGGCGACGCCGGGGGTCATCAACAGCGTCGCTGACCGGCCCGAGGTATGGTTCGTGCAGTGGGACCTGGTGACGACCGAGAACGCGCTGGCGGTGATGCCGGACGTCGTCGACGTTGACCCGTCCTACACGGTTGAGTGGAACGTGCGGAAGGTGAAGGCGGACTCGGTGTGGGCGGTGTACGGCTACACGGGGGACGGGGTGGTGGTCGGGAACATCGACACGGGCTGCGACTACACGCACCCGGACCTGGCCGGCCACATGTGGACTGACCCGAGCTACCCGAACCACGGCTGGAACTTCGAGGGCAACAACAATGA
>JAWOHE010000040.1:0-32080 GCA_046485285.1 bacterium
ACACGCTGCCGAACCACGGGCAGTGTTCGACGGTGGCGCGGGCGGTGACGGACACGTGGACGATCGCGGTGCCGGGAGTGCGGGACTATCGCGGGCCGGTGTTCAGCGTGGCCGGGCAGATGAGCTACATGGACGCGTACATTGCGAAGTACTGGCCGTCGAGCCCGTACTACTACAACATCTGGATGTACATGACCCTCGGCGACCCCGCAATGCCGGTATGGGTCGGGACGCCGGCGACCCCGGTCGTCAGCTACCCGGACTCGATCCCGACCGGTCAGTACAACCTCAACGTCGACGTCACGGTCGGCGGCCAGCCGGTCGCGGGGGCGCTGGTCTGCGCATGGCGGGAAGGCGAGTTCTATGTCGTCGAGCGCACCGACGCGACCGGCGCCGCGACGCTGGCGGTGAGCGCCTCGACCCCGGGTGAGGTCATGATCACGGTCAGCGAGGGTCACTCGGTGGCCGCGAGCCACACGCCGATACTGCCGCACGAGGGCTTCACGATGGCGGGCGGCGGCAGCCCGCAGCCGAGCGTCCGCTACGTCGGGAACCGCGTCGACGACTCGGGCGGCAACAACAACGGCCGGTTTGACCCGGGCGAGACCGCCGACGTGATCGTCACGGTCCGCAACAACGGCAACGCGCCGGCGGAGAACCTGACCGGACGGCTGCGCGCCTACCACGCGCAGTTCAGCGTTACCGACTCGACCGCCGGCTTCGGGACACTGGCCGCCGGCGCGGACACGAACAACGCCCACGACCGGTTCAGCGCGTCGGCGGGGAGCGGCATCCCGGGCGGGACATCGGTGCAGTGCTCGCTCTACCTGCATTCCGACAACTGGGGCGAGTGGACGTGGGGGTTCCGGCTGCAGGTCGGCCCGCCGCCGGTGCCGGCGCAGTACATCATCACGCTGGACACCGGTGCGGTCAGGCTCTCGGTATGCGGCATCGGCTCGATCGGCTACGATGAGCCACCGGCCGACGCGGGCAGCGGTTTCCAGGTGCCCAAGAACGCGGCGAGCGCGCTGTTCTTCGGCGGGCTGATGGCCGGCGACTCGGAGAGCTGGCTGGTTGACCACCACTTCGGGCAGCCTGCGAACGGCCCGACCAACCGTGACTGGACAATGACCGACAGCTTCCGCTACCAGGTCCCGGCCGCCCCGGCTGACATTCACTGGCGGGGCGCGATGAGCGACTCCGGACACCCCTCGGCCAAGGGCCTTGGGTTGACCTGGGACTGGTACATGACGGCGCGGGGCGGCTATGACGACTGGGCGGTGGTCGACATCGAGTTCTCGAATGATGGCCCCGCAGACATCACCGGGATGTACGCCGGCTTCATCGGCGACTTCGACATCGGCTCTTCCTCGACCAACCTCGCGGCCTCCGATGAGGCCCGGCGCGCGGTCTGGATGCGTCAGGCCTCATCCGAGAACCCGTGCGCCGGTTTCGCGCTCCTGAATCCGACGACGTTTGCCAACCTCACGGCGGTCGACCACGACCTGTACGTCTACGCGGACTCGGCGATGACGGACGGGATGAAATGGCGCCTGCTCAATGGGACGATCGCGGCGCGCCAGTCGAATCGCAGCTACGACTGGTCGGTGCTGGCTTCGGCCGGGCCGTTTGACCTGGCGCGGGGCGCGACCCAGCGGGTCGCTTTCGCCGTCGTCGGCGGTCTGAACGTCGGCGAGTTCGGCGCGAACGTCGATTCGGCACAGCGCTGGTACGATGCGAATCTGCTTGGAGTCCGGGAAGGTGAGGGCCGGATTTCGGCCGGGCGTCGCCCGCTTCTCCTCAGCCCGAATCCTTTCAGCCGCGGGACGTTTGTCCACTACCAGCTCCCGGTGGCCGGCCGCGTGGCAATTGCGGCCTACGACCCGGCAGGCCGGGAGCTCGAGCGGGTCGAGTTCGAAGCGGCGGCGGGAAGCGGCCGGTACTACTGGCAGCCGCAGGCGCTGGCGCGCGGGGTCTACTTCCTGCGGGTCAGCACACCGGGCGGCGAGTCGGTGGCGAAGGTGATGATGCTGGACTAGCCGGCTCGAGGTTCCCAGGTCGGGGCGGCTGCGGCCGCCCCGACCGTCTTACAGGGCCCTGCGGCTTGGCTGCCGTCCGGAAAGCGGCCGCCGGGCGCTGCCGGCCGGCGAGGGAGGGCTCGAGCCTCAGGGACCGGTCCTTCCTTGCCGGCAGGGAGTCAGTCGGTGTCGGGCTCGAAGATGACGTCGAATCGCCAGCGTTTCTTCTCGGCGTCCCAGGTCGCGACGATGGCGTCGGGGTCGATGTTGCCGCTGCGCAGGTGGTCGAACGTCGGCACCGGCTCGCCCTCGAACGAGAACTCGACGTCGACGCTGCCGATGTGGGTGTAGCGCGGGTCATCGGTTTCGGCTATGTCGGTTCCGGTGACGATGCAGGTGTAGTTGTCGCCGAGGAAGCTGAAGGCGGTCGTGTTCTTCGAAATCTGGAGGTCGTTGATGCCGTGCAGGGCGGCAAGCTGGGTGAAGAAGGCGTCGCGCAGGGTCCCGGAATTGGGCGCCGGGCCGCAACCGGCGGCGAGCATCAGGGCCAGGAGCAGGGGAAGCACTGGTTTCACGGGGTACTCCTTTCGGGTTCCGCGATCCAAGGCACGTACAGAATGTAACCGATAGCCGGATCGATGCAAGCGGTCGGTGTCGGAAGCGAGATGCCGGGGCGGCTGGGCCGCCCCGGCACTCAGCGCACAGTATCCCCGCTACTCGAGAATCAGCTTGCGGGTGGCCTCGTCGCCGGCGGCGCGGAGGCGAAGGACGTAGACCCCGGAGCTCACCTTCCTGCCGCGATTGTCGCGTCCGTCCCAGGCCGCGACAAATGACCCGGCAGCGTGCTCGCCCGCCGCGAGCGTGCGGACTAGCGTGCCGGCGACGGAGTACACCGCCAGTTCGGCCCGCCCGGCCCGCGGCAGGGAGTAGCGGACAGCCGCGGTCCGGGTGAACGGGTTCGGCGCCGGGTTGGCGAGCGCGAAGGCCAGCGGCGCGTCCCCGCCCTCGGCGAGCCCGGTGGCCGGGATGACCTCACAGCTGTCGACCCGCAGGTCGTTGGCGGGGTTCTCGTCGCCCGCGAGCATCGTCGAGCAGCGGACCGCGTGCCAGCCGAGGGCGACCGCGGTCCAGTCGGCGAAGCTGACAGTGTCCTGCTGACCCGGCGTCAGGATGACGTTCTGGGTGTCGGCCCAGGCCGTGCCGATGTTCAGGACGACGTCGAAGTTCTCCTCCGCGGCGCTGTGGTTGACGACGAGGGCGCTGGGGGTGACGACCGTGCCCGAGTCGACCTGCCCGACCGGCGCGTAGATGGCCCGGACCGCGACGTCGCGCCGGTCGCCGACATCGAATACCCCGATTGCCGCCAGCGCGAACGGCTGGGGTCCCTGGGGGATGTTGCGCGCGTGGACCTTGACCGTCCAGAGGCCGGGCTCGGGAGAGTTGACCCGCACGCACTCCTCGACGTTGAGGGTGTCGAAGTTGCCGCCGATCTGGGACTGGCCGGCCGAGTAGACATTGCCTTTGTACTCAGTCCCGGTCGGGGAGACGACAAGCAGGTCGAGGTCGTTGACGAGTATCATCGACGCCTGCATCGTCCCGGGATAGTCGGACCAGCAAAGCGACACGCGGAACGGCCGCGCGTCATCGCCGATCTCGATGGCGTAGACCGCCGAATCGCCGGTTTCGAGTCCGGTTTCGTCGTCAGCTACCCAGAGCTTCGACTCGTCGCCGGCGAAGTAGAGCGAAGAGTCGAGGTTGACCCGGCCCCAGCCGACGTTGTTGTCCGGTACCGTGTAGCCGGAGATGTCGTTGTCGGCGCCGACGATCGCCACCGCCTTGTTCAGCGCGGCCGAGATCTCCATCGGCGTTCCGGTTGTCGTGTCGCCGGTAGGGTAGTAGCCCATCCGGAAGTACTGGCGGATGAGCGCAACCGTGCCGGTCATGTTGGGTGTCGACATCGAGGTGCCCGACATCGAGACGTAGTTGGCGGCATTGGAGTTGGAGTTCGAGTAGATGTTCTCGCCCGGCGCGACGAGCTGGGGCTTGCGCCGGCCGTCCTGGGTGGGTCCGCGCGAGGAAAAGGTCGCAATGCTCCGGCACGAGGCGCCGTTCTGGGTTGCGCCGACCGAGATGATGTTCTTGGCAATGACCGGGTGGCCCATCTGGTTGGTGCTGTAGTTGCCCATCGAGTTGCAGTGGAGGAACTTGCGGTGGTTCCAGATGAACTGGTCGGCGGTCATATCGGTGAAGACGTAGCGGTTGAAGGTATCCTTGCGCGACAGGCTCATCGAGTGATTGAGCGCGCGCAGGCTGTCAACCTGCACGTTGAGGCCGGAGTCGGGCCCGCGGAACCAGACGTTCATGTCCCAGCCGCTCGGGAAGACATTGTAGTTCTGGAAGAACAGCCGGGCGTGCTTGGCGACGCCGTCGTGCCAGGACGTGCCGCCGACATAGTCGTCGTCGCCGACGATCGTGCCCGACGTGTGGGTGCCGTGGGAGTCCGAGCCCTGGGTGCCACGGTAGGCGACGACCTTGCGGTGATTGGGCCCGGGAACGTTGCTGCCGCCGGCGGTGTCGCGGGTGGCGTTGTGATTCATCCACATCGGGGTGTCGGTCAGGCCGATGATCATCCCGCGGCCGGAAACTCCGCGGTGCCAGATGGTGCGGGTCGTGTCGGACGGGGAGTAGCCATTCTGGCCGACCCACTGGCAGTCACGGTTGTCCGGGGTAATCTCTCCCCACGGCTCGATCCAGTAGACCCCGCGGAGCCGCGCCAGCTCGACGACCGCAGAGGCGTCGATGTCGATCCGAACGCTCTTGTTCCAGGCGTTGAACTCGGGCAGGATGTTCCACGCCCCGAGTCCGGCGAGCTGGTCGAGCATCGCGTTGCCGTCCTCCGGGTAGTGGAAGACGACGATCAGGGACTGAATGCCTTCGGTTTGTTCGAGCCCGGGGGAGAGCTTGTAGGTCGGCTGGTAGAGGCCAACCCATCGGACTTCGTCGAGTGCCGTAACCGACTCGACCCGGTCGGTCGGGATGCGGGCGACGAAGGCGTAGCGCGGGATGTACCAGAGCAGTTCCGCGCCCGCGCGTTCGACAGACTTTTTCCACTCCGGTCGGACCGGGCCCGGGAACTGGATGATGTAGTAGTCGTGGTCCGGCGATGCCTTCTCAACCGCTAGCCAGTCGGGCATGCCCGGGGTCCCGGTGAGCGGGTCGAAGGAGTAGCCCTGGACCAGGTTCAGGGTCATCGGCCCCGTCGTCTCGACCGGGAGTTGCGTCTTCGCCGTGGCGAGTCCCAGAAGGAGCATCACCAACAGCAATGTCGTTCTCTTCACGTTGCCTCCGTTGGGGATCAGGATTGCGCTCTTCAGAACAGATATTATCCTCTGCCATAGGGCGCGAGTCAAACGGCAGGTTTGACGCAGGTAGACAGCGTGAGCAGCTACCTTGCCGGTTGTCCGGGTCCGGCTCCAGGTTGATGACCTGGCCCGGGCCGACCCCGCCAGCCGAAACGGGCCAAGTCAATCTGGCCCGTGGCCGAGACGATGATGCCCTCGGACTCCAGCAGCCTGCGTTGTTCCTCGCCGCCGTCGGCCGGGATCGAGACGATGCCCTTCGAGCTGATCACCCGATGCCAGGGCAGCCCGCGGCTCCGGGACAACGCCCAGAGAGCCCGTACGACCTGGCGCGCGGCACGCGGGTTGCCGGCGATTGCTGCGACCTGTCCGTAGGTAGCTACCCTTCCGCGCGGTATATCCTCGACCACGCGGGCGGCCCTGATGGCGAAGCTCTCGTAGGGCCTGTCACGATCGGAATGCCCGCCGGGGCGTTCATCGCGACAGCGAGCCATCTGCAATTATGCCGTCCTCCTTCAGGTTTTCAAGGCAGGGACGTGGCGGACAGCTCACGAACCGTTTGACAGCCCCACGAGGCAGGACATATTATCTGACAGATGGTGTCGCAACCGCCTGAGCGCAGGTCGGGTCCCCGGCGCTTCGCGCCGGGAGTCCGTGCAGGAATCCTGATGGGGTCTTCCTTGTACGCGCGCCGCGGGCGCGGGTTCCCGGCGGCCAAGGGCCGCCGGGGGTGAAGTGCTTTCGACGCTCGTAGCCGTTATCCTGGCCGTCCAGTTCGGCCCGGAGGACTCGATTGCCGCAGTGCGATTCGAAGGCAACCGGGCATTCCGGGACCGGACGCTCAGGGCGGCGATCACTTCCCACCGCGGAGGCCCGCTCATCGAGCGGCAGCTTGCTGCCGACGCCCGCCTGCTGGCAACGATATACGTCGACAACGGTTTCCGCGCCGTCGAGGTGAGCTGGGACGCGCAGCGGGAGCGTCGCCAGTGGCGCGTGACATTCAAGGTCAGCGAGGGTGTTCGGTCGCGGGTCGGCGCGGTGCGGTTTGCCGGCAACGCCGCCTGGGATTCGGTGCGGCTCGCGGCGCTCGTGACGGCGCGACCGGGTCGGCATCTGACCGCGGCGATGCCGGCCGAGGGTGAGGCGCGACTGGCCGAGTTCTACAACAACAATGGCTACCCTTTCGCTCAGGTTGACGGTGAGTGGGAGCATCGCGACACCATTGCCGATCTGATTTTCTCCATCATTGAAGGTCCGCGCTGCCATATCTCGGCGTTGCGCGTGCGCGGCAACCGCCGGGTCGCGACGAACGTGGTCCTGCGGGCAATCGAGGTCCGGCCCGGCGAGCTCTTCAGCCGGCGGCGGCTGCAGGAGGCGCAGAGGCGGCTCTACGCCACCAGGTTGTTCCAACGGGTGCTGTTCTACGTCCTGCGACCGGACGGTGGCGCGGGGGAGATGATCTGGGGCCAGGGTGTCCAGACGGGCGATGCGGTTCCCGGTACCGGCGAGGCGGCGAGTTACCCGGTTGACAGCGTTGTCATCCGTTATGACGTCGCCGAACAGACTCAACACGGCCTCGCATTCGGTGCCGGCTTCGAGGCGCCGCCGTTCCGTCTGCTCGGGTCGGTTGACTGGCAGCACCTGAACGTCCTCGGCCGGGCGCACGTGTTCGAGGCAGGCGTTGAGTACAGCCCGGGTTTCACGGGTGATTACCGGTTCGGGTTGCAGGCGAGCTACCGCGTTCCGTACCTGTTCCTCAATCGAGTCAACTTCTCGTTTCGCCCGTTCTTCGCGGTCGAGCGGATCGACACCGCGCTCAGCCGTGAACTCGGCGCTGAGACCGGGTTGAGCCGTGAGCTCGCACCCCAGTTGAGCGCCGGCCTGTTCAACCGGTTTCGGGTCGTGGCGGATACTGCGAGCGGGGTCACGAATTCGGTCGCTCTGAATCTCCAGTACGACACCCGCGATGACGTCTTCGACCCGGGGCAGGGCGTTTTCCTCCGGCCGCTGGCTGAAGTCGCCGGCGGCCTGCTTCAGGGCAGCAACGACTTCTATCGGGTTTCGGGCGAGGCGCGCGGGTTCGGGCGATTCGGTCCGGGCTTCGTGCTTGCCGCGCGGGCGGTTGCGGGCTCGTGTTTCCCGTATGGCTCGACGGCGCGAATCCCTTACTACGAGGCGTTCACGCTCGGCGGGCGCAATAACCTGCGCGGGTATCAAGACCGCTCGGTCGGCCCGGATTCGACCGGGCGGCTGGCCGACGGTGGTTTTCGCTTCGGGCCGATGATACTGAACGGCAGCATCGAACTGCGCTCTCCCTACATCCTTGGCTGGGTCGGGCTGGTCGCTTTTGCGGACGGCGGCGAGGTCGTCGGCCCGGAGGCCGGTTTCAGCACAGGGGCGTTCGAGTACAGTGCCGGCGCCGGGGTGCGGGTCCGGACGCCGATCGGCCCGGCCCGGGTTGACTGGGGCAAGCGGCTACGGAACCCGCCGGCCGGCGACCGGGGACGGTTCTACTTCGGACTGTTGCATGCGTTCTAAGCCGGCGCGACGCGGCAGAGGCTGTCTGGTGGCGCTTGCCGTTCTCCTGTTCGCGGCCGGCCTCGTGGTTGTCCTTCGTCAGCCTGTCGCCCGGTTCGGCGTTGAGATTGCCGCCCGGCTCCTTGCCCGCAGTCTGAATGGACGGGTGGAGTACGAGCGCATCGAGGGCGACATCTTCAGCAACCCGACGGTTGTCGGCCTGCGCATCCACCTCAATGGCGATTCGCTCCGCGCTGAGCGACTGACGCTGCGCTACGCGCCGTTCGGATTCCTGTTCGGCCGGATCCCGGTTTTGGAGCTCAACCTCGTGCGGCCGGAGGTCTTCATATCGCAACGACCAGTACCGGTCAGTGCGGTGGTCCCGGCCGACACCGCGCGGCCACGACCGTTTCAGTTGCCCCGGCTCAGCCTTGACCGACTGACGGTGCTCGATGGGCGTGTGTACCTCAATGACACGCTCCGGGTCGATTCGATCGGGCTCAGCGCCTCCGTGCGGTCGAACCGGGCGAGTGCGCGCTTCGACTTGGCGACAATGCGGGCGGTGGCCGTGCGGGAGGAGGTCGCACTCCGGGCGGCGAGCGCCCGCGGCCGACTGACCCCGCGCACGCTGCTGGTTGACCAGCTCGACGTCCGGACCGACCGCTCGCGGCTGGCGGGCACTGCCCGGTTTGCACTCGACAGCGGCGTGGTGACGCTGGAGCTCGCCAGCCTGGCCGTTGACCTTGCCGAGCTCAGTGGGCCACTTGCCATCGAACCCGGTGTTCTGAGCGGGACGTTCCGGGCGCGAGGCAAGGCCGGATTCGGCGCCGCGTCTCGCTCTGCCGAACTGAGCTACACAGTAGACAGCCCGGCGTTCGGGACGATGCGGCTCCCGGACCTCGCCGGCACGGTACGGCTTGACGACCCGGTGCTGTACCTGGTGGTGGCGGGCACCGACAGCGTCCTTGGTGAGTTCGCGATCGACGGCTCGCTGGACTACCGACGGCTGGCTTACCGGGCGCGGGCCCGGCTGCGGGCAGTCCGCCTCGCCGGGTGGGACCCGAAGCTGCCCGACATCGCCCTGGACGCCGACCTTGCGGTCGCCGGCAGCGGGTTTGACTCGGTCGAGCTTGATGGGGGCGGACGCGTCACAGCGCTGGGCATTGATACCTTCCGGATCGTCGGCAGGCGGTCCGGCGGTCGGGTCGATATCAGCCGGTTTGACGCGTCCGGGCCGTCGGGTCGCTTGCAGGCGGCAGGAACATGGGGGCCGGCAAGTCGTGTCAGCGGTGAGCTCGTGCTTGAGGACGTCGATATCGCACCGTTTGCACGGCTGGCAGGGTTTGAGGCGACCGGCAGGCTCAAGGGGCTGATTCACGGCGGCGGTACCCTTGACAGCGTCGAGGTCAGCGGCGGCGTCCGGCTGGAGAGCTTCGCCACCGGTGATGTCGTGATCGGCGCTGCGGTGCTGGAACTGGACATCGCGGTCGGGCGCGAACTGCACGGCCGGCTCGCGGTCGGGGCGGAGGATCTTCGTATCGGCCAGCAGCAGGTTGACGCGGTCCAGCTCACCTTGTTCAACTCCGAGTTCGATTTTCGCGCCGACCGGCCCGGCGACCTGCTGACGGCGCGCGGCGGCTACCGGCTGGGCCGGAACCGGCTGTGGCTCGACGTCACCGGCCTTGATTTCGCGACCGGCGCCGAGACGCTGGCTCTGACCGCACCTTTCCGGGTCGACTGGTCGCCGGATTCGCTTGCGGTGCGGGGAGTTCGATTCGAGATCGCCGAAGGAAAGGTCGAACTTGACGCCGTGCGCATCGGCAACTCGGTACCGCATGTCGCGCTGCTGGTTCGAGATCTTGACCTGCACAAGCTCCAGAGCCTGCTGCAGCTTGATACCGAGCTGCGGGGCATGGTCAACGCCGCGGTCACCGGCCGCGACACGCTGGCCTGCGAGCTGACCGTGGCCGGTCTCGAGGTGCCGGCCTTCGGTGTCCAGCTCACGCATGCCGCGCTTGCGGCGCGCTACTCCGGTTCGCGGGTGATTCTCGATGAGCTCCGGGCAGTCAGCAACATCGACACTTCGAAAGTCACCGGCTGGGCCGAGTTCACGACCGACGACGGGTTTCGGCTCGTGGCGATCGACGTCGCCGCCCAGCTCGCCGACCCCGGAGTTTGGCCCCTGTTCTTCCTTCGTGACATCGTCGACCTGCGAGCCGGCACAATCTACGGTGATCTTGCGATTCGGGGCGACCTTGTCACACCCGACTTGTCCGGTCGGGTGCGTATCAGCCGTGGTCGGCTTTGGGTTCCGTCGGTCGGCGTGCTGGTTGAGCGGGTCAATGCCGAGGTCACTGCGGCCGGCGGTCGCGTGAACGTCGAAAAGGTCAGCGGTGAGGCGGGGACCGGCATCGTCACCGCGGCAGGCTTTGTTGAGCTCGGGCCGGACTGGCGAGTTGACACGCTCGCGTTCGACATCTGGCCCGAAGACGCGGTCATCAGTCCGATGCCGGAGGTACACGCTGTTGCCAGTGGAGGAATCGTGGTATCACTGGCCAGGAACCGTCCGCTTTCGGTAGAGGGCACGGTCAGCGTGAGAGAAGCGCTCCTGACATTCGACTTCGAATCTGAGACGCCTCGCACCGCACCCGCCCCGGGCAGCGATTCGGTCGTCTTCGATATTCACATCCGCGGCGATCGGGGCCTCTGGCTCAGGAACCGGATGGCCGACCTCGAGCTGTCCGTTGACCTCTGGCTGAAGAAGACGATGCAAGGCGAAACCTGGACCGGCCAGCTCGCGACCCGCCAGGGCAATATCTACTACCTTGACCGGACTCTGCGGGTGTCGCGCGGTGAGATTCGATTCGAGAACATCAGTTCGCTGAATCCCGAGCTTGATATCGTCGCCGAGCTTCCGGTTCGCGCTTCGAACGGCGAGAACGGCGCCCTACCGGACCGAATCCTGCTGACGCTCAGCGGAACGCTCAATAAGCCCGAGTTCCGTTTCAGCTCCGAGCCGATGGTCTGGGATGAGAACGAGATCATAACCTATCTCAGCCTTAACGTGACCCCGGCCGAGTTCGACGCCTTTGCCAACCGCGAGGCGGTCGCCCGCTACCTGTCGGGCCGTCTCCTGGGTCTTGCCCAGACCCAGTTCACCAAGCAGGTTCGGAGGTGGCTGACAGTTGACGCCCTGCGGTTCGAGAGTGAACTGACCGGCGGCGAAGGGCACAAGGTCACGGTCGGCAAGTACATCGGACGGAGCCTGTACGTTACCTACACTCAGAACTTCGTTGGCGAGATGGTGCCTGAGTTTCGCGTCGAGTACTACCTCGACCGACGCAACGAGGTTGTCGGCGAGCGCAACGAAGACGGCCGGTTTTCGGTGCGCTACCGGCACAGGCTTCGATACTGACGGACTTGGCTTCCTCCCGTCGGTTCTGCGATGTCGTCGTGCCGGGCGTGAGGCTGGACGAACTCACCTACGAGTGCACCGCGCTTTCTCAGCCAGTCGCGCCGGGGGACTGCGTTGAGGTCCGACTGCGCGGCCGTCCGACACGGGGTGTTGTCGTCGCCACACCCGCTTTGAGCGCGGTCAGGAATCTCGTCGCGGTTACCCGCCTGGTCGACCCTGGGTTACTCGACAAGGGAAGACTGAACCTGTGCAGATGGCTTGCGAGCTACTACTGCTGCCCGAAGGGAGAGGTCCTGGCCGCGATGCTGCCGAGGGGGATAGGCGGCTACCGGCCGCGCGGCACGGGCATCAGCGACGCACGTACCGCCTCAGACGCACTGCCCGAAGCCGGCAGGTTCGAGGTGCAGGTCGCAGTCGAACGGGAAGGTCGTCTCGAGCGCGTTGTTGTGTTTCTGGAAGCGAGTCTCCGTCGGGGTGGCGGCATACTCCTTGCTCCCGAACCCAGGCTGGATCGCTGGGTTGCGTTGTTGAGCGAGCGGTTCGGCGCGGACCTGGTCGAGCTGCGCTCGAAATCCGGTCTCACTCAGGTCAAGCGCACGTGGCAGAGCATCCGGGCCGGCCGGCATCGGTTGGTCGTTGGCGTGCGCTCCGCGGTGTTTGCGCCGGTCGCGCGGCTAGGGGGAATTGTCGTTGCTGACAGCCGCGACCCAGTCTTCAAGGAGGAGCGTCGTCCGCGTTTCAACGCTCGAGACGTCGCAGTCGTGCGCGCCCGCGACGCGGGTTGCCCGGTGCTTCTCAGCGACCCGTTCCCAGCGGCCGAAACCTGGCACAGCATCGCGGCCGGGCAGTACCAGTTGATCGGACGACCACCCCTGCCCCGACGTTACCGTGCCAGCTTCGTGGTCGACGCGCGGCGCACGCGGGGCGGCGAGCTCTCGCCTCGTCTCATGCGCGAGCTGGAACGGCTGCCCGCCGATGCCGCAGCAGTGCTCTACGTGAACAGGAAGGGGCTGAGCCGGTACGTTGTCTGCGCCGAGTGCGGCGCCGCGCTAGAGTGTCTTGATTGCCGGCTGCCGGCGGCGCTCGACGCGGGCCACACGCTCGTCTGCGGCCGGTGCGGATTGCGGCGACCCGCCCCGGAGACCTGCCCCGAATGCGACAGCACGTCATTCGACATGCGCACGGCGGGCGTCGAGAGTGTCGCGGTGGAGCTTGCCCGTTTATTCCCGAGCCGCCGGGTCGTGAGAGTCGAGTCGGGCGGCCGGTCCTTCCCCGCAGGTACGCTGGCGGTGGGGACCCGGGTCCTGATTGGGATCCGCTGGCCCGAGAAGACTCAGCTTGTCGCGGTGCCGGACTTCGACATGGAACTGTCACTACCTGACTACCGCGTGCGGGAGCACGCGTTCGTTACGCTCTGTGAGCTTGTAGCAAGGGCCGAGGAAAGCGGTGCGGTCCTTGTTGTTCAGACCCGACGCCCGGAGGACCCCGCGTTGGAGGCCGGGCTCAGCCGTGACGTGTCCGGGTTCATGCTAAGCGAACTGCCAGTCCGTCGGGAAGCTGGCCTGCCGCCTTTTCGGCGGCTGGCAGTCATCGAGGTTGGCAGTGGCGACCGCGGCGCCCTGTTGACTCACGCCCGGCGGATTGCCGGGGCGCTGGAGGGTCATCGAGGGGTCGACGTCTTCGGGCCGGTCGACTCCCGCCGGGGCAGGGTCCGCCTGCTGGTGCGGTTTCCCCGCGGGCAGAGCCTCGGGCGACTGCTCGACCGACGCCTGCTTTGGCAGGGACATCTGCAGGTCGGCGTCGATGTCGACCCGCTCGATACAGTCTAGCGGCCCCGCCTACGCTCAGCGCACAGGTGGGCCCGTCCGTGCGCAACAAGCCAGTGGCCCGACCGCGAGAGGTACGTTCGTCCGCGCGCCAGATGCTAGCGGGCCAGGCGACGGAGGTTGTCGCGGACGGTCCGCGACGACGGCGCGTCGGCAGTCGTGTCCACCAACTCAGCCGCAGACGCATAGAACGCGAGCGCTCCGGCAGTGTCACCGGTCACCTCATGGGCAAGGGCGAGGTTGTTGTACAGGGCCAGCAACAGCGGGTCGACGTCGTCGAGCACAGTTGCAGCGAGATTGGCGCGCGCGGCTGAGTAGGACTCCAGCGCCGAGTCGGCGAAGCCCCGGGACTGGAACAGGTATCCGATGGCGAAGCCGAGTCTCGTTTGTCTGTTCGCGGCATGGCCGCTGTCGGCGGCAAGCGCCTGGCGAAACGAGTGGAGCGCACGGTCGAGGCTGCCCGAGTGGTAGTGGCAGAATCCGACGTACTCGTGCAGAACCGCCGCCGTCGCCCCGTGTGCCGGCTTGAGCATTCTTGCCAGACGCTCCAGGGCGGCTGGCCAGTCGCGGACGGTGAGGAGGGAGTCAACTGCAACGAGGCCCTGCGGGCGTTGCCCGGCGGCAGGCAGCTCAATGTCTCCGATCATCCGCGTGATGGCCTCGAGGTCCGGACTCGCCGACGATAGCACCGGGATTATGACGGCCGGCGGCGGGGCGGTCGAGAGAGTGCGGGCGAGCATGAACAGCCCCCCGAGCACGACCACAGCAACCACTGCCCACAGGTACCAGGGGTTTCCCGCAGTTCGGGGACGGCGCCGTACTTCCTTCTTTGATGACTTGGCCATGTCGCCGGGATGATAGTGTCTCACGAGATGCTGTCAACGACTGCGCAAAGCGTTACCGCCGCGTGCTGCTGAACTGCCGAAGGTGGGAGTCGAACCCACAGGTCCATCGCTGGACGGTGGATTTTGAGTCCACTGCGTTTGCCAGTTCCGCCACTTCGGCTCCCGGTGTCGTCGCGTGCCGAGTTGTTCTTCACTCAAAGGAGCGGCACCCGGCCCACGCAGGGGATTCTAGGAGCACGAGGATGACAGTCAAGATGGATTGACTCCGGGCTTGCCCGGGCTATCCTGCCCTATGCTTACAACCCTGGTCTTGTTGCTGGTGGTGGCGCTCGTCGCGGGTTGTCCGGGTCCGGGACAACCGGCAGCGGCCGGCCGACGGGAGTCGGCCGAGACCTGGCTGCTGACCGAGCTCGACGGCAGTCGAATCGGTCACTCGGTGACCCGGGTCGATCGCTTCGAACACGGCTGGCGGTTCGAGCACGTGATGGAGCTCGAACTGGAAATGCTGGGCGTTTCGCAACTGGTTAAGGCGAGGTCGGTCGCAGTGACTTCGGACAAGCTCGAACTGCAGTCGCTCGACTTCCGGTTCCAGGCGCAGGACCGGGTGATGGAAGCGGCTGCCGCAGTCCAGGAGAATGTCGTCATCATCAAGCCGGTCGGTGACCGTCCCCGCACGCTGAAGCTTGTCGGCCCGGTATACCCGACCGAGGCACTGGGACAACTCGTGATATCGAGGGGCGCCGCGACAGGGACGACGTTCGAGGTGCCCATGTTCGACGTGTCGTCGATGTCGGTGGAGCGTGCCAGCGTCAAGGTCGAAGGCTGGGAGCCGGTGGCGGTCCTCGACTCGAACTTTCACGCGCTCAAGGTCCGGACGACGACCGCGGGAATCACCGTGACGACGTGGCTTGACAGCGCCGGCCTCACGGTCCGGGAGGACGCGCCGCCGGGTCTCCGCTCGACGCGGACAACACCGGCCCGGGCGGTGGCGGGTGCAGGGCAGGCCGGGAGTGTTGACCTGCTGCGGATGTTCCGTGTCGATGTCGATACCCTGATTCCCGAGCCCGGGGCAGTGCGGCGGGCGCGGCTCGCGGTCACCGGGGTCGGCCCGGAGGAGCTGCCGGGGGATGCCGGTATGACCGTCTCTGGGGCTGACGGCGCGCTCATTGTCGAGGTCGTCTCGGTCGAGCCACCGGCCGGACGGGTCGACCTGCCCGTGGCCGGGCAGGATTCGTTCCTGACCGCGTCGATGACCATCCAGTGCGACGCGCCCGAGCTGGTCGAGCGGGCACGGGCCGCCCTCGCGGGCGAGACTGATGCCGTTGCGGCTGCGCGCCTGCTGACCAGCTGGGTATTCGACAACGTCGAGAAGGTGCCGACGGCATCGTTTCCGACCGCCCTCGATGTGTTGCGGAACCTGCGCGGTGACTGCAATGAGCATGCGGTGCTGTACGCCGGACTGGCGCGCTCTGCCGGGCTGCCGTGCCGGGTCGTGGTGGGGCTGGTCTATCTCGATGGCTCGTTCTACTATCACGCCTGGAACGACGCGTGGCTCGGGCGCTGGGTGCCGGTCGACCCGACGTTCGGCGAGTTCCCGGCCGGCGCACTGCGCCTCAGGCTGGGCGGCGGAGAGCTGCGCGACCAGTCGAGGATCCTGCCGCTGGTCGGCCGGATCGGGATTCGCGTCCTGGACTACGACCGGGCCCCCGGCGCTCAGCGCCGGGAGTCCGGTCCGAAATCCTGATGGCGTTCTCCTTCTCCCCGCGCCGCAGGCGCAGCTCCCCGGCGGCCAGGGGCTACCGGGGCGAAGCGCCGGTAGAGTTCGAGGTAGTCGCGCGCCCGCGCGTCCCACGAGAAGTCGGTCCGCATACCCCGCTCGCGCACCCGGGCGAGCTCGGTCGGCCGGGCAAAGAGCATCAGCGCGCGGTCGATTGCCGCTGAGAATCCGCGGGCATCGCCCCGCTCGAACACGAACCCGTTACCGCCCTCTTCTCCGACCTCGAAGACGGTATCAGCCAATCCGCCGGTGCGGGCCGCGACCGGGAGCGTGCCATAGCGCAGGGCGATCATCTGGCCAAGGCCGCAGGGCTCGTACTCCGAGGGCATGAGGAAGAAGTCACCCGCCGCGTACATGCGGTGGGCGAGCTGCTCGTTGAATGCGAGAACCGCGGCGAGCCGCCCGGGGTTGCTGCGCGCGAGCTCCTCAAGCCGCTCGTGGTACTCCGGCTGTCCGGTGCCCAGGATGCAGATTCTGGCGTCGAGAGCGACCAGCCTGGGAATCTCGTCGATGACCAGGTTGATGCCCTTCTGGCCGGCGAGTCGCGATACGACGACGAAGAGCGGGCCGCCCGGATCGAGACCCAACTCGCGGTCCAGTGACCGGCGATCAGCCGTCTTCCCGGCAGGGCGGTCCGGCGAGTACGGCTCGGCGAGGTGGGGGTCGGCCGCCGGGTTCCAGCAGTTGGTGTCGATGCCGTTGAGGATGCCAGACAGCACTTCCCGGCGGGAACGGAGAATCGGGTCCATGCCGAAGCCGAGCTCCGGCTCCTGGATCTCGCGGGCGTACGTCGGGCTGACGGTTGTCAGGCGGTCCGCGTGGACGAGCGCGGCCTTGAGGAAGCTGACCTGGCCGAAGTACTCGACATGCTCCGGCGACCAGTAGCTGGCCGGTATTGACAACTTCGGGAAGACGTCGGCCGGGAAGTTACCCTGGTAGCCGAGGTTGTGAATGGTGAAGATCGTGGCAGCGGTCAGGCCCCCGGTTCGGACAAGGATCGGCAGAGGGCCGCTCTGCCAGTCGTGGCAATGGAAGATATCAGGCCGCAGGCTGAGCCGGTCAACTCCCGCGATGGCTGCGCGGCACAACAGCAGGAAGCGCTCGGCGTTGTCCGGGTAGTCGCCGTCCGCGTCGCCGTACAGGCCGGTGCGTCCGAAGAACCCCGGGCAGTCGACGAACAGGTAGCGGACACCGATGCGCCGGGCTTCGAGAAGCGCCACCGGTTCTCCAGCTCGGGCAGGGCACAGGTCGAGTGTGGACAGGTCGGCGACGACGTTGAACCGGACGTCTACCTTGCGCACGGAAGGGTAGGCAGGGGATACGACGACAACCTCGACACCGGCTGACGCGACCGCCTCGGGCAGGGACCCGGTTACGTCGGCCAGCCCGCCGGTCTTGGAGAACGGGGCGACTTCCGATGCGACGTGGACTACGAGCATCCGACCTCCCGCAGGTAACGCGCCGCGTCTTCGGGCGGCACCGGGTTGATGTAGAAGCCGGTACCGGCCTCGAACCCGGCGATCTTCGAGAGCTTGGGCAGGATCTCGACGTGGAAATGGTAGTGTCCTTCGTCATCGCCGCAGGTCGGGCCGGCGTGGAAGACGATGTTGTAGTCGGGGCGACTCAGGGCACGGGCAATCCGACCGATGACACTCTTGAGCAGCCGGGCCAGGTCGGCCAGCCGGGAGTCGTCGAGCGAGCCCCAACTCGAGTAGTGATCGCGTGCCACAACCCAGGTCTCGAACGGGAACCGGGGCGCCCAGGGCGCGAATGCCACGAAACCGTCGTTCACGTCCACGAGCCGGGCGGCCTCCGTCAGCTCCTGCTTGACCATATCACAGAACACGCAGCGGCCCCGGAAGTCGTGGTAGCGCCGAGCGCCGGCGATTTCCTCCTTCACCAGGACCGGGATCACCGGCGTCGCGATGAGTTGGGAATGGCTGTGACTCAGCGACGCGCCGGCACTGGCTCCCTCGTTCTTGAAGACCATTATGTAACGGATGCGCGCGTCCCTGCCGAGGTCTTCCGCGCGACTCTTGAAAGCGCGCAGGACCAGCTCGACCCTGTCCGGCGGCAGGTCGCTGAGTCGCTGCGAATGGTCGGGGGTCTCGACGATGACCTCGTGGGCGCCGATGCCGCTCATCCGGTCGTAGATGCCTGATCCCTGCCGGATCGCCTCACCTTCGGTGACCAGCGCCGGAAACCGGTTCGGCACCACCCTGACCAGCCATCGCTCCCCCTCCGTGTAGCTCAGGACCTCGGGCGGGGTCATTGCCTCATTACCGGCGCAGAACGGGCAGGCGCGGCCCTCGGGCTCCGATGCCTCCGGCGGCGGTACGAAGTCCGAGGGCCGCCTGGCCCGCTCGGTCGCGACTATGACCCAGCGCCCGAGAACCGGGTCCTTGCGGAGCTCGGGCACAGTCTAGTTCTGCGGCGCGGTGTCGTCCGGCTCCGGCAGTGGTGTCTCGCCGGGGAGCTCGAACAGGAAGTCCTCGGGAGTCATCAGGACTTCGATGTCGGCCGAGCCTCTCAGGTCGGCGACCAGCTGCGCGCGCAGGTCTTCGGTCTTCTGGCGGCGGAGCTTGCCCTCGATCTTGGGCATTACCTCGTCGAACGGCCGGGTGTAGGCCTGCTGACGCTCTTCGTTCTTGACAAACGTCCACGTCGAGTCATTCAGGCGGATCACCGGTGAGATCGCCCCGACGCCGATGCCAAAGACAGCGTCGACCAGCTTCTGGTCGCGGGACTTGTCGTCGCGGGAAAGCCAGCTCAGGTCGCCACCCGAGTGGCGCGTCGGCGCGGCGGAGAACCGACGGGCGACGTCCTCGAATGTCGCGCTGGCCGGGGCATCCTTGCGGGTGACCCTGATGAAAAGCTCGCCGTCCGCGGTCGCCAGCGGCCCGATGGTCGCACCGGGTTCGAGCCCGAGGAGCCGGCGCTGTTCCCGCGAAGCGAGCAGGTTGATCAGCCGGACGTAGGTGCCGAGCCGGGCATCATCAACGATAACCGCGCCCTCGGCGTCACGCTCCGGCGCGATGCCGAGAAGCGCCGCGAGCGCCTCTCCGTTCCGGGCCTCGACCAGTTCAGGAACGAACAGCGTGTCGGCCTGCGAGAAGTCATCGAAGGCGAAGGCGTGGGCACCCTCAGCCGCGAACGGGCCGGCAAGAGGACAGCGGTGCGCAAGGTCGGGCAGGAGGCGATTGGCCACCCTCAGGGTCGGGGTACCGGGCAGGATTGCACGGGGACGATCGGAGAACCCCCGGGCAGCAAGGAGAGTGTCCGGTTCGTCGTCGGCGAGCGCCGCGATGACGTCCTCGTTACCGTCCGGGGAGGTTACGAGCAGCGCTCGGCCGGCCAGCAGCGCGGGAAGCCTTCCGTTCCGAACCCAGCCGCGCAGCAGCTCGGCCCGGGCGCGGGTCGGGGCGGTGATTTCCCGGCCGCGGGCCCGTGCCGGGACCTTGAACTCATCGATGGTGGCATGGTAGTCGGCCTTCATCTCTGCCGTGTCGATGGTGACTCGGTCGGCGGTCATCGTCCGCGTGTAGTGGTCGACCAGCATCCGGGCTCGCCGCTCGAGCACCCGGCCGACAGCGGTGTTCCAGAGCCAGTCGTCATTTGCCTCGGCGTCGGTGAGGATGAGCTGTTCGAGCACCATCTGGTCGAGGATGCGACGCAGCCCCTCGGGGGTCTCGAACTGCGCGCGGAAGAACGCGGGTATCTGCTCGAGCCGGCGCGCCAGCTCGGCGGCGGTGATGGTGACGCCGTCAACCGATCCGATGACTTCGCGGCCTTCCTCGAGCGCCGCGGTGTCGATTATCACTGCCGCGTCCCGGCGAAGCTGTTCGCTTCGTTCCTCGTAGAGGCGGTTGGTCTTGTCCTGGCGAACCTGAACCGCGAGCTGGCTGCGGACCTCGGCATAGGGCCGGACCGTCTTCTTCGTCCGGTCGGTCACCCGAACGAGCGCCCAGCCGGTGTCGAGTCGGACCGGCTGGCTGACCTGTCCGGGCTTGAGTTTGAACGCCGCGTCCTCGATTGCCTTGTCGCGCATCCCGCGCGAGAAGAGGCCAAGGTCGCCGCCACGCTCCTGGTCCGAGGCGGTCGAGAACCGCGCGGAGAGGGTTTCCCAGGGCGGGGCGCCGGCGCCGAGCAGGAGCTTCCGAAGCGAGTCGGCGAGCTCCCGGCGCTCGACGACCAACTGCCAGCCGTGGACCTTCTCGGGCGTCGTGAATCTCGAGTCCCGGTCCCTGGCGTACTGCGCCCTGATTTCCTTCTCGGTCGGGTCGGCCCGGGAGGTGATGCGGTGGGCGTACCACTCCTCGAAGACGTAGCGGTTACGCATGTCCCAGTACTCGGACGCGAACGCGGGGTCGGCGGCCAGGTCGGCCTCGATCGCGGCGCGGTAGAGCAGGCGGTTGTCAATCATCGTGTCGAGCAGGAACTCCTTGCGTTCGTACTGCTCGTAGTTTGAGGGGTAGCGGCTGACGCGGTCGTCGAACTCGATGCGGGTGAGCGGGTAGCCGTCGACGTAGGCGACCCGGTCCTGATAGTTCTTGCGGAAGCAGCGTTCGATCGCGTCAAGCGCGTCGCTGCCGAAGCGCGACTTCATGTGACGGGTGGCGACGACCTCGTAGTTCTGGGCGGCCTCGAGGTACTTCTCCTGGAGTTCCTGGGCCAGCGCGAGCCGGTAGACCAGGTCGGGATAAACCGGGTCCTTGGGGAACTCGGTGATGAGTTCCTGGTAGACTGCCTCGGCGGCCGCCGGCTCGCCCCGCTTGTCGAGCAGGTAGTCGCCCTGCTCGAGCCGAACCGCGAGGCGGTCGGTCGGCCGGGTCGCTGCCCCGGCGAGCTCGTCTAGCAACTGCCCCGCGGCCTCGAAGTCGCGGGTGGCGTAGAGCCGGAAGAGGCTGTCCGGAAGCGGCGTCGCCGCGACGGCAAGCGTCGCGACCACAGCGCAGAAGGCAATGGCGGCAGAGAGTCTCAACGTACCTCCTGTTGTTTTGGTGTTCCGCCCAGCCGGCGCGTCACCGCGCGAGCTGCAGGGCGATCATCATTACCGTACCGGCGAACACCGGTACCACTACGTTGTCGTTTACTTCAATCGGTAGAGCCTCGACGACCGAGGCCGAAACCGCCCCAAGGATACCAATGGTCAGGGGCAGGTCAACCCCGGGCAGAACCGATACCAGCCAGGCGATGCCGAGGCAGGCGACGAGGCCGGCGAGCGTGCCCTCGAGAGTCTTGCGGAAGATGCGCAGCCGGCCGAAGGACAGCCCGACGATTGCCGCCAGCGTGTCACCGACGGCGAGGAACGAGATCGCGGCGATGAAGACGCCGCTGCCCTGTTCGACACTGGTCCCGAACGAACCGCCGCCGAAAGCGACCATGCAGACGAGCGAGGCGAGCATCAGGTAGCTGCCGCCGGTCAGCGACTTGTGTTCGCGCCGGCGAAGGAGCGAGCCGAAGAGGACGATGAATATGCTCCGGAAAGGGCTGAGGTGGAGCCGGGCATAGTCGATGGCGAGGAAGGCGATGGTGGCGGCCGCCATCGCGACGACCGCGAGCCGGTGCGGTAGCAGGTAGTACAGGAACGGGATTACTAGGGCGAACAGGTGGACGAACTTGCGTCCTGCCTCGGCGCCTAGAACTCGACACCCCCGGAGACCTGCTGGGCACTTCCGAGCTCGCGCGAGCCGGCGGCGTAGCCGCTGGCGTAGGCGTAGTCGATGTGGAGCCGTCGGTAGCGCAGGCCGAGGCCGAAGGTCAGGTTGCCTTCGTGCAGGCCGGCGCGGCCGAAGAGCACGTTCCGGAAAGCGTACTCGGCCCCGAGGTTGTAGGCCAGGCCCGGTTCCTCGATGCCGCCCTCGGCCTCGATCGCCAGGGTGAGTGCGTCCGAGCCGAGCCCGAAGGTCCGGCCCGCCCCGAGCGCGAAACGGGGCAGGACCAGCTCGCGCGTGCCGGTGCTCCAGAACAGCGGGGCCGCGCTGGCGTTGCGGGCCCGGAGACCAACGTCGACCCCCGCGCCCGGGCGAACCAGCAGGCCGATGTCGATTCCCATCCCGAAGCAGTTGCCGACCCCGAGGTCCTGATAGATGACCTTGGCATTGCCGCCGACGGAAAGCTCGGGGATGATGGTCCGGGCGTAGTTGACGTAGCCGACGAGCTGGTTGGCGCTGACGACCCGGACCGTGTAGGGCCGGTTGTCCGGGCCGGGCGGCCGGGTTGAGTCGGGCAGGGCGGTGAGCCTGATGCCGGGAATGCCGTTGTGGAGGACGGCGACGCCGACCGACTGCCGCTCCGACGGGAACGCCGCGGCCAGGTAGTTGTGCTTGACCAGCCCGCTGAAGTCCTCCGAGTGCATGAACACGAGCCCGGCCCGGCCGGGCAGGCCGGCGCGCGCCGGGTTGTAGTAGATCGCGGCCGGGCCCAGCGACGTCGTGACGGCCGCGCCGCCCATTCCCAGCGAGCGTGCCGACGTGCCCAGTCGCTCGAAATCACCGGCGTACCAGGTCGCGGCCGACAGCGAGCAGAGCAGGGCAACCAGCGTGCAGGTCCTTGCGAGGCGCATCGTTTCCTCCTGAATCCGGTCAGCTGTCCGGCAGGCGCCGGACCGTGCCGGTGAGTTCCTTCTTGAACGTCCGCCGGGGCGTGCTGTAGGTCGGGCGGATGACCGCGCCGACCCGGTACTCGCCGACCGGCACGAGCCGGCCCTCGTCGTCGAGACCGTCCCAGACTACCAGCACCTCGCCGGGCCGCTGGTCGTGGGGCGGCGTCAGCGTGCGCACGAGCCGGCCGGAGGCATCGGTTACCGCGATCTCGACGTCGGCGACTGCGGTGAGGTAGAGCGCGATGGTCGTGCCGGGCCGGCGCGAGTCGAACTCGCGGGGGTAGCAGCCGATGAGGTAGCCGTCGAGCCCGAGCCAGTAGTACTGCCCGCCCCCGGCCTCGTTGACGAAGAGCTGGCCGAAGCGGCGCCAGATGACCAGCCCGCGCGGCGAGTCGAGCGCGTCGGCGCCGCCGTAGGAGACGAGGTACTTGAGTTCCGGGTCGAAGACGTGAATCTGGTTGTTGAGCCGGTCGGTGACGTAGCTGTTGCCGTGGCGGTCGAACGCGACGTAGGCGAACTCGGCCTCGGTCAGCCCGAGCCGGCGGAAATCGACCTGGCGGAGCAGCCGGCCGGAGAGCGAGAACAGGCTCAGCCTGGTCCCGGCCCGGTCGACGACGACCGCCGCGTCGGTGCCGTACTGGTTGTAGGGCGCGTCGCGGTCGAGGACAGCGATGCCGGTCGGCCCCTCGAGTTCGCCCGACCAGGCCGCGCCCCGGGCGCCGGTTGAATCGAGGACCCGCACCCGGTCCGCGCCGGACTCCGTGATGTAGACCCGGCCCCGCGAGTCGAGGTCGACGCCCCAGGGCGCGGCGAGGTCCGCGTCCGGCACCGAGACCCAGCCGAGTCGGCCGTCGGCGTAGCGGAGGCGGACGACTCGGTCGTTTCCCGTGTCGGCGACGTAGACGTCGCCGGCCGGGTTGCAGGCGATTCCGTGCGGGCGGCTGAACCGGCCGGTGTCCGACCCGGTCGAGCCGTAGATGCGGGGTTCGAGCAACTTGACATTATAGACGACCTGTCCGGTCCCGGAGTTCACTCCAAAAAGCGTCAGGATGTGGTCGTCGCGGCCGGTCGTCGGGTCGTCCTCCTCGGTCATCTTCGCGCCGCACATTCCCTGCGGGTCGTCGGTCCGGAAGTCGGGGCCGAGGTAGAGCCGGAGGTAGTAGCGGCCGATGCGTTGGAAGCCCATCGTGTGACTGAACGGGGGCGTGAGCAGGGCCGTTGTCTGGCCGGCGGCAAGGAGGGCGAGCACGAGGGCGAGGGGACTCATCACCAACTGATGTTAGCCCGCGTCGGTGTCCAGTCAAGGAAGCGGCCTCGGCGGGGATTGACTCGGCGCGGCCGGCCGGGTAGATTCTTAGACAGGCGGCCGGCCCGGCCGGCCGAACGGATCGAACGAAAGGAACACTCGATGGCACGGACAGCAGTCGCTACGGCCGTCCTCCTGTTCGTCTTCGCCGCGACCGCGCGCGCGGACTGGACGAGCATCGGGCCGGAGGGCGGGCCGATCTACTCGGGCGCGGTGGTGCGGTCGAGCCCGACCGCCCTCTACGTCGTCTCGACCAACACCGGCATGCCGTTGTTGCGGAGCACCGACGGCGGGGCGAGCTGGGCGACCCACGGCGCGAACCTGGCCAACTACCCGCGCCAGCTCGCGGCGCACCCGACCGACCCGAACTTCCTGTTCGGTGTCGTCAGCTCGATCTTCTACCGAACGACCAACGGCGGCGTGAACTGGCTCCAGTCGTCACTCGGCTCCAACACCAACGGCAACGACATCGCCCTGAACCCGCTGAATCCCCAGGTCCTCTACGTGCCCTGCTACCGCTACGACGGCTCGGCGTGGAAGATGGTCTCGGCCAAGAGCACCGACGGCGGGGCGACCTGGGCGATTACCCAGCTCGACACGGTCACCAGCACGACATTCTACTCGGCGGCGGTTGACCCGGTCGATACCAGCGTCGTCTACATGGGCGCGTACGCCGCGAGCGTGACCTCGGTCTACCGGTCAACCGACTGCGGCGCGAGCTGGACGAAGCACGACTTCCCGGCCAATGCCTACTACGTCTACTCGCTGGTCGTCAACCCGTCGAACCGGCACGTCTTCGCGGGTACGCTGTACGGCGTCTACCGCTCGACCGACCTCGGCGAGACCTGGACCCGGCAGAGCACCAACAACTACAACTACCGCATCGTCTTCGCGCCCGACGACTCGAACTACATGTACTCGGCGAGCTACACCTACCTCTACCGTTCGACCGACGGCGGGCAGACCTGGGTCAACTCGAGTTCCGGCATCCGGGGCACGATCATCCGGACCGTGCTGGTCGACCCCGAGGAGCCGGGTGCGGTCTACTGCGGCTCGACCGGCGGGATGTTCAAATCCACGAACTACGGCGCGAGCTGGCAGGCCGCCAACAGCGGCATCGTCGTCGGCAAGATCCCGACGCTCGGGCTCCCGCCGCACGAGGAGACGACGGTCTGGGCCGAGTTCATCGACAACGACATCTTCAAGACCACCGACAACGGCGCGACCTGGGCGGCGCAGAACACGCCGCTCTCCTGCGGCAACGTCTGCGCGATCGCCTTCGACCGGCTCGACCAGGACCGGGTCTGGATGCTCGAAGGCTCGGGCTGAGGCACCGCCGAGCTCTTCAGGAGCACCACTGGCGGCGCCAGTTGGACAACAATCGAAAGCTGGATGAACGATGGCGGCTGTCTCGCGGTTTCGCCGCACAGCTCGAACATCGTCTTCTGCGTCGGCAACCTGTACCTGAACAGCCGCTACTACTTCGTCGTCTCGCGCACCGCGGACGGCTCGACCTGGTCCAGGGACACGTTTGAGACCGCGAGCAACGGCTGGGCCATCGCGTTCGACCCGACCGACTCGCTCCGGGTTTACGTCGCGGGTGACTCGAACTACAGCTACCCGGCGCTGTTCGTGACCACCGACCTCGGCCAGACCTGGACCTCGAGCCGCGGCGGTCTCGCCGGGAAGGTCTGGACCATCGCGACCGTCCCGGGAAGCGGCGAACTCGTCTACGTCGGTACGAGCAACGGCGTGTTCAAGTCGACCAATGCCGGCGCGAGCTGGTCCGGGACCGGGTTCACGACCCAGACCCGGGCGCTCGCAGTTGACCCGGATGACCCGAACACGGTCTACGCGGGCACCTACGGCCAGGGCGTCTCCGTCACGACCGACGGCGGCGCGACCTGGAACCCGATGAACTCCGGGCTCGAGAACCTCAAGATACTGTCGCTCGCGATGCGCGGCGGCGCCGAGCCGGTGCTCTTCGCGGGCACCGAGGGCGGGTCGGTGTACCGGACCGGGGTCGTCACCGGGGTTGTCGACCGGCCGGTCGCGTCCCGCGCCGGCCTGCTCCCGGCGACCATCGTCCGCGGCGCGCTCCGGCTGCCGGGCGCGGAGCGGGCGCAGATGCTCGACGCCGCGGGCCGCAAGGTCCGCGAGCTCGAGCCGGGCGTGAACGACCTCGCCGGGCTCAGCCCGGGCGTCTACTTCGTCCGGGTCGGCGAAGGCGCGGGCCGACGCATCGCGCGCGTGACCGTGCTCGACTGACCGGCGCGGACACAGACTCAGCCGGGCCGCCTCCGGGCGACCCGGCTCGTGCTGGTCGAACAGACCGGCTCCTTTCCCGGGCGGTCCGGGGCCGAGCCGGTGCGGCCGGGCAGGTGCGTCTGTCATCTTGACGGATGGGCGAGGGGGTGCTACACTCGGGCTGTCCGCGGGGATGACGCCGGCACCGCCGCGAGAGTGCGGATTGTTTCAGCCGGCACGACGGGTGCCCATCGGTGCCGGAGTCGGCAGGAGACCGCGGTGCAAAGGAGGACCTGTGCGCACCGGTAGAAGAAGCCGTCCGGAGCCTGCCGCCCTGTCCCTGCCGGTCCCCGCAGTCCCACCGCCGCGGCTCGGGCCCGGCTCATCGGGCAGACCGATGACCACCTGCTGGCGCTTCCGCCCCGCGGTCCTCGTGCTCCTGCTCGCGCTGGCCGCGACCGGGTACGGTCAGTGGGTCGAGGACTCGATTGACGTCGGCGGGGCCTGGGTAGGGAGCATGGCCTACAACCCGCTGATGGACGTGGTCTATGGCAACTGCCAGTACCGAGACGGGATCTTCTTCGCCATTGACTGCGCGACCAACCGCGTGGTAGCGAGTTGGCCGGTCGATTGGCCGATGGAAGCGGCCTACGACTCCATCGATCACAAGCTCTACCTTCCCTTCGGCTTCGACGCCGAGTCTCTGGCGGTGATTGACGGCCGGACGCACCGGCGCATCAAGGCGATTCCGCTTGAATGGGCCCGGCTGTGCGTCTGGGACGGGATGCGCGACCGGTTGTATGTTTCGTGTCCGGAGCGCGGTGTGGTGGCGGTGTTCGACTGCACGCAGGACTCGCTCATCTGCGAGATTCCGGTCGGGCGCTACCCGCTCAAGATGTTTCTCAACGGCCGGCACCGGAAGCTGTACGTGCACAACCACGACAGCGAGACTTACTCGGTCGTGGACCTCGCGACGAACACGAAGGTCGCGACGATACCGGTTCAGACCAGCCTGGGCGCAGCCTGCTACAGCCGGGCGGGCGACAAGTTCTACTGCGGGGCGGGATCGAGCGTTCTCGTCGTGGATGGCGGCACCAACGCCGTGCTGAGTGCGATTCCGCTCCCGATCGGGTGCCTGGCGATCGACATGGTGTCGGTCGAGGCCGAGTCGCTGGTGATGGTTTCGTTGTATGGCGGCGGACTGGATGGCGTGTACGCGGTTTCGGTGGCGACGGACAGCATCATCGCGACGCATTCGACGGGTGGGAATCCCCGTTACCTGGCCTGGAGCCTGGCCTCGGGTCTGGTCTACTGCTCGATAGGCACGGCGCGAAGCGTGGCGGTGTTCTCCGCGGACGGGACGAGATTCGTCGGTACGCTGGCGGTCGGTGCCGGTCCCTTCGTCATCACGCCGGTGAGCCGGCATCGACGCGTCTACGTCAGTCACACGAGCTGCGACCTTGTCTACGTCATCCGCGACGAGGCGGGCGGGATAGCGGAGGAGCCGCCCGGGGCCGGGCGGCCGGTGCGCGTCCGGGCCTCGGTGACCGCGGGTCGTCTGCGCGTCGAGGATGCCGGGCTGCTGCTCGACGTCAGCGGCCGGGCGGTGGCAAGGCTTGAGAAGGGTGAGAATGACGTCCGGCGGCTCGCGCCCGGGGTGTACTTCGTCCGCAGGCAGGACACCGGCGAGTCGGCAAGGCTGGTGCTGGTGGAGTAGGGCGGCCCCGGGGCCGGGGAAGTCGATACTGGGTATTGACACGCGGGGCAGGATTCGCTTGACGGCGGCGGAGTCAGGCCGACAATGACAGCATGAGAACGACAGCGGTGCTTCTCGGATTGGTGGGGATAGCGTTCGCGTCGGCTTCGGCCAGTATGCCTGTAAGCGGGCAGGCCGAGCCGGACTGGTACTACCTGCACCCGGACTCTCTGCTTGTCCCGACCGGGCGGGCGGAGCGGTTTGGGCTGCCGGCCGGCAAGCTGTTCTACCTCGAGCACCGGCACGGGCTTTGTCCGAGCCAGCGGCGGCAGGATGAGCCCGAGGCGCTCAACGTCCGCATGGTCGGCAAGTGGGGTGGCGGCCCGAGCTGGGGCGTGACCGGTCAGGACTCGCTGGTCTATCTCTCCCGGGGCAGCGAGGTGGTGGTGGTCAACTTTGCGGACCCGGCAAGCCCGGCGATTCTCAGTCACATCCAGGCCCGACGCCTGGCCGGCCGGCCGGTGCTTCAGGACAGCCTGCTCTACCTGGCGACATCCGGTTACATCGAGGTGTTCAATATCAAAGACCCGGTGCACGCGTTCCGGGTCGGCCGGCTGGGGACCGCGGTGAACGACATCGCGGTGGCCGACACGCTGGTCTATGTGATAGCGCGGGACTCCTTCAAGGTGTACAGCTTCGCGGACCCGCAGGCTCCGTATCTCGTCGGTGCCTGCCGGGACAGCGGATATGCTCTGGACGTTGAACGGGGCTACGCCTACCTCCGGGACCGCTGGGGCATGTACATCCTGGATGCGACCGACCCGGCGAACCCGCGGCGGGTCGCATCCTGGGGCACGGACATCGCAGGGGTGAAGGTGCGGGGGAATTACTGCTACGTGGCGCAGGGGCAGATGGGCTCAAACAGCCTGCACGTGCTGAACGTGTCGAACCCGGCGAGCCCCTGGGAAGAAGGGCGGCTCTCCGGGCTGACGGCAGAGGACATCCATCTGCTGGATACGCTGCTGTTCATGCCCGGGTTCTACGTGGTGAGCATTGCGGACCCGAGCCGGCCGCGCCTGCTGGGTCAGGCGCCGGCAGGGGGGTATGAGGCATGGGTAGATGATGCGGTCCGGTATGGGGTAACCGCCAACTGGGCTCACGGTCTGCGCGTGCTGGACCTTGCCGACCTTGCCAACCCGGTGCTGGACACGACGATGCTGGCAGCGTACGCGGCGGCGGACATTTCGGTCAAGGACGGGATTGCCTGCGTGGCCTCCCAGAGGGATTACATGATGCTCTTCGACATCAGCAATCCTGCGGAGCCGCGTGAAGTTGGACGCTATACCTCACGCGGCGTGGTAGAGGCGGTTCTCAACGCCGGGACATTTGCCTATGTTCCGGCCGCACCCGCTGGGGACACCGTCCTTCACGCGGTTGACATCACTGACCCTGCCAACCCGCTTCGTGTCGGCTGGACTGGAGGCTGGGAAGGGCCAAGGGCCATGGCTCTGCAGGACAGCTTCCTCTACTGCGCCGAGCCGTATCGTTTCGAGGTCTTCAACGTGGCCGACCCCCGCCAGCCGGTGTGGATGGGGAGGTGTGGTCTTACTACCTGGCGCGGAGGTATGGCGGTACAGGACACATTCGCTTACATTGCACCAAACATCGAGATCATCAACATTGCGCGCCCGGACCAGCCAACTCCCGTCAGCTCAACCACTCTCAGCGCTTGGGATATCGCGCTGCGGGATACCCTGGCTTTCATCGCGCATTCTCGGGAGTCGCTACAGGTCTATGCGGTCGCAGACCCGCGTGCCGTACGCCGGCTTGCTTCCGTCTGGGTACCCGGACAGGCGCGGTCGGTCGCGTTGGGTGACTCGGAAGTATATCTGGGCTGCGATGACTTCCGCGTATTCGATGTAGGCGATCCGTTACTGCCGGAACTCAGAGGTCGGTTTTCTACGCCCTACCATGTCGGGAGCATTGACGCGGGCAGCCGGTATATCTATACAGCCTGCTCATTTGCAGGAATCTGCATACTGGAGCAGTCGGAGACCGGAATCTGTGAGCCGGAAACCGGCTTGCCATTCCTGCCGGGTGATGGCCTAAGGTTAGTGCCGAATCCGGTTCGGCACTGGTCCCGACTGCATGGCAGCGTTTCGGGCATTCGGCAGAGTGTGCGGGTCTTCAACGTAGTGGGAAGGGAGGTGACGAATACACGAATGCACAGGTCATCCGGCGGCGGGTTGCTCATCAACTTCGCCGGGCTGCCACCCGGGGTGTATTACGTCAAGAGTGTCGAGGGTGGCTTCGCAAAGCTAGTCAGGGTCGTGAAGATATAGGAGGTTACGATGCTGAGCATGCCAAAGAGGGTGCTGTTATCAATAGCAGTTCTGTTTGTGGCGGGCACGGGTCTCGCCGCTACTCGGGTGTACTTCGTTGAGCCCAAGACCGCAACGAATGGATGGACAGAGGCTGACCCGAACGCCTACATCGGCCAGACCTGCACCGCCAATGTCGACAGCATCGCGTATATCGAGTGGTTTGTCGGGGAGTTGAGCGCGGAGGGGGCATACCGATTCGAAATACGCGACAAGGCTACGAACGCTCTGATCTGCCTAGGTGAAGAATCCGTGCCAGTGCGCGGCTGGCAGTGGGTCAAATGCGACTCATTCTACGATGGAAGCAGGCGGTTCACGAAAGGCAGGGAGTACCTGCTGAAAATCAGCCATGATGCCGGCGACTCGGTCAACTACGTGTACCGGGCCGATAACCCCTACAAGTATGGCCGAATCGAAGTGGGCGGCGGCGGTTGGGGTCAGTCCGAGCCGGTGGAGTTCTGTGACCTCTGTGCCCGCGTGGTGGGGAAAGAGGACCCGACTCCGAGTGACTGGCTGGGTGCCAACCTCAACCTGTTCAGGCTGACGACCGGGGAGGGGCGGGCTGCTCTCGGCAAGGCCGCAGGTCCGTGCGGGCTGAGGTGGATGAGGACCGGCGTCACGACGTGGAGGTACCTTGACGAGGACACCGCTGGGGTGATGGCGAAGTGCAAGATGTATGCGGACAGCGGCATCGAGCTGCTCGGGATACTGGGCTACGGGCTGGCCGCGCACAGCACGAAGCCGGATACCTGGACCCGGAAGCCGCTGGACTCGACGTTGTACCCGCCCTGCAGCCTGTTCGCGGCGGTCGACGGCGGGCAGAACCCGTGGGCGGAGTACGTCCGTGAGGTAATGGGCCGGCTGCCTGATGTCAAGTACTGGTGCGTGTGGAATGAGCCCAACGCGTGCAGCAGCTACTTCGGGGTTCCGGACACGGCGGCGGCCCGGGGGTACAAGGGCTGTGATCCCGGCGGCCCGCTTGGCGACTCGTGGGTGGACACGCCGCGCGAGCGGTGCAGCCTGTACGTGCGGATGTGTCAGGTTGCGAAGGGCGTCGCGGAGACGCTCAAGACAGGGCAGAAGGTCGTGGCGGGAGAGGTGGCGCGGGTGCTCGACACGTGCGGGGGCGAGGGACTGACTCGGGGGGTGGACTGGCTCAGCGACATGCTGGACCTTGCGGAGAGCCGGTATGGCGGGGCGGGGAGCTGTTTCGACATCGTCTCGGTGCATCCGTACCAGCACGTCGGCGCCGGAGCGACCCGTAGTTTCTCGCCTGCGGAGTTCCGGGAGGACCTGGCCGCGGTCCGGGCGGTGATGGGTGCGCGCGGCCTTGGCGGCACGGAGCTCTGGGCGACGGAGGTCGGCTGGAACAAGTACCTGCGGGACAGTACGGGGTACGTTCCAATTGAGGGGGCGACGGAGGAGAGGAACGCGGACAACCTGTTTGAGTTCTTTGTTTCGGCGCTGGCCGGCGAGGCAGACCCGGTCGGGTCCTATGGCCGGGTGTTCTGGTGGGAGCTGAGCAGCCGCCGGGACGATCCGGCAGAGAAGATGAAGGACGAGGGTTTCGGGCTGCTCGACTCATCGGAGTCGCAGGCACTCACGTACAAGGCGCACGCGTGCGGCCACCTCTCGATCGAGCTCAGGGGGGCGAGGCTGAACGGCCGGGTGATGACCGGAGACCCGGACGTCGACACGCTGACGCGCATCTACGAGTTCGAGGACCCGGGGACGGGGAAGCGGACCTGGGTGGGCTGGAAGAACGGCGGCACGGGCGGCGGCGACGTCGAGGTGCGCATACCGGTGCGGAGCGATACCGTTGACACCGCAGCGTTGGCCTATGACCCCACTCAACCCAGCCCTGCAGGCAAGACCTGTGATACCGACGGCTGGCTGACGCAGACGCTGGCGACCCGGCCGGTGTTCATCACCGAAACCGGCGACACGTCCCGGCCGGACCTTGTGGTGGATAGCGTGAGGGTCTGGCCGGCAGAGCCGCAGGTGAGTGGGCCGCTTGTGGTCAGCTACTCGGTCCGCAATCACGGGACGGCCGGGGTCCCGCAGCAGTGGTCCGTGAACCTCCACTGGA
>JAWOHE010000065.1:0-9322 GCA_046485285.1 bacterium
TCGCACGCCGCACGGTACCACTTCTCGTAGTCGAGCCCGAGGTCGTCGTCGACCAGCAGCACCCGCGGGTCGCCCGACTGGACCGTGAAGTTGGTGTCCGGGTAGGCCGGGTCCGGCTCCGCGCTCACCGTCAGCAGAAACTTCTGCATCTGCGGCGGCGAGTTCGCCGGCACCCGCACCACGAAGCTGTCGCCCGAGCAGTTGCCGCTCCCGCCCGCCGGGATCGCCGGGAACCCGGCCGTCGACTTGAGCAGCTGGACCTCCGGGTCCCGGCAGGCAAGCGTCGCCGTCACCCCGGTCGCGTTCTGCCAGCCCGCCGCGTTCGCGTAGGTGACGATCAGCGAGGCCGTCTCGCCCGGGTCCGGCCGGCCGTTGTTGTTGCCACTGGCGTCGTTCCAGCGCACCCCGGTCAGCGTCAGGTTGCAGTAGTACAGCGGCAACACCACGTTCGCCATCGACACCCGGCCGGCACCAAGCTTGCCCTCGGAGTAGAGCGGGTCGGGCATCGAGTCGCAGGCGGCGTGCATCCGCGAGGTGCACGCGTGGTTGCTCATCGTCGGATCGAAGGACTTCATCCAGCTGGCGACGCCGGCCGCGAGCGGGCAGGACATCGAGGTGCCGCTCATCGATTCGTATTCGCCGTTGCTGCGCGTTACCGTGGAGAGGATGCCGTCGCCCGGGGCCGAGACGTCGACCCAACTGCCGTAGTTGGAGAAGCCGGCCTTGCGGTCGCCGGCCGAGGTCGCGGCGACGTTCTCGACGCCGTCGTAGCAGGCCGGGTAGCGGACGTACTCGCCGCCATCGTTGCCGGCCGAGCCGTAGAGGACACTGCCGGAGTCCCACGCGTTGAGGCAGGCGGCGGCCATCGGTGGGTAGGGCGAGTTGCCGCCGAAGCTCATCGATATCGCCCAGACGTCGAGAGTGGGATGGTTGAGCGCCCAGTTGATGGCGGCAATCGCCGCGTAGAGGCTGACGCCGCCGCCGCCGCCGCAGCGGACCGCCACCGACCGGGAGTTCCAGGTCGTACCGGCGACGCCGACCGCGTTGTTGGTGACCGCGTTGACGATGCCCCAGCAGTGGGTGCCGTGAGTGTCACTGCCGCCCGGCATCGGGTCCGGATCGCCATATGCGAAGTCGAAGCCGATGACGTCGTCGGCGTAGCCGCTGCCGGACTGGTCGATGCCGTCAACGTCGCCGTCGGGATAGGGCTCGGGGTCGAAGCGGCCGTTGCCGTTGATGTCCTCGAGCGGGCAGACCCAGAGATTGGCCTCGATGTCGGGGTGCTGCCAGTCGAGCCCGTCGTCGAGGACCATGTTGATGACCGCGGAGTCGCCCTTGGCGACGCCCCAGGCGTAGGTCGCGCCAAGCGGCGGGTAGTGCCACTGGCCGACGTAGCGCGGGTCGTTGGGTGCTTCGTCGAGCTCGAGCCAGGCGTTCGGGCAGACGTCGGCGACCTCGGGCCGGGCGCGGAGGTCGTCGGCGACCGGCGCGATGTCCTGGTCGGCCGGGAACTGGATGACGTAGACGAGGTCACAGCTGAGCTCGGCCGCCCGGGCCGGGACGACCGGGTTGCGCCAGAGCGCGGTGATGTCGTCAACCTGCCAGCGCCGGCAGACCTCGTCGAGCGCCGCCACGCCGAAGAGCGCTACGTCGCCGTCCCGGCCGAGACTGACGGTCCCGCGTACTGATGGCGAAAGGGTGACGATGAGATGCCCGGCGGTGTAGGCGTCGCCGGACTCGGGGCGGATGACCGGGCGGCCGGCATCCGGCCAGGCCCCGGCAAGTACGAACAGTCCCAGTAGCGGGACGAGCAGTCTGCTCTTCACACGAGCCTCCTGGAGGTTGATTGCTTCACCGAGAGTATCAGAAATGTTAGGCGCGGGTGGCGGCGTGTCAAACCGTCGGGACGGGAGTCCCGCTGTCCGGCTTGTCGGCCGCGATGATGAGCTGCTCGGGCAGGCCGCGCAGGTTCGGCACTTCCCAGTCCTGTTTGACCTCGCCGATTTCCTCGAGCGCGGCGACCCGGAGCCCGGCGGCGGTCAGGTAGTGGAAGTGGTCGGCGACGGTCCACTGGTAGTCATGCCGGGCGAGTTCGCTGCCCGGGACGTGGCTGCTCGAGCCGTCGACCTCGAGCCACTCCCGGCAGCGCTCGAAGTAGGAGACGGTCGAGCGCAGGGCACCGGGCTCTGGCCGCCAGATGCGCCGAACCGGGTGGTGCTCGGTGACGACGAACCGGCCACCGGGTTCGAGCAGGCGGTGGACCGACCGGTAAATATGGTCGAGCCGGGGCGTACGCGGGGCGAGGTGGGCGGCGTAGGCGAGCCGGTGCCCGCCGGCCGGTAGCTGGTCGAGTTCGGTGGCGTCGAGCTGACGGTAGGCGATGTTGAGGCCGAGAAGCTGGGTACGGACGAGGACGAGGTCGAGCATGCTGCTCGATGCGTCCGCGACCAGGACGCGCGCCCCGAGCGCGGCGAGGGCTAGCGCGGCGAGGCCGTCGCCGACGCCGATGACGAGCGTGGCGATGCCGGCGACCGGGCCGAGCAGGTCGAGCTCGACGCGGCTGAGGGCAAGGGCGGGCATCGTCGGGACGCGGCGCCAGAGGTTCTGCTGGTCGGGCTTGCGCTCCCAGGCCGGGGCGACCAGCGACCACTCGCGCCGGCCGGGTGGGGCGGCCTCAGGCATCAGTCAGGCCCGACCCGGTACTCGACGAGCTCGATCTCGGAGCCGCCGGTCCGGCGACGGACCAGGCCGACCCCGGGCGCGAGCCACTCGGTCCAGTTGACCGTGCTCGAGTCCTCGGCGCGGACGGTCTCGGTGAACTCGAGCCGGTAGCATTCCTCGAACCGGCCGGCGGCGAGGGTCAGGTCCTCGACGCCCGCGACCCGGGCTTCGAGCCGGCGGAAGTAGTGGAGCGTGTCCGCGCCGAGAATGATGACGGTGTCGGCGAACTGGTCCTGCCAGGAGCTGCCGGTGACGAGCGGAAGCCGGTAGACCAGTCCGTAGCGTTGCTCGAGCACGTACTCGGTACCGCCGCGCAGGAGCGTCCGCCGGAACCAGCGTCGGACCTCGGCCTCCGGGGTCGGCTTGAGCCAGAAGCCGGGGACGAAGTCGGTCGTCACGACGACGCACGTCCGGCCGCCGATCAGCGAGTCGCCGGCGACCTCGACGTAGCAGGTATCGCGGCCGTCGTGATACTTCCAGAGACTGCCCCGGACGAGGGGGAAGTAGTCGCGGCCGGACCGGAAGAAGAGCCCGGTGCAGCCGAGCAGGAGCAGGGCGAAGAGAAACAGGCTACGGCGCATAGCCGACTCCCGCGCGGAGGGCGAGCAGGTGCTCGACGCCGGGCCCGCCGCCCGCGAGCATCGTGTGAACGAAGTTGAGGGTGACCCGGCTGCGGCCGGCGACTTGGCCGAGACCGAGACCCCAGTGCGCGCACGGCGAGGTGCCGGTCTCGACGCCGGCGTCGAGTCGCCGGGTGCCGTGGGCGATGCCGCCACCGGCAAGCAGGTCGAGACTCCAGCCCGGTCCGGCGACCGCCGCGAAGCCGAGTTCGGCCCGGCCGAGGTGGAGCAGGAGCCGGTGCGGTACCGGTGAGCGGGAGGGCAGGTCGGCAAAGTCGTAGGCGGCCGCGAGGCGCAACCGGCCAGCGGTCCAGCCCGCGTCGAGGCCGAGCATCGCGGCCGAGGAGTGGAAGCGGCCGAGGCCGCCGACCGGCCAGGCCGCGCCGACGTGGCCGCCGGCGTCGAAGCCGCCGGCTAGCGCGAGAACAAGGCACAGCGCCGCGACCATCACTCAAGACTCTAGGACGGCGGCACCGGCTGTCAAGTTGCGTCAGCCGAGTTCGAGCATCCGCTCGATGGCGCGACGGGCGGGGCCGGCGATCGGCGCCGGGACTTCGACCGCGCCGACCTCGCCCGCCAGCGCCCGCCGGACCGACTCGAGCCTGGTGCGTTTCATGTTGACGCAGAGCGCGGTGCGGCGGAGCGGCCGGCAGGCGACGCCGGGGAAGTCGCGGGTGATGCGGCCGCACATCGCGGCCTCGGTGCCGAGGACGACGTCGCCGAGCTCCGGGGCGAGCCGGTACATCCCGCCGGTCGAGGCGACCCGGTCGGCCGCGTCGATGACCTCGAGCGGGCACTCGGGGTGGACGACGACCTTCGCGCCGGGCCAGCGGGCCCGCGCGCGCTCGACGTCGGCGACGGTGAAGGTCGCGTGGACGTAGCAGAAGCCGGGCCAGGCGACGACTTCGCGGCCGGACTCGCGTGCGGCCCAGGCCGCGAGGTTTCGGTCCGGGACGAACAGCACGCGCCGGCCGGCCGGGATTGAGCCGAGGACCCGGGCGGCGTTGGCCGACGTGCAGCAGATGTCGGACCCGGCCTTGACGTTGGCCGGGGTATTGACGTAGGCGACGACGGTGACGTCGCCGAGCTCCCGCCTGCGCGCGGCGAGCGCCTCGGCGGTGATCATGTCGGCCATCTGGCAGCCGGCGTCGGGCGCGGCGAGGACGACCCGGGCGTCCGGGTTGAGGAGCTTGGCGGTCTCGGCCATGAAGCGCACGCCGCAGAAGACGATGAACCGGGCGAGAGTGCCGGCGGCCGCGCGCGCGAGCTCGAGCGAGTCGCCGATGAGATCGGCGACCTCGTAGACCTCCGGGAGTTGGTAGTTGTGGGCAAGGACGAGCGCGCCGGTCTCGCGCTTGAGCGCCAGGACCTCGGCGGCAAGGTCAGCGCGGCCGGTGGCCATGACCCTGTTTCCGGCCGCGACGCGGGGGGCGGCCCGGGCGGTCGGCCGCCCGGGCGCGCTCGAGCGCGGCGAGCAGGCCGGGGTCGCCGGGCGCCGGGCGCCACTGGCGCACGTCGTCGAGGATGTGGATGACCTCGACCCCGTCCGCCGCGAGCTTCTCGGCGATGACACGCCGGCGGCAGCGCTCGGGCGAGGGCTCGCGGCAGAGCAGGCAGACCGCCCGCTGTTCGAGCTTGCGGCGGATGATGCCGAGCCAGCGGCCAAGAGGCTCGCTTGCGGCCCAGGCCCGGTAGTTGTGCTCGATGCCGAGTTCGTTGCCGAGGAAGACGTAGCCGACCCCGGCCGCCGCGCAGAGCCGGGTCAGCGCGTCGCGGTCGAAGCCCTCTTCGTGCAGGGGCAGACGGCGGATGTCGAAGACCGATTCGATGCCGTATTTGGCGAGGATGCGGCTGAAGTCGAGCGGGTGGCGGTCGCCAGTGCCGAGGGTGAAGACTCTCACGACCCGGCCCCGCCTTCCTGCGCGACGAGCTCGATCGTGCCGAACTGGTCCTGCTGGACGACCTTGATTTCATTGAGCCGGACCAGTTCGAGGACCGCGATGAACATCACGATGAGTTCGGTGATCGAGCCCCGGCCGACCGCCTCCTCGAAGCCAAGCCGGCCCCGGCGGCGCAGGAGCCCACGGAGTTCGGCGAGCTTGTCCTCGAACCGGACCTTCGCCGGCGCGACCTCGACGACCCGCTCGGTGCGGACGCGGGCAAGCAGGCGGCGGAAGGCGGCGGTCAGCGCGGTGAGCTCCTCGCCCTCGGCCGCGGGCGCGGGCGGGAGAGTCCCGCCCGGGTGGGGCCAGAGCTGCCTGCGTTCGTCCTCGCGCTTGGAGAGCAGGCGGGCCGCCTCCTGATAGCGGCGGAACTCATCGAGGATCTGCTCGAGCGTGACGGTCGGGGTGTCGAGCTCCTCCTCCTTCGGCCGGGGCAGGAGCGCGCGCATCTTGAGCCGGACGAGGATGCCGGACATCACCAGGAAGTCGGCCGCCGACTCCAGGTTGAGGTCGTTCGCCGACCGGACGAAGGCGAGGAAGTCGTCGGTCAGCCGGCCGATCGGGACGTCAAAGATGTCAAGCTCGGCCTTGCGGACGAGGTAGAGCAGGAGCTCGACCGGGCCCTCGAACAGGTCGAGCCTCACCTCGGGGACGCGCACGGTCAGAGTTCCACGAGCCGGTAGCGGCGCGAGCCGATGCCGGCCTGTTCCGATGCCTCGAGCAGGATGCCGGGGTCGAGGTGCGGGTAGAGCTCGTCGAGCCCGGGCTTGACGCGGTCGTAGGCGGCCTGGTCACAGGCGACCGGGTCGTCGGAGCCGAAGACGCCGACGTCCGGGACGAGCGGCTTCTCGGTCTGCGGGAAGCAGTCGCAGTTCGGGGTGATGTTGACCGCGAAGTTGAAGTGGAAGGCGCGGCGGCCGAGCAGCACCGCCCGGGCGTACAGGGCCATCTTGCGCTGGACCGTGCTCGAGGCCGAGTTCCACTTGACCTGGATCGCGGCCTGCGGGCAGACCGCGAGGCAGCCGCCGCAGCCGGTGCAGCTCAGGCCAACCCGGGCGACGTGCTGGTAGAACCCGATGGCGTCGTGCGGGCAGTAGTCGACGCACTCGCCGCACGAGACGCAGCGTTCCGGGTCGACGAACGGTTTCGAGTCCGAGTGCATCTCGAGCTTGCCGGACTTCGCGGCAAGGCCCATCGCCAGGTTCTTGACCGTGCCGCCGAAACCGACGACGAAGTGGCCCTTGAAGTGGGCGAGGTTGACAAGGCAGCTGATGCGGCGGAGGCCGCGGGCGAGCCGGGCGACCGGGACGAGCTCGGAGTCGAGCGGGACCTCGTAGAACAGCTCGCCGCGCTCGCCGTCGAGGATCTCGATCGGCGCCAGCGTGCGGCTGATGCCGAAGCCGTGTTCCTCGGCAACCTTGCGATGGTCGGCGGCGTTCTGGCGCCGGCCGCGGTAGAGCGCGGTCGTCTCGACCTGGACCGGCTGGAGATTGTGGTAGCTGACCGCGACCGCGGCGGCGCGGACGAACTCCGGGTCGATGTGGTTGTCGTTGCCGGCCTCGCCGAAGTGAACCTTGAGCCCGACCCGCCTGCGCGGCCGGATGGTGTGCAGGAACTCCGCGGTCTCGAGAATGAGCCCGACCGCCTCGCGCCGGCGCTCGGGCGGGACGAACCAGACCGTCGCCTCGCTCACTGCCAGACCCCGGGGATGGTCTTCCCGCAGTCCGGGCAATGGCCGGCGACGAGCCGGTTGGCGCCGACCCGGTAGCCGGTGCGGCTGATGAGACGGGCGTCGCAGTCCGGGCAGTCGGTGTTCTCGCGTTCGTGGCCGGGGACGTTGCCGACATAGGCGTACTCGAGGCCTGCGGCACGGGCGATGCGGACGCAGCGCTCGAGTGTCGCGACCGGGGTCGGCGCGGCGTTGGCGAGCCGGTAGGCCGGACTGAAGCGGGTGAAGTGGATGGGGATGTCCCGGCCCAGCGAGTCGGCAAGCCAGCGGCACATCGCCGCGACCGCGGCCGAGTCGTCGTTGAGGGAGGGGACGACGAGGTTGACGAGCTCGAAGTGCGTCCCTGAGGCGCGGGCGACACGGCAGGCGGCCAGCACCGGAGCGAGCGATGAGCCGCAGACGTCTTGGTAGAACGATTCGGTGAATCCCTTGAGGTCGATCTTGACCGCGTCGACCAGCGAGCAGAGCTCGGCGAACGGCCCGGGGTTGCAGTAACCGCCGGTCACGACCGCGGTGCGCAGCCCGCTGCGGCGCGCGGCGCGGGCGATGTCGCAGGCATACTCAAGGAACACCACCGGCTCGGAATAGGTCAGGCAGATTGTCGGCACGCCCTCACGGAGCGCCAGCGCGAGGACCGAGTCCGGTGGCAGGTCGTAGGCAGGCAGGTCCTCAGGCCGGGACTGGGAGAGCTCCCAGTTCTGGCAGTACTTGCAGGTCTGGTTGCAGCCTGCGGTCGCCAGTGTCAGGCGCAGGGTCCCGGGCAGAAAGTGGAAGAAGGGCGATTTCTCGATCGGCTCCTTGCCGACTGTCGCGGGCCGGCCGTAGACGAGCGAGATGAGCCGGCCGTCCCGGTTCTCGCGCGCGCGGCACGCGCCGCGCCCGCCGGGCGGCAGAACGCAGGCCCGCGGGCAGAGCTCGCAGCGGACAACACCCCGTTCAAGCTTGGTGTAGAACCGGGCCTCGCGGCCGGGCGGCGCGGAGTTCCGACCCGGCGCCGCTAGCAGAGCGAGCAGGAGGAAGCTTCGGGCAAGTGAGACCAACACCTCGTTACTGTCTGAACGCCAGCCAGCCGATGATGAAGCCAAGGGCGGCGCCGATGCCGACCAGCCCGCCGACCGCGCAGCCGGCCAGCGTCCTGGCGCGTCTTGGCGCGGCCAGCACCCGGGCGTAGTCGATCGTGACCTCGGAGTGAGCGTTGGGTCGGACCTCGACCCGGTAGGTACCGGCGTCAATGGCGGACAGGGCCCAGGCCGCAGACAACCGGCCGCCGATCGGGCCGGAGCGGACGCTGGCATAGGCGTTCTCAAGGCTGTCGTTGGAGACGATGGTCAGCAGGAACGAGCCGGTCCGGAACGGCACGCGCCGGATCGGCGTCCGGCCCAGGTGGTCGCCGTCGAGGTAGACCGAGATGCCGGGCAGGGTCGAGCGGACCGAGACATAGCCGGTGTCGGCAGGCGCCGCAATGGCAAGAAGGGTGATGAGTCCGATGGCGTTCATAAGACACGATAGCCCAACGGCCGTGCCTCGTCAACCGGCGCGGGATGGCGTCCCGCTCCGGAGAGTCCCGGTCAGGGCTGCCGGTCCGTAGCGATCCGGTTCGCGAGCACCCGGTCGAGGAAGGCCACGATCTCGGGTTCGATGTCCGGCCAGCGGTACTCGTGGCCGCGTACCTTCATCACCTGGCCGGCGGTGACATCGAGGTCATAGGCCCGGGCGAGGGCGATCCGTGCCGCGCAGGTGACGAGCGAGCAGAGCAGCGCTAACGCGTCGCCGCGGACGAGGCAGTCCGCCCCGTTGCTGTCGAGGCTCAGGATGTTGTTGGCCTCTTCAGGGTGCGACCAGAATGGCATCCCGAGCTCGATACCGCAGACGTTGGCGTCGGACCCGGGCGACAGCCGGGCGAGTGTTGCGTTGGCGAAGCTCGCGCCGTTGGGAAGCCCGACCACAGCACTCTCGATCTCGGGATTCAGCCGGACGAGCGAGTCGATGTCGCCGGCCAGCGTCCGGGGCCGGGTGTGTCTAAGATCGATGACTTTCGTGGCGCGCTTGAGCCGGGCGAGAGTGCCCGACTCAGGGCCTTCGTAGGGGAAAACGAGAGCGTGCAGGCCGCGCGACTCAAGAGCATGTCCCCCGTTCAGTTGAAAATGCGAGCGGCTCCCTACTCACTCTACGCGACCTTTTCCGTGCCGTCAACCGCGCCGCCGCCGATGCGGTCGAGCGCGGACAGCAGCGCGCCGATGTGCCGGTAGCCGGCCACACGCCGGAAGTGCTGCTCGGCGTGCAGTAGCCCGGCCGCACACCAGCGCCAC
>JAWOHE010000066.1:0-17441 GCA_046485285.1 bacterium
CGCGGCCGCCTCCTTCAGATTCATGCTGCCGGCATCCACCAGCGTGAAGACCTGTGTCAGCTTCAGCAATCTAGCCTCCGGTCTGATGTGAAACACCATGGCTTCCTCCAGTCGTAGCCGGAGCAAGCTTGCCCGAGAAGTTGCGATTCTGAAGTTGGAAACATAGTTGCGGTTCCGGAGTTGGAACGACACCTCGGTTGACGAGTGAAGACGCGCGGTCTATACTGCAACGTGAATCGCCGGGGCGACAGCTCGATGGCCGCTTGGACGGACTTCCGATTCCTCAGAATGATGGCCGTGTACGGAGTCGTGGACCTGTTCTCAAGCGCGGAGCGACGAATGCGCCGCCTGCCCCTGCGACCGGGGATGACCGTAGTGGACTACGCGTGCGGTCCGGGCAGATACGCCATCGACATTGCCCGTCGGGTCGGCCCCTCAGGCAAGGTGCACGCCATTGACGTCCAGCCGCTCGCAATCTCGACCGTGAGGAGCAAGGCAAGACGAGCGGGGCTTGCCAATATCGAAGTTCATCTTGTCGATTCCTGCTACACGGGCCTTCAAGGTAGCTGCGCGGACCTTGTCATCCTGCTCGACGCATTCTACACAATCGGGAACCGGGGTGCGTTGCTTCAGGAGGTCCGGCGGCTCCTGAGGCAAGGGGGGACGTTCTTGCTTGAACCAGGGAACATGGACCACGACTACGCCCGGGAACTCGTGGCCGCGACGGGCGTGTTTGCGTTCCGCGAGAAGCGCGGACGAGACCAGTGGTACTCGGCGGTCTAGGAACTGGCTGACTGGGCGCCAAGGCCACTACTACTTTCCTCTTCGCTGTTGCACAGGGACCGGGCTGAATGCGTTCGCGCCGACCGGAATCGCGCGCGCCATTCACCATACCGAGTGATCTTCGAGCCGGATGTGTTCCTGGCCGAGGAAGCGCTCGGTCCGGATACTCCGGCCCTTGCTGACCAGTTCGCGCCGGATGATGTCGAACTGGCCGTGGAGCAGGCGGAGCAGCTCGGTGCGCGGGGCGCGGGAGAGCGGGCGGAGGTCGGCGAGCGCGGCAGGGAAGTCGAGCCGGGACGCGCCGGGCGCTAGCGGGCCGCCGGGCGCGCGCCACTCGGTCGGGCCGGAGCCGATTTTCGCCCCGGCCGGTAAGAAGGCGCGCAGGCGACCGTGGCCGACGCTGAGGTCGACGCGGCCCGAGGCCGGCAGCGGGAACGCGCGCGGCCCGGCGATGCGGACCGGGCGGTTGAAGCCGAGTCTGAGGCTCGTGCCGGCCGGGATTTCGGGCAGGACGACCACGCCGCCGGCGCCGCGCAGGGATTCCGGGGCGGTGCAGCAGACGCCGGAGGGCAGCTCGAGCTGGACGCTGGCGGCCGGTCCCGGGCCGGCATTGAGCGCGTAGCAATCGCGGCCGCGCGCGAGCCAGAACTGCCCTTGGATGACCTGCAGGCGGTCCATCACCGCGCCGGTCGTCGCCTGCCAGATATCGCGCTCGGACCGGAGCCGTTCGACTCCTTCCCGGAAGGCCGGGGTGACGCCGCCGTCCGCGGCGTAGCGGTGGAGGTACTGGTAGAGAACGGTCAGGCCGCGGTCGCGCTTGAGCCGGGCCAGCGCCGGCGCGGACGTGCAGTCGCGGAAGCTGCGCTTGGTGGCGCTGAACCAGCCCGCGACGAGCGGCTTATCGGTCTCGAACCAGGGCATTGAGGGGTTGGCGGCGAGCGTGTTGGTGTTGCGGGTCCGGAACAGCCGGACCTGCCGGATGCGCGCGCGGCAGGCGTCGCCCCAGAAGTACAGGCTCGACTCGACCTCGCCCGAGCACCGGTGGCGGGAGTAGAGCCGGAGCAGGGCTCGGGTGAGCGGGTCGGGCGCGACCTTGTGTTCCCAGTACGGGTTGTCGGCGTTCTTGGCGTGGCAGATGTGGGTCCGGGGCGGGCCGAATTCACCGGCGACGAGGTCGAGCGCGGCGAGGGTTCGCTCGCGCCGGTTGTTGCCGGCCGAGGCGCCGTGCAGGCAGATTTCGAAACCGGAGGCGGCAAGCTCGCGGCAGTACGCGCGGTAGTCCGGGTCCTCGAGGGTGACGCCGCGCAGGATTGACGGCGGTGCGGCCGGGATGCCGCAGGGTTCGTCGGGGGTGAAGGCCCAGACCGTGCGGGTCACCGGCAGGCCGGCGCGCTGGAGGAAGCCGTACACGCGGCGGAACGATTCGAGGTCGGTCGCGTCGCAATCGTCGGTGATGCAGAACCCGGCCCGGTACGGGTGGGGCGGCCAGAGCAGGCGCGCTTCATGCATCAGCGTTTCCGGGATGATGCTAGCCCGCCCGGCTACCCGGTCAAGCCGCGGCCCGACCGCTCCTGCCCTCTCGACCGCAAGCACCATTCCAATCAGCCGCTCTTGTTGATACTCCCGGCTCAGGCCCGGCGGCCGGGCAGCAGCGCACCCGCGCCGGTCCACGCTGCGGCGTGCTGCCCGGGGCGGCGTCTGTTGCTGGACGCGACTGGGCTCAAGGTGTTGGACCTGGAGCCGGGCAAGAACGATGTCCGGCACCTGAGCCCGGGTGTCTACTTCGTCCGCCGGCAGGACACCGGCGAATCCAGCCGGCTGGTACTGGCGAGGCAAGGCTTCGGCAGACGACCGGAGCGCTTCGAACCGCACCCGGACCCCCACCCCCACCTGCCTTCCCCTAGCGGCCCCGGGAACCGTCCCGGGGATATCCCCCCTGCTGTCAAAGCTCGGTCGGTGTGTGACTTACGTTCTGATGCCCAGAAAGGGCCCGCGAGCGGCTCCGGCGCGAATCTGCCGCCGAAGGCTTGGACCCGACGGTGCTGATTGCGGTCCGCCGGGTGGCTTCGGCATCGGGGCCGGAGAGGAAGATGGGGGAGAAGCGGCCTCGGACGTCAGGTTGCCGAGTGCGGAGGGCGGAATCAGACCCGAAGGCAGATGGGGAAGGGTGAGAAGGAAGGGGAGAATTGCGAAGGGTGAGGAGGGAAGGGACGAAGGGAGAGCGCGGAAGCCGGAAGGGCGGAAGCGGAAGTGTCGTAAAGGGATTTCTCCACTGCGCGGAGGCGTGAATGACAGGATGATCCAAGGTATCTTTGTGTTTGAGTCCGCACCGGTGGCGGTCTGGCGTCCTTGAATCCGCGATTCCCTGTGGTATAGTTGCCGTCCAACCGTGAAGCGACCAGAGTTCGTGCAGGCCGAGAACATGACAGGGCCTGCCGGCGTCGGGCCCGTCGAGGCGTTCGTCGGCGCCGGGGAGCTCCTGGCCGGACTGCGCCGGGTGTGCGCCTTCGGCGGTGGCTTCGGCTCGGGCAAGAGCGAAGTCGCGGTGAATTTCGCGGTCGCGCTGGTGTCGGCGGGACGGCGCGTCCGGCTGGCCGACCTCGACATCGTCAACCCCTATTTCCGGAGCCGCGAGGCGCGGGAGCCGCTGCGCGCGGCCGGGGTCGAGCTGCTGCTGCCGTCCGAGGAGATGATGTCGGCCGACATGCCGGTCATCCCGCCCGAGGTGCGGGGCGCGCTCGCGTCGGGCGGCGGGACGCTCGTCCTCGACCTCGGCGGCGGGCCGGTCGGTGCGCGGGTGATGGCGAGCATCGCCGACGCGTTGGTGCCGGGTGAGTGTGACGGGATGTTCGTGCTGAACTCGCGCCGGCCGTTCACCAGCACGGTCGCGGGCGCGGTGCGGATGATGCGGGACATCGAGCGGGTGTCGGGTCTGACAATGAATCGCGTGGTGGTGAATTCCCACCTGATTGACGAGACCGATGCTGGCGTCGTCGGCGAGGGCGTCACGCTGGCCCGGGAGGTCTGCGCCGAAACCGGGGCGTCGGTCGCTTTCGTCGCGGTCGAGCGTGAGCTGGCCGGCAGGCTGGACCGGGCCGCGGCCGGCTACCCGCTGCTGCTGATCGACCGCCGCCTGCTCAAGCCGTGGGAGCAGCCGGCTCGTCCGGGTTCGACAGGATTCCGGCCTTGAGGAGTGATATGGCGAAGAAGAAACCAACGGTGACCATCGACCGCAACCTCTGCAAGGGTTGCGAGCTCTGCGTCGGCGCGTGCCCGAAAGAGGTGCTGGCGCTGTCCAAGGAGATCAACGACAAGGGCTATTTCTGTGCCGAGGTCGTCAACCAGCCGGCGTGCATCGCCTGCCGTTTCTGCGGGATGATCTGCCCGGACGTGGCGATAACGATAACGGTCGAGGAGTGAGGGCAAGATGGCCAAAGTCCTGATGAAGGGTAACGAGGCGATCGGCGAGGCCGGCATCCGGGCCGGCGGGTTGTGCTATTTCTGCTACCCGATTACGCCCCAGAGCGAGGTCGCGGAGTACCTGTCGCGGCGGATGCCCGAGGCCGGCGGCGCCTTCCTGCAGGGCGAGAGCGAGGTCGCGGTATCGAACATGCTCTACGGCGCGGCCGGCGCCGGCGTGCGCTGCTGGACGACTTCGTCGAGCCCGGGCATCAGCCTGATGATGGAGGCGCTGTCCTACATCGCGGCGGCGGAGCTGCCCTGCGTTATAGTGAACATCGTCCGGACCGGGCCGGGGCTGGGCGGAATCCTGCCGTCCCAGGGCGACTACCGGCAGGCGGTGAAGGGGGGCGGGCACGGTGACTACCGCTGCCTGGTTTACGCGCCGTCGTCGGTGCAGGAGGCGGTCGACCTGATGCCCCTGGCTTTCGACCGGGCCGACCGCTACCGGAACCCGGTGCTGGTCATCGGCGACGGGATGATCGGGCAGATGATGGAACCGGTCGAGTTCAAGGAGCACGAGTTCCCGCCCCTGCCGCCGAAGGACTGGGCGACCGACGGCTGCAAGGGCCGCAAGCCGAATGTCGTCAACTCGCTGTACCTCGACCCGGTCGCCGAGGAGCAGCTCAACCAGAAGCTGGTCGTCAAGTACGAGCAGATGAAGCGGAACGAGGTGATGTTCGAGGAGTACGGGACCGACCGGCCCTACGAGGTGCTGTTCGTCGCCTATGGGACGACGGCACGGGTCTGCAAGACGGCGATTCACAGGCTCCGGGAGGCGGGCATCGGCGCGGCGCTCTTGCGGCCGGTGACGCTCTTCCCGTTCCCGGCCCAGCGGCTGGGCGAGCTTGCCAGGCCGGCGCGGTTCCTGATGTCGGTCGAGATGAGCACCGGCCAGATGCTCGAGGACATCGAGCTCGCGGTCTGCTGCAGCCGGCCGGTGCATTTCTACGGCCGGCAGGGTGGCATCGTCCCGACGCCCGAGGAGGTGGTCGAGGAAGTGGAGCGGCGTCTGACCGAGGGAGGTGGCCGATGAAGACGATTTTCGAGCGGCCGATGGCGTTGGCGGCCCGGCCGACGCACTACTGCCCCGGCTGCACGCACGGCGTGGCCCACCGGCTCATCGCCGAGGTCCTGGACGAGCTCGACCTGCGCGAGCGGACCGTCGGCATCGCCCCGGTCGGCTGTTCGGTGCTGGCGTTCAACTACTTCAACTTCGACTTCCAGCAGGCGGCGCACGGCCGGGCGCCGGCGCTCGCGACCGGCATCAAGCGCGGCCGGCCGGACCTCATCGTCTTCACCTACCAGGGCGACGGCGACCTGGCGTCGATCGGGATGGGCGAGATCGTCCACGCCGCGAACCGCGGCGAGAAGTTCACCGTCATCTTCATCAACAACGCGATCTACGGGATGACCGGCGGGCAGATGGCACCAACGACGATGCCGGGCCAGGTGACGACGACCTCGCCGCTCGGCCGCAACACCGCCGACGTCGGCTACCCGGTCCGGATGTGCGAGCTGCTGGCGAGCCTGCGGACGCCGGCGTTCGTCGAGCGCGTCGCGGTCCACCGGCCGAAGTACATCGTCCAGGCCCGGCGGGCGATCCTGAAGGCGTTCCGATACCAGGTTGAGAACCGCTGTTTCAGTTTCGTCGAGTGCCTCTCGACCTGCCCGACGAACTGGGGCCTGACCCCGGCGAAGGCGCAGGACTGGCTCGATGAGCAGATGATGCCGTACTACCCGCTCGGGAACTTCAAGGACCCAAACCAGGAGCAGGCCGCCGCGGCAGGGGAGGCCGGCAATGCAGACTGAAGTTGTCTTCGCGGGTTTCGGCGGCCAGGGCGTGATGCTGGCCGGCAAGATCCTCGCCGAGACCGGGATGGTGCTCGGCAAGGAGGTGGTCTGGCTGCCGTCCTACGGCCCGGAGATGCGCGGCGGCACCGCCAACTGCACGGTCATCATCGCCGACGAGCCGATTGCCTCGCCGATCATCCTGCACCCCCGCGACGCGGTCGTGATGAACCGGCCATCGCTCGACAAGTTCTGCTCGCTGATGCGGCCGGGCGGCTTCGCGGTCGTCAACAAGTCGCTGATCCCCGTCGACCCGGCGCGCGACGACGTCACAGTCGTCAACGTCAACGCGAACCAGGTCGCGATCGAGGCCGGCACCGGCAAGGCCGCGAACATGGTGATGCTCGGCGCCTACGTCGGCGCGACCGACATCGTGCCCTACGACGCCCTGCTCGAGCAGGCGAAGCAGGAGTTTGCGAAGAAGCCGAAGTTCGTCCCGGTGAACGTCAAGTGCATTGACGAGGGCTACCGGGCGGGCCGGCTCGCCCGCGGCTGACGCGGGCCGGCCGGTCAGTCGCCGGGCTCGAGCAGCCCGCGGATCGCGAGGAGCTCGCGTTTGAGCGCGAGCAGCTTGGCGCGGTCGTCCTTGAAGTCAAGCGCCTGCTGTTTCGCCCGCGGCCGGGCGAGCCTGCGCCGGGCGCCCTCGACCGTCAGCCCCTCGCGCCGGACCATGTGCTTGATGAGCCGCAGTTTCTCGAGCTGGTCGTCGGAGTAGATCCGGCGACCGGCGCTGTTGCGCTTGACCTTGAGGTCGAACTCGCGCTCCCAGTAGCGGAGGATGTGGGGCTCGACCTTGAGCAGGCGGCAGACCGCCGTCACGCTGTGGTAGCGTTCTACCACGAGTCCTCCCGCTTAGGGTTCCGGCTGAACAGCCGGCGCAGGGACCGGCGGGCGTCGCCGCCGCGGTGGAGGATGGCGTCGACTTCCTGCGCGATCGGGAGCTCGACGCCGGCCCGGGCGGCGAGCGCGAGCGCGGAGCCGACCGTGACCGCGCCCTCGGCGATGCCGTTGAGCCGCGCGGTGGCCTCGGCGAGGCTGAGGCCGGTGCCGATGAGCCGGCCGAGCGTGTGGTTGCGCGAGTTCTCGGAGAAGGCGGTAACGACTAGGTCGCCGACGCCGGCAAGGCCGGAGAAGGTCAACGGGTTGGCATTCTGGCTGATGCCGAGCCGGGTCATCTCAGCCAGCCCGCGGCTGAGCAGGGCGGCCCGGGCGTTGATGCCGAGGCCGAGGCCGTCGGCGACGCCGGCGGCGATCGCGATGACGTTCTTGAGCGCGGCGGCGATCTCGACCCCGGCGACGTCGCGCGACGAGTAGACCCGAAGGTTGCCGGCCGTGAAGTCGTCGCGGACCGCGTCGGCCGCGGCGTCATCCTCCGAGGCGGCGACGAGGGTGGTCGGGTCGCCGAGCGCGAAGTCCCAGGGTATGCCCGGGCCGGCGAGAACCACGACCGGCAGGCCGGGCAGCGCCTCGGCAAGGACCAGCGACAGCCGGCGCAGGGTGGCCGGGTCGATACCCTTGGTGACCGTCACGATCGTCCGCACCGGGCGCGGCAGCGTCCCGCGCAGGTCCCGGGCGATTTCGGCCAGCGCGGCGGAAGGCACCGCGAAGACCAGCGTCCCGACTTCGGCCATCGCCTCGGCCGCGGTTGGGCAGAGCCGGAGCGGCGGGCCGACCTCGCAGGACTCGGGCAGATCGGGGTGGCGCCGGCTGGCGCGGAGCCGCTCGAGGGACGTTCGGTTCGGCTCCCAGAGCAGACAAGTGCGACCCGCGCGGGCGAAGTTGAGGGCGAGCGCCAGCGCCCAGCGGCCCGCGCCGACGAAGGCGATGTCGTTCACCGCGTCCTCCGGAAGAGCCTGAGCCACAGCCCGAAGCGCGGCTCCACGCCGCGCATCAGCCGGTTGAGGTTGGCGGCGTGACGGACGATGATAATGACGCCCATCAGCGCGCCGGCGACCAGCCGGACGACGTCACCGCGATAGAGCATCGCGGTCAGCGGGGCGATGATGGCGGCAAACAGCAGCGACCCGACCGAGATGAACCCGGTAGTGACCAGCGCCAGCGTGTAGCCGCTGAGCCCGGCGAGCGCGACCCGCGGGCTCAGTGCCGCCAGGACGCCGATGGTTGTTGCGACGCCCTTGCCGCCGCGGAAACCGAGCCAGGGTGTGAAGACGTGGCCGACGACCGCGCCGAGGCCGGCGGCCGCCGGGACGAGCCCGAACTGCCTCGCCAGCAGGACCGGCAGCAGGCCCTTGAGGACGTCGATGATGAGCACCGGGACGGCCCAGGCCGCACCGACGGTTCGGTAGACATTGGTGAAGCCGATGTTGCGCGAGCCGAGCCGGCGGATGTCAAGGCCCTTGATCCGGCCGGCGAAGTAGCCGGTCGGGAACGAGCCGGCGAGCAGCCCGATGGCGGCCGCGGCGCAGGCGCTGACGACCGGGTTCACGCTACCGCCCGGGGTCGGCGGGGGTCGTTCGAGCCTGTCTGAGAGACCACATCACAGCGAGAAGTCCAGTCCAGCAGGTCAGGATAGTCTGCGGCCGGGTGATGTCAAACGCGCGGGGTTGACTTGGCGCCTGCCGGCGGTAATTTCGTTCTGATGAGTCCTGCCCCTGTCAGCGGCCCGGGCGGAGCGCCACCTGAGAAACTGGTTTTCCGGCCCGACAGCCGGAAGCAGGCCCGGGTGACCGCGGCCCGGCGGCTGTTGCTGATTGCCGCGCTGGTAATCGTCGGAGCGGCGATCGTGTTCGTGAGCCGGTATCGCCCGCCCGTGCCGGTCCTTCCCGAGACCGCGCCGGCGGTCGCACACGGCGATACCGGTGTGGCCACTGTTCCTTCGCCGCCGTTCGGACTCCCGGCGCCGGCCGCGACGGACGAAGCCGGACCGCTGGTGCGCGGGGTCCAGGTCGGGATAGCGGCGGTGCAGGGGTTCTGGAGCCGGGCGGAGCAGCTCCGGCCCCGACTCCCGCTTGATTCGGCCGAGCTGCCGAAAGCGGTCAATGACCTGCGGTCAGTCTCGTCTTTGCTAGACAGCGCGGGGTCGGTCCTTGCCCGGCTGCGGCAGGCATCCGGGGAAATCGTTGGCATCGCCCGGCGCCTCGAGGCCCGGCGCAGCTACGAGGCCAGCCGCTACAAGGCGGCGCTGGACGACGCACTGGCGCTGCTCGACGCCCAGCAGGCCGACCTGCGGCTCGCGTCCGAGAATCTGCTGCTGGTGGCGACCGCGGTCGCGGGCGGGAACGCCGCCGAGGCGGAAATCAAGTCCAATGTCGCCGGGAGCTACGAGGTACGCCTCGGGAAGCGCGCCGGCCAGATCAAGGACAAGATCGGGGCGCTGGAGGACGCGGCCCGCCGGTTCCTCGCGCCCGCCGCCAGATGAGCAGGTCAATGGCACTCCTGAGGCACGTCGTCGCGACTTTGGCGGCCGCGGGCCTGCTCGCGACCGCCGGGTGTCCGGGCGAGACAGCGGTTCGCGGGACGCTCACGCTCGAGCCGGGTTACATCGGCGACATCCGGGGCAGCAACGTCCAGCTTCACACGACGGCCGACCTTAGCGACGAGCCGGTTGCCGCGGCGGTGTCACGCTCAGGCGCCGACCAGCGCCGGTCGGAGTTTGAGCTTGTCGGGATGCCGGCCGGCAGCTACTACCTGCTCGCCTGGCGCGACGTTGACGGCGACGGGCGGCTCGGCGACCGCGACATCGCCGGGGTCGGCGGCGGAACCTACCGGCCCGGGTACGGCGGGGGGCCGATCCAGGTCTATGAAGGCGCGGGTACCGTCGGCATTGGCGTGAACATGCGGACGTGGCGGGACCCGGTCGACACTGCCCACGCCCGGCGGAGCGGCGGGCTTGATACCACCGAGTTCAGCTTCGTCTTCAACTATGACCTGGTGCTGACGTCCCTGACGATCCACTTCCCCGGGCTGGGTACGCTCGCCGACCCGGATGCGCCCGGTCCGAAGTCGCGCGGCGTCACGTATCTCTCGGGCGGCTGGACGCGCGGCGGCCGCGAGATGCCGGCCGGGCGTCACATCGTCTACCTTGCCGGCCGGCTGGAGAGTGACACGTTCAGGCTGTCGGTCCCGGTCGAAGTCCGCTGACCATCCCGGTCCGGGCGCTTGACAGCAGGGGCGGCAGTCCTATCATCATTCCAGTGGACCTGATTGCCTCGCTCGCCCAGCCCGCCGGCAGCAGGATCCTCCTTGTGGTCCTGGACGGCCTTGGCGGTGTGCCACGCGGCAGCAGGACCGAGCTCGAAGCGGCCTGGATACCCAACCTGGACCGCCTGGCGGCGAGGTCGTCACTCGGTCTGACCATCCCGGTCGAGTACGGCGTGACGCCCGGTTCCGGACCTGCGCACCTCGCCCTGTTCGGCTACGACCCGCTCGAGTGGAGCGTCGGGCGCGGCGTCATCGAGGCACTCGGGGTCGGTGTGGCGGTCGGGCCAGGTGACCTCTGCGCGCGCGCCAACTTCGCGACCCTGGCCGCGGACGGAACGGTCGCCGACCGTCGGGCCGGCCGCCTCGCCACCGACCGGTCGGCGAAGCTCTGTGCGCTCCTGCAGGAGCGGATCCCGTCTGTCGATGATTGCGAGGTCATCGTCCGGCCGGGCCGAGAGCACCGATTTGCGGTCGTCTTCCGCGGACCGGGGCTGGCGGGTGAGCTCACCGAGTCCGATCCCCAACACGTCGGCGTCCCGCCGCTGGCGGTCAAGCCCCTCGCGCCGGACGCCGCGCGGGCGGCCGCGGTCGCCAACGAGTTCCTGCGCCGGGCGGCCGAGGTCCTGCGCGAAAGCAGCCCGGCGAACCTCGTGCTGCTGCGCGGGCTGTCCCGGCTGCCGCGCATCCCGTCGTTCGGCGAGCGGCTCAAGCTCCGGGCGGCCTGCGTCGCGGCATACCCGATGTACCGGGGTCTGGCCGGGCTGGTCGGGATGGACATCCTCGAGGCTGGCGAGACCTGGGCCGACCAGCTCGAGGCGGTTCGCGGCCATCTTGCCGGCTATGATTTCTTCTATCTTCACTTCAAGGAAACCGACAAGGCGGGCGAGGATGGCGACTTCGACGCCAAGGTCGAGTTGATCGAGCGGTTCGACGAGGAGGTCGTCCCGCAGCTGGCCGAGTTCAAGTTTGACGTGCTCTGCATCACCGGCGACCACTCGACGCCGGCGGTGATGGGCCGCCACTCTTGGCACACCGTGCCGCTGCTCCTGCACTCGAAGTACGTCCGGCCGCAGGTCAACATCGAGGAATTCGGCGAGCGGGCCTGCGTGCGGGGCAACATCGGCTACATCCGGGCGAAGTACGTGATGAACCTGCTGATGGCCCATGCCGACCGACTCGCCAAGTATGGCGCCTGAAAATCACTACGCGGTCCTCTCGGTCTGGGACAAGCGGGGCATCGAGGGCATGGGCCGCGCGCTCGTTGACTCCGGCCACCGCCTGCTCTCGACCTCTAAAACCGCGGCCGCGCTCAGGGCCGCCGGGCTGACGGTCATTGAGATATCCGACTGGACCGGGGCGCCGGAGATTCTGGGCGGACGGGTCAAGACGATCCACCCGCGCATCGCTGCCGGGATACTGAACCAGCGTACCGACCCGGCGGCAGACCGTATCGACGTCGTCGTCTGCAACCTCTACCCGTTCGCGGACGGTGTGAGCCGACGGGCGCCCGAGTCCGAGTTGGTCGAACTCATCGACATCGGCGGCGTCACCCTGCTGCGAGCGGCCGCCAAGAACTTCCATCACGTTGCCGCGGTCCCGGGCGCGGAGTGGTACCCCCGGGTCGTCGAAACCCTGGGCCGCGACGGAACGGTCGCCCCCGAACTGCGCAGGGAGCTTGCGCTTGCAACCTTTGCCCTGACCAGCAGTTACGACGAGGCAATCGCCCGGGCCCTTCCTATCCGCGGCTAGCGCCACCCTGTCCGACGCTCCGTGAGACATTGACAATCATGCGATTGTGTGTATACTCGTCAGAATGTTCATCCTTGCCATCAATCCTGGTGGCGGCTCCACCAAAGTCGCCGTTTTCAAGAACCGACAGCGTCTGGTCTCCGAAGACATAGTCCACCCGCCGGCCCAGCTCGCGCGCTACAAAATGGTCCTCGACCAGTATCGCCTCCGCAAGGAGGCGGTGATGGTGGTCCTCGACCGGCACCGGGTCGAGCGCAGCAGGCTTGACGCGATTGTCAGCCGGGGCGGCCCGCTGCTGCCCCTGCCGGGCGGCGTCTACCGGGTCAGCATCCGGGTCGTCTCCGACATCCGGCGCGGCCGGGTCCAGACGCTTCACCCGTCACTCCTGGGTCCGCTGGTAGCGCACGAGCTTTCCGAGGACCTGAGCGTCCCGGCGTTCTTCGTCGACCCGGAGTCGACCGACGAGTTCTGGGACGTTGCCCGGGTCTCGGGCCTCAAGGGCATCGAACGCCGGTCGCTGTCGCACGCGCTCAGCTGCCGGACGGTCGCCAAGGCGGCGGCCCGGAAGCTCGGCAAGCCGTACGCGAAGTGCAATTTCGTGGTCGTCCACCTCGGCACCGGCTTTACCGTCGCCGCGCACGTGCGCGGCCGCCAGGTCGACGCCAGCAACGCCAATGCCGAGGGTCCGTTCTCGCCCCAGCGGGCCGGGACGCTGCCCTCGCCGGCACTGGTCCGGCTCTGTTTCTCCGGCCGCTACTCGGAGTACGAGATTCTCGACCTGCTCCAGCGCAAGGGCGGCCTGTACTCGTACTTCGGAACCGACGACGTGCCGGCCATCGAGGCCCTCGTCGCCAAGCGCAACCCGCAGGCGGTGCTGGTCTATGAGGCGATGATCTACCAGATCGCCAAGGAGATCGGCGCCCAGGTGGCGGTCTGCCGCGGCGCGGTGGACGCCATCGTGCTGACCGGCGGGCTTGCCCGCTCGCGCCGGCTCATCACCACGCTGAAGGGCTGGGTCAAGGGTCTCTGCCCGAGAATGCTCGTCTTCCCGGGCGAGGAGGAGATGGCGGCCCTGGCCGAGCGGATGCTCGCGGTGCTGAAGGGCGAGGAGCGGGTCCGGAGCTATGAACAGGAAGCTGCTGTCAGGGGATGAGGCCGTTGCCCGGGGGGCGTGGGAGGCCGGCTGCCACGTTGCCGCGGCCTACCCCGGCACACCCTCGACCGAGATACTCGAGAACCTGGCCGGCTACCCCGAGGTTTACTGCGAGTGGTCGGTCAATGAGAAGGTAGCGCTCGAGGTCGCGCTCGGGGCGTCGATCGCCGGCGCCCGGGCGCTTGCGGCGATGAAGCACGTCGGGCTTAACGTCGCCGCCGACCCGCTCTTCTCCGCGGCCTACGTCGGCGCCAACGGCGGGCTGGTCATCATCACCGCCGACGACCCCGGCCTGCACTCCTCGCAGAACGAGCAGGACAACCGCTACTACGGCCTCGCCGCAAAGATTCCCGTGCTCTGCCCGGCCGACAGCCAGGAGGCACTCGACTTCACCCGGCTCGCCTTCGATATCTCCGAGCAGCACGACATCCCGGTGCTGGTGAGGCTTACCACCCGGGTGGCCCACTCGAATTCGATCGTCGAGCTCGGTACCCGCTCCGAGCGGGCGGTCAAGGGCTACGAGAAGCAGCCGGCCAAGACGATAATCCTCCCGGCGTTCGCCCGGGTGCGGCACATCGACCTCGAGCGGCGCATTGACCGCCTGCGTGAGTACTCAGAGAAGACCCCGCTCAACCGCATCGAGCCCGGCGAGCCGGAGCTCGGGGTCATCTGCGACGGCGTTGCCTACCAGTACGCCCGCGAGGTTTTCCCGAAGGCATCGTTCCTCAAGCTCGGGATGGTTCATCCCTTCCCGGCCGGGCTGGTCACCCGCTTCGCCGAGGGGGTCAGCAAGCTCGTGGTTGTCGAGGAGGTTGACCCGTTCATCGAGCTCCAGGTCAGGGCGCTCGGGCTCAAGGTCACCGGCAAGGACCGCCTGCCCCGCTGGCACGAGCTCAGCCCGGCGGTCGTCCGGCACTCGCTCGCCGGCACCGAGTCAAAGGTCGAACCGGAGCCGGACCTGCCGAACCGGCCACCGGCGCTCTGTCCCGGCTGCCCGCACACCGGGATGTTCTTCGCACTCCAGAAGCGCGAGGTCATCATTGCCGGCGACATCGGCTGCTACACCCTCGGCGCGCTGCCGCCCCACAGCGCGATGGACACCTGCATCGACATGGGCGCCTCGATAACCGTCGCCCACGGGGCCGACAAGGCACTCGGCAGTACCGACGGCCGCCGTCGGGTCGCCATCATCGGGGACTCGACATTCTTCCATTCCGGCATCACCGGGCTCATCAATACGGTCTACAACGGCGGCGACGTCGTGACGATCGTTTCGGACAACAGCACGACCGGGATGACCGGCCACCAGGACCACCCGGGCACAGGCCGGACGCTCGCCGGCGGGCAGGTCCGGCCGGTCGACATCGCCGGGCTCGCCCGGGCCTGCGGCGTCGAACGGGTCGAGGAGCTCGACCCCTACGCGGTGCGCGAGACCCGTCGCCGGATGCGCGAGATTCTCAACCGCCCGGGCCCGGCGGTCGTGGTGTCAAAGCGGCCCTGCGCCCTGCTCGTGCGCCTGCGCGAGCGGCCGCGCAAGGTCGACCGGGAGAAGTGTGTCGCCTGCCGCACCTGCATCAGGCTCGGCTGCCCGGCGCTGACGATGCGCGACGGCAAGTCCGACATCGCCGAGTCGGTCTGCGTCGGCTGCGGGATGTGCGCGGACGTCTGCCCGAAGGGCGCGATTTCGTGAACCTGCTCGTCTGCGGCGTCGGTGGGCAGGGCGTGCTGTTGTTCTCGGACCTGCTCGGCAGCGTCGCGCTGTCGGCCGGGCTCGACGTCAAGAAGAGCGAGGTCCACGGGATGGCCCAGCGCGGCGGCAGTGTCAGCACCCACGTCCGCTACGGCCGGAAGGTCTACTCGCCGCTCATCGAGGAGGGCACGGCCGACATGGTCGTCGCGTTCGAGCGCCTCGAGGCCCTGCGCTACAGTCACTTCCTCGCCCGGAACGGCCGGCTGGTCTACGACGAGTACCGCCTCGACCCCCTGCCGGTCCAGTCCGGGCTCGTCGAGCGGCCCGACGACGCCTCGCTCGACGAGCGCATCGCCGCGCGGGTTCGCCGGCACGTCGCCGTGTCGGCGTTCGCCACCGCGGTCCGGCTCGGCAACGCGCGGGTCCAGAACGTCGTGATGCTCGGCGCGGTCTCGCGCTTCCTCGAGTTCCCGGTCGAGAGCTTCCGCGACGCCATCCGCCAGACCGTCAAGCCCGCGCTCGTCGAGCTCAACATCGCCGCGCTCGCCGAGGGCCGCCGGCTGACCGGCAAGTAGCCTCACTCCGCCTGCTCCTTCAGCCCGCTCACCGGCACCGGCCACTGCGCCTCCAGGACCGGCCGGAGTGGCGGCGCAGGGGGCAGGATACCGGCGAATCCAGCCGGCAGGTGCTGGTTGAGTAGGCGGGTTCCTTCCCCGGGCGGTCCGGGGCCGGGAGGGTGCGGCCGGGCAGGTGCGTCTGTCATCTTGACGGATGGGCGAGGGGGTGCTACACTCAGCCTGTCCGCAGGTATGACGCCGGCACCGCCGCGAGAGCGCGGAAGGAAGCCGGCACGATGGGTGCCCATCGGCGCTGGAGTCGGTAAGGGACCGTGGTGCGAAGGAGGCACAAATGCACCAACACAAGAGACAGTCCGCCCCCCCCCTAGTCCTGTTGCTCGCCCTCGCGGCCCTGACGGTGATGGCCTTCGGTGAGTGGGTGCCGCTTGCCCCAGTCGGCGGTGAGGACGAATGGGAGGCAGGTCCGGGTGGCTGCATGGCTCGCGGGCGTGGTCACTGTTTCGTAGCGGTCGGTGATTACTCCGACGTATTCTATGCCTACGACGAGGCAAACGGGCTCTGGATGGAGTTCGGTGAAGACAGTGAGGGAATTCCTCCAGTCATCGAACAGGCCGGGGCAATGGCATATGAACGCGGCAGCGGGCAGCGGTTGTTCGTTGTAACCGATGACCCCTACTGCCAAGAGGTCAGTGTCTACACATTCCGCTATCCCTGGGGTCTGGAGGGAGATTGGCCCAACCCGAACAGCCAGGTGGCGCCCATACCTCTTCCGGAGGAGGTCGGTAAGGGTTGTGCGCTTGCCTTTCGGCCGTTCAGTAGCCCTCAGACTTTGCTGAGCGGCTATCTCTACCTGCTGGTCGGCAACATCACGCCGCGTCTCTGGCGGCGACCGTTCGATCAACTTGACTGGGCACCGGATGGATTCTCGCCGCCGGATGGAGGCGAAGTCCCGTCACGGGGTTTTCATCTGGACTGGGAGCCTCTGGTCGCTGCTCGGGGCTACCACCTGCAGGTGGCCGGCGAACCCGACTTTCGCGCACCGCTGCTGGATGTCCGGACTGGCGCTGCCGAGTACCGTCCCGATCGCGGTCGGTTGCCTGAGGGCATAACCCTGTACTGGCGCACGCGGGCCACGCGGGCGCGCGGTGACGGTATCTGGAGTCCAGTGTCCAGCTTCCGGTTGGCCGGAGAGTCGCGATCGCCGGCGGCGCACCGGTCCCGGCTGACGGCACGACCACGGCCGGTGACTGGGTTGTGTTCGACTGGTCCGCGCAGGAAGAAGCCCGGGCCTACCAGCTCCAAGTCATTGACAGTGGTACCAGACTCCCGGTATTGGACACGATAGTGCCCGCCAGTGAGTTCGCGGCCTCTGCTCCGTTGCCGCGCGGGAGCTACATCTGGCGGACGCGGTGGCAGCACGTTGCCGGAGACTGGTGCGAGTGGGATACGCCAACCGGACTGCTATCCCTCCTCGGTTGGGAGGCCCTGGAGGACCTGCCCGCGGCGGTGTATGAAGGCGGGGCAATGTGCTACACGAGGTCCTCTCCCGCCAACGCGGAGAGCCTCTTCGTGCTGGTCGGCAACAACAGCCGAGACTTCTTGCAGTACAATGTCAACTCCGACACCTGGATCCATCTCCCGCAGACCCCCTGGATACAGCAGGGTGGAGTGTCGATATCACCGCGTTCCTGGGTGGCCGGTCCCTCCCGCGGCCCTCGACCCTATGCCCTTTCCGGCCTGGTGGAGGAGAATGACGAGGAGCATGGTCTCTGGCGGTATCGCTATGACCTAGTTGAGTGGATTCGGCAGCGTGGCTACCCGGATGGAGAGCATGTCCCCCGTTCAGTTGAAAATGCGAGCGGCTCCCTACTCACTCTACGCGACCTTTTCCGTGCCGTCAACCGCGCCGCCGCCGATGCGGTCGAGCGCGGACAGCAGCGCGCCGATGTGCCGGTAGCCGGCCACACGCCGGAAGTGCTGCTCGGCGTGCAGTAGCCCGGCCGCACACCAGCGCCAC
>JAWOHE010000006.1:0-23222 GCA_046485285.1 bacterium
GCAGCTCGAGCATCTCGTCCCGGTCCAGCGCAGCCAGCACCTGCGCACCCGCCGACCGGACCCTTCGACTTGCGGCCGACGACCATCTGCTGTACCTTCTCACGCGGTTCTCCTTTCGTTGTTAACCCAGATGATACCATCCGGGCAGGGGAACCGCTCTCCCTAATTTCAACTAAGATCGGGACATCCTCTCTCCACTTGCCACTCGGCCACACGCTGCTAATCTCTTCTCAAGGAGAAATCCTATGCCAACCAAGAAGCAACGCAGCAGGCGGCGCCCGGCCGAGAGCAGTTACTCGGCGGAGTCAAGGTTGATCTACGGCCGCAACGTCTCAGGCCGGTGGGACTTCGAACGCCATGTGGTTCCTCCGCTCTCGTCGTCTACGAATTTCCGTTTCCGGTCGGCGTCCGAGGGCGCAGCGGCGTTTGCCGACTTCGCGGCCCGGGCCTGCGGGCAGGACTGTCGCAAGTGGCGCTTTGTCTATGACCGGCTTGATGACCCCAACAAGGACCTACTCGAGGAGCATCTGGCAATCGCCGAGGAAGCCGACATCTCCCTGGTGTTTTCGACCGGAATGGCTGCGATCAGCACCCTTCTGACTGTCCTGCTGGGGGAGTCGGCTGCGCCTGGCAGGGCGGAGCGCAAGCGCGGGTCCAGCGAACTACTGGTTCACCTGCCAGCCTACGGATGCACCAGTGATCTGGTGCGGAAGCACCTAAATGAGCGCCTCCGGATTCCGGTCCGGTTTGTCGACCTGTCAGTTCGAGGTACACTTCGAGCGAGCGTAACGTCTTCGACGCGTGTGGTTTACTGTGAGTCCCCCGCGAATCCTACCTGCCGACTCGTTGACTTGGCTGACTTGGCAAGCGAGCTCGCCATTCTGAACCGGGGTCGTCGCACCCCGGTAGTTCTTGTCGTCGACAACACGTTTGCGTCTCCGTTTTGCCAGCGGCCACTCACCTTAGGCGCTGATTTTGTGTGTCTCAGCCTGACCAAGTCGGTTGGCGGCTTCGGCACGGTGATGGGCGGTGCGGTGCTGGCCAACCGCCGGCATCTCACCACGGTCGGAAAGCTCGTCCAGTTGCGTAAAGACGTCGGTTGTAGTCTGTCGCCCTATAACGCGTGGCACATACTGGTGTACGGAATCAGCACCTTGCCCCTGCGGATGCGCAGAATGCAGGATAATGCAGGTGTCGTTGCTAAATTCCTCCAAGAACATTCGCGAGTCCGTTCTGTTTCATACCCCGGTCTTGCCAGTTTCCCCCAGTATGCACTTGCTCGCCGACAGATGCATGACTACAAAGGTAAGTTCGCGCCCGGGAATATGCTCTATTTTGAGATGGAGGGCCGCACGTCTGATCAGAGACGCCGAACTGCCTCTCGGGTTGTCAACCACATTGCCAGAGATGCTTATACGATTACTCTTGCAGTCAGTTTGGGCCAGATCAGGAGTCTAGTTGAGTACCCAGGAGGAATGACTCACGCAGTTGTTGATGCCAAGGAGCAACGGAAGGGCAAAATCGATCCGGGTGGAATCAGAATGTCGGTTGGGATCGAGGAACCTGACGATCTGATCAGGGATCTGTCAGCAGCCTTGGAGCGGTAATCCAGACAACAACAAGCAACTAAACTAAACCTGTTGTTGTTGTTGCGGGGGTGGAGAATAGTGGATACGGCTAATTCCATATGCTCTCGAGCCTTCGCAGCAAGACAGGAGACGAAATACAAGTGGTTCTGATGTAGACAACTGCGCCTAGCTGGCGAACAAGAAGCCGTTTCAACAGACTACCCACGGTTTATCCCGGCCGTCAACCGAAGAATCCTAGCGTCCAGCTCCAAGTTGGTGATCCGCAGTTTGTCAATCTTCTCGACCGCGTACATTACTGTTGTATGGTCTTTCCCTCCGAGGCAGTACCCGACTTCTTTGAGAGACATCGACAGCGTCTTCCGCAACAGGTACATCGCGACTTGGCGCGCAAGCGCCAACTGCTTCGTGCGGCGCGGCCCACGAAGGTCCGCGACTGTGACACCGAAAGCATCAGCGGTGGCTGCCACGATGGCATTTCCGTCGGGCAACGTGGGGACATCGACCAAGCCGCGGGTGGCTTCCTCGGCAAGCGCAGTTGTTATCGGCCTGCCGGTAAGAGAGGCCAGGGCGAGAATCCTGACCAGGCAACCCTCCAATTCGCGGACGCTGGCCCTGATCCGGGCGGCTACATAGAGCGCTACCTCGTGCGACAACTCGCGGTCTTCGAGCGCCGCCTTCTGCTTCAGTATCGCAACGCGTGTCTCCAGGTCCGGCGCTTGCACGTCGACAACCAGCCCGGAACCCAACCGGGAGACGAGGCGGTCTTCGAGAGTAGGTATCTCTCGCGGGGGGCGGTCACTAGTGAACACCACCTGACTGCCAGCGTCGTTCAGGTGGTTGAAGATGTGAAAGACCTCTTCTTGGAGCCGTTCCTTCCCTACAAGGTAGTGTACGTCGTCGAGGAGCAGCAGGTCCAATACTCGGTAGCGCTGTTTGAACTCGAGCCGCGAGTTCTTCTCGATTGCCTGGATGAGCTCAAGGAACAGTGTTTCGGCCGGGACGTAGTGGACCTTCAGCCGCGGGTTCTGCGTCAGAGCGTGATTGCCGATAGCCTGGAGCAGGTGGGTCTTGCCCAGCCCTACCCCGCCGTACAAGAACAGGGGGTTGTAGGCTACCCCAAGCCGTTCGGCGACACTGTGCGCGGCGGCGGTGGCAAAGCGGCTGTTCTCGCCAACAACGAAGTTGCTGAACGTATACCTGCCGTGGAGGCGGGCGCCGTTGTCGCCGCCCGGACGGGGCGAGACAGCCGAGGGACGGCGGAGCGAAGCTGCGTCGGTCGCGTCGCGCGCCCTGAAGGACAACTTGAGGTCGCGCCCGGATATCGACACAAGCGCCTCCCGAACGTTGGCTGCGTAGTGTTGGCTTATCCAGTCGGCGAAGAAGCCGTTGGGGACCGAGACCTCCAGCGCGTCGTCCGAAACAGCCCAGCCCTTCGTTGGCGCGAGCCAGGTTTCGTAGCCTTCCTTGTTGATTCGCGACTTCAGGAATTCCAGTACCTGCGTCCACAATCCGTGGGCGCCATCGTCAGCCGCCGCCCGCGGCAACCCTGGCGCCCGCGCGTCAGGATCCACGGGCCGGCTCGCGCGGAGCTTGCCGTCCGCGAAGAGCATCTGCCACCCCTTTCTCTCGGAACAGGCCGGCCCTGCTGGCCTCTAAGGCCTGTCAATAGCAACGTCACGCGGAGCAAGCCAACTTGGCGAACCCCGCTACACGACAGCACAAACGGCAACGCTTCACAGGTTATCCACAGCACGCTGGCGGATAACCTCCTCACGCAAAAGAAGTTACCGCCCCCATTCGGGGCAGTCCACAGAGGTTACGAGTTGTGCTGAACTAGTAGGATACTAGTCGGCGACTGACAGATGTCAAGCGACAAAAGTCCCTGTCGCACCGACGGCGACAGCCTGTCCGAGAGCAATGCCGCCATCGTTGATCGGGACCATTGTCGGGACGAATGCCGAGACCCCCTGAGTGGCCAGACGTCGGGCAACCCCGACCCGCAAGAGGGTGTTCTGGAACGCCCCGCCGACGAGGACGGCTTGGGAAACCCTGTTGGCGCCAGCGATGGCGAGTGCGGCATCGGCCGTAGACCGGATCACGCCGCGGTGGAAGCGTGCGGCAATCCTTCCCGGGGCAACCCCGCGCGCGACATCCTTCTGGACCGAGCGTAGCAGAACCGCCGGGTCCAGCAGGAACGTTCCGTCGTCTGTCTGGCAGACGGGCAGCTCGTAGCGCCCCCGCTCGGGGCGGGCGACCGCCGCCTCGAGCGCAACGGCCGCCTCGCCCTCGAAGGTCACATGCCGCTTCACGCCGGCGAGCGCTGCCACGGCATCGAAGAGGCGGCCCAGGCTCGAGGTGGGCGTCCCTTGGAGCGCGGCTGCGTTACGGTTACCCTTCTGAATGTGGCGCAGGTAGCCCGAGGCCACTCGCGCCGGGTTCGGGGCCTCGCTGCCGGACTCGGTTAGCCACAGATAGCTCAGATGACCGGATCTGACCCAACTCAGGTCAGGCCGAAGTAACAAGAACTCCGACCCCCACACTGCGTTGTCCGTGCCGTAGCCGGTGCCGTCGAAGCAGAGCGCCAAGGTTGTTCTGCCGCTTTGTCGGTCCTCCTCTTTGCCGAACCCGCAGCCGGGCGCCAGCGCGGCTAGCGCGTGGGCATAGTGGTGCTGTACCCGGCGCACCGGTAGGTGGAGCTCGTGGCCTAGGCGCTCTGCGAGCCGCGTCGACAGGTAGTCAGGGTGCAGGTCGCAGGCGATCGCCTCGGGTGCCAGCCTAGTCCAGTCCAAGTAGCGACAGAGGGTCTCGAGGAAGAACCGCTCGGCGTTCAGGCCAGCCAGGCTGCCGATATGTGGGCTCAGCCAGGCCTGCTGCCCGGACGCGAGGCAGAAGCAGGTACGCATGTCGGCGCCGACCGCGAGGACGGGGCGTTTCACGTGAAACCCCGGCCGGAGGCGAATGGGAGAGGGAGCCCATCCCCTTGCGCGGCGCACCAGTATCGCGGGCGAGTCGGCCAGCACGACCGAGTCGTCACACCGGTTGGCGATCGGCCGGTTGTGGGTCAGGACGAGGTCGAAGACGCCGCCCAGCGTACCGACCAGTTCCTCGGAGTCTTCCACGAGCGGTTCGTCACGGTGGTTGGCGCTCGTCATCACGAGCACCGCCGGTCGCCCGGTCATGCGGCGTAGCTCGGAGAACAGCAGCAGGTGCAGGGGCGTGTAGGCGAGCATCACGCCGAGCCGGTTGTTGTCGGGCGCCAGCCTGTGGGAGAGGTGGATGTGCGGCCGGGGGCGCTTCTCGAGCAGGACGATGGGCGCGCGCGCGGAACCCAGCAGCGTCCGGCCTGACCGGCCGACCCGGCAGAATTCCCGCGCAGTTGCCAAGTCCTCGACCATCACTGCGAGGGGCTTTGTCGGTCGCGCCTTCCGGCTTCGCAGCCGGCCGACAGCCGTGTCGTTCGACGCGTCACAGGCCAGCTGGAACCCGCCCAAGCTCCGTACTGCGACAATACGCCCAGCGGCCAGGGCTCTGGCCGCCCGCGCCACCGGGTGCAGGCTTCTGAGCGGCCTGCCTTGGCGGTCGAGAAGCCGTACGGCCGGGCCGCAGACCGGGCACGCGTCCGGCTGGGCGTGGAAGCGCCGGTTGTCCGGGTCGCCGTACTCAGCCCGGCAGGCCGCGCACATCCTGAAACCGGCCATTGTCGTATTGGGACGGTCGTAGGGGAGGGTCGTGATGATTGAGTAGCGCGGGCCACACAGCGTGCAGTTCGTGAAAGGGTAGCCGTGCCGTCGGTCCTGCGGGTCTGTAAGCTCGCGGCGGCAATCCGGGCAGGTGGCGATGTCGGGCAGGACCGCCGCCCGGCGCCCACCCGTCCGCCGGCTGGCCACGATCCTGAAGTCGGCGCGCCGCCGGTCCCGCACCGTGCTGACCTCAAAGGTAGCGATCAGCGCCAGCGGCGGCGGACGCTTTCGCAGGTTGTCGGCAAACTCCCGGCTGCGCCTGCCTTGGGCGAGAATGACCACTCCAGCCGTCGTGTTGGCAACCGTGCCGCGCACCCCGAAGGTACGGGCGAGACGGTAGACGTGAGGCCGGAAACCTAGCCCCTGGACCTGCCCGGTTATCCGGATGCGCAGGCTGGTCGCGTCGGGCCGGGGGTGGTTCCGCCGGGCAGGCTCAGGAACCGGCTTCCTCAGGGGCCGCCTTCTCGGCGACAGGTTGCTCCTCACCCGGTTTGTACCCAGGGACATCAACCACAGGCGCCAGCAGCTCGTCGTCGTCCGGCAGCTCGAGGATGTTCCGGTCGTCCTTCTTCTTGGCGAGCACGGCGAACACCAAGGTGTTGCCGGAGAACCATATGGAGCAGCCGAAAGCGACAACCATTAACGCTACGACATAGAGAACTAGCGCCACGAGTACCGAGCCGACGTCGCTCGTCCAGTTGATCGATACATAGTCGCCTAGGATGTACGCCTCGGACAGGCCCAGCCAGTCGACGAAGCCGTGGAATAGTGCTCGCAATGGCTCGGGCCACCAGTCCGGCAGGGTCACGTTGAAGTAGTATGCCGCGTTGGTCAGGACGTCATCGAGACGGTCGCCCGGGAGGATGCGCAGGGTCCAGTAACAAATTGTCCCTGCGGCTGTTGCCGCAACGGCGAGCAGGGCAGACCCTAACTTGGCGAGCGCAGCGACAGTCGGGACGTACAAGACAAGCCGCGCCGGTTGCTCGTTGAGGCAGGAGAAGACCTCGAAAACGGTGTCGAACGTGTCGTTGCGGGTGGCTCCGACGATACTCGGGCCGAGCAGGAACGAGGTCAGCAGGACGATAAGCAGGTAGACAACGAACAGCGAGGCGAAGAAGCCGGGCAGGGCGACGATTCCGAGCCAGACCTCCCCGAGCCAGGGAATACCCGCAATCAGGCTCGCGATGACGCCGAGGCCGACGATGACCGCGGCAAAGCCGATGACGAGCAGGGGGCTGGCCAGCACCGAGGACCACTGGCGGAACGCGAAGCGAAAGGCCTCGCGCGACTCGAAGAACTCGTCGCCCCGCAGTTGCTCGTAGGCGACCTTGCTGACCGCCGCGCCGGTGAGCAGCATCGCGCAGACGAAGAACAAGAGGCCGAGCGCGTAGATGACCCACGAGTACCAAGGGAACGGGTAGAGGAAGGGGTCGGCAAACGGCAGCAAGCGGTACTCGGCCCAGACCGTCGCGAAGTCCGACCCGGCGGCGGCGTGGGCCAGGTAGGTCAGAATGGAGTAGCCCGCGAGGCCGCAGACGAGGCCGAGGAAGGCCATCCAGACCTTCTTGGCCGAGAATCCCAGGCGCAGGGCGCGGAACACGTCCTTGTAGTTGAAGTGCAGCTTGGTCACGGAAAGACTCCTTTCGGCCGCTAGCCGGCCAGTCGCCTCAGCACCACCACAATCAAAACCGCTACCCCGCCCATCACCGCGAGCAGCACCCACTTCAGCGGCAGGCGGTAGCGGCGCTCCGGAAACAACCGGCGGCCGAACTTCATCCGCGCGCGCAGACCGCGCCTGCCGGGCCAGGCGCGTCAACCCTCGGCTCCGTCACGACCGCCACGGCACTATCCTAAGGCGCGGTCGACTCTTGTCAACAGCCGGCCGCGGTCTGGCCCGCGACTTGACGAGGCGCGGAAAGCGAAGAAAATGTATTGTTGACAAGCTTAACTAAACACTCTGCGGCGGGGCCGGGCGACGCCGCCTGCTCTTACTCCGCGGTCATCGCCGGCACCGGGTTCGATGTCCCCGAACGGGTGATGACCAACGAGGAGCTCGAGCGCATGGTCGACACCTCCGACGAGTGGATAACCGAGCGGACCGGGATGAAGGAGCGACGCATCGCCGCGCCGGGCGAGGCCGCGTCCGACCTCGCGCTGCGGGCGAGCCGGCGCGCGCTCGCCGACGCCGGGCTCGGCCCGGAGGACGTCGACCTCATCCTCGTCGGCACCGTCACCGGCGACATGCTCTTCCCCTCGACCGCCTGCGTGCTCCAGGCCAAGCTCGGCGCGAAGAAGGCCGCGGCGATGGACGTCAGCGCCGGCTGCTCCGGCTTCATCTACGCGCTCGCGGTCGCCCGCAAGTTCATCGCCACCGGTTCGTACCGGACCGTCCTCGTCGTCGGGGTCGAGGTCCTGTCGCGGATCACCGACTGGACCGACCGCGGCACCTGCGTGCTCCTCGGCGACGGCGCGGGCGCGGCAATCGTCCGGCTCGAACCGCCCGGCGACCGGGGCATCATCGCCGACTACCTCGCCGCCGATGGCACGCGCGGGCCGGACCTCTACATGCCGGCGGGCGGGTCGGCGATCCCGGCATCGGCCAGCTCGCTCGAACAGCGGCTGCACTTCCTCAGGATGAACGGCAACGCGATCTTCAAGGTCGCGGTGCGCTCGATGGCCGAGGCGGTCCACAGGCTCGTCGACGCCGCCAAGGTCAGGGTCGAGGACATCAACCTGCTCATCCCGCACCAGGCCAACCTCCGGATCATCGAGGCGGTCAGCAAGCTGCTCAAGTTCCCCAACGAGCGGGTATTCATCAACATCCAGAAGTACGCCAATACCTCCTCGGCGACGACGATCATCGCGCTCGACGAAGCCCGCCGCGCCGGCCGGGTCCGGCCCGGCGACCTTGTCGCGCTGGTCGCGTTCGGCGCCGGGCTGACCTGGGGCGGCGTGCTCATCCGCTGGTAGCGGCGCCCGAACAGACTAGACCTGCCCCGGCCTGATTGGTAAGCTCCCACGATGACCCGGCGCGGCAATGCCCGGACCGTGGTGGCGAGAGACAGCCACCGGACCACCGGCTGATGGCAGACGGCGATGCGGCGCGGCTCAGGCCGCTGGACGTCGACACGGTCCGCGAGCTGTGGTCCAGGACCTACAACTCCGAAGGCAAGCCCGACTGGTCGCACATCTTCCCGTACTACCACCCGGGCATCGTGTTCCAGGATTCAATCCAGCGCGTCGAGGGCAAGCGTGAGTTCGTCACGCTCTGCGAGCGGCTTACGAAACGCTGCGAGAAACTGCAGATGGACATCCACGCCGTCGCCCGGAACGGCAACACGATCTTCATGGACTGGAAGATGACGATGGTCTTCCGCAAGTTCCCGAGCACACCGATCTACGGCAGCACGAGGCTGACCCTGCACCCGGACGGGCGAATCATCGAACAGCGCGACTACTACGACCTCTGGGGAGACATCTTCAACGGGGTCCCGTTCTTCCGGAAATCCTACCGGAAGTTCATGCGCCGGTTCTTCGGGTAGCGATAGCCGCCATGCCGAAGCGACGGGTGCCGGACGAACTGATGTTCCTCGTAAACCGGCGCGCGACCCAGAGAGCCACCGAGACCTCGATGCAGGACCGGACCTGCGTCGTATCCGGGGCGACTTCGGGCGTCGGGCTGGCGGCGGTCCGGCGCCTTGCCCGCGGCGGCGCCGGAATCGTCATCGTCGCACGGAACCCGGCGAAGGCCGCGGCGGTCCGTGAAGAACTGCACGCGCGGCACGCCGTCCCGGTCGACGTCGTCGTGGCCGACTTCACCGATCTCGGGGCCGTGCGCCGGGCGGCGGACACCCTGCTCGAGAACCACCCCCGGATCGACGTGCTGATAAACTCCGCCGGCCTGCACTCGACCGGCCGGACAGTCACCCGCGACGGGTTCGAGACAGTCTTCTGCGTGAACCACCTCGCCCCGTTCCTGCTCACCCACTTGCTGCTCGAGCGGCTGAGAAGGAGCGCGCCGGCCCGCATCATCCAGGTCAACTCCGAGGGCCACCGCTTCGGCGGCCTCGACCTCGACGACCTCGACTGGCAGGTCCGCCGCTACCGGGGACTGCGCAGTTACGGCGCATCCAAGACCGCCCAGCTACTGACGACGTGGGAATTCGCCGACCGCCTTGCCGGCACGGGCGTGACTATCAATGCGATGCACCCCGGGGACGTCCGGACCAACATCGGCAGCAACAACGGCTCGTTCTATCGGTGGTGGCTGCACAACGTGACCTGGCACTTCCTCAAAGACCCGGCAATCTCCGGCGAGGCGCTCTACTACCTGGCTGCGGCGCCGGAACTGGCAGGGGTGAGCGGCCGGTTCTTCCATCTGACCATCGAGGAGAAGCCGGCGGCGCGCGCCCTCGACCGCGACCTCGGCCGCAGGGTCTGGGGCCGGAGCCTGCGGCTGACCGGGCTCACGCCAGGGCCCTGACAACCCGGTCCGCGGCCAGCTTGCCGGTCAGGATGGAAACCGGCAGCCCGGACGGACTGAAGGTCCACTGCCCGGCTTGGAGCACGTCCGGCACCGGGGTCAGCACCGACCGGGCGATCCTCGGCATCCGGCTTTCGGCCGGGATGAAGTCGTTGGTGTAGGCCCAGCCAGTTATCGCGCCCTCGTGGTTACCCGATATCCGTTCGATCGTCAGCGGGGTGGAGGTGAAGCTGTCGGCCACCACCGACCCAAGCCCGGGGTAGATGCTCGAGCCCAGTACTTCGACCAACCGCGCTGACACCAGCTCCCGGAAATCGTCATACCAGCCCAGATCGCGGACGTGCCGGGTAAGCCGGTAGTCAAACAGCAGGCTGACGATCAGCCCGGTCCGGCCCGCGGGCGCCAGGCCCGGGTCCCTGAGCGCCGGGATGGATATCTCGAAAGTGTTCAGTTCAATGTGTCGCTTCAGCCATTCGGCGATGCGCGCCCGGTCAACGACGAACCCGCCGTCGGTCGCCAGCTCCTCGAGCGCGGCGCCGGACAACCCGGCCGTCGAGGGCGTGTAGAAGAAATGGCCGGTCGATAGCCCGGCAAAGAAATCCGGGTCGCGGTCGACCAGCAGGTAGGCGGTGAACACCGAGTCGCCGCCGGCCCTGCCGGCCAGCGCCCCCTGCCGCACCCGGACCCGGCCTGCCGCGTCGTCGTCCCTCAGCGCGGCCGGGTCGATTGCCCGGTACAGCGCGTTGGCGTCCGCGGCCCAGACCAGCCTGCGGTAGCCGTAGGTGTTGCCTGCGGCGTCGGTTACCTCGTGCTTCGCCGGGTCGATTGCGGTGATGGCGGTCCCGGTCCGGACCTCACCGCCCTGCGCCCGCACGAACCGCTCCAGCGCCCGGGGCAGGGTGCCGGTTCCGCCCCGCGGGTACCGGTAGTCGAGGTAGATGCTGAAGTAGCTCAGCGCGAAGAACGTCGGGGTCTTGCGGAAGAAGTGCTGGGCGATGATGTCCACCAGCGCGCGATTCCCGGTCAGCCGGGGCAGGTACTCGTCCACCGGCTGCTTGAGCCGGGCTATCTTCGGAACGGCCAGCTGGTACTTCACCAGCCAGGGAAGGATGGTCCGGAACACGTACCCCGGGTTGCTCTTCAGGTCCAGGAACAGCGGGTTGTCAATGCCGTAGAGCACGTCCAGGTAGCCCATTACCTTCGCGATCTCCCGGACGATGTCCTCGATGTCGCCGGCGCTCTCCGGAAAGTGCCGCGCCAGCAGGTCCCGGTAGTCGGCCAGGCTCGCCCGGGAAAAAACCCGGATCACGTCCCGGCCGATGCCGATTGACACGGGATTGGGCAGGAAGTCGACCTCGATACCCAGTTGCGCGAGCATCGGCAGTAGCACGCCCGAGTTCTCGGTTGCCCGGATGCCGCCGTCGAAGACGAAGCCGCCGCGCTCGAACGAGTTGACCAGCCCACCGGTCCGCGCCTCCTTCTCGCAGAGCACGACCCTGAGCCCGGCCCGCGCCAGGTAAGCCGCGGCCGTCAAGCCCGCCATCCCGGCGCCGACCACCACGACATCGCGGCGGCCGGCGACGTCAGCCATCGCGCGTCATCAGGTTGAGCAGCGGTCGGGTCGGTGCCAATCCTCGGAGAGGATATCGGGCCAAGGACAAGCGTCAAGCGCGGTAGGCGCGGGACCGTCGCCGGAGAAGCGGCGCGGGCCGGGAAAACCCCGGCCCGCGCTCAGCATACGGCGCCCCGGTGACACCCGACAGAAGTCGTGTGAAGATCAGGCCCGCGGCCGATGCCCCCCCGGGCTCGGACCGCGAGGGTCGCCGGGGCGCCAGTGCTCATCTCGTCAGCGCTGGATGACCACCTTCTGCGCCGCACCGCTCCCGGCCGGGCGCAGGAAATAGACCCCGGGCGCGACTGCCCTGACGTCATTCTCCCCGGGGCTGAGCACCAGCACCGCCCGGCCCGAGACATCGTGCAGGGCCGCGGGCGCGGAACCGGCGAGCCTGAGTACATCCCGGCCCGGGTTCGGCGCGACCGCGCAGGCGGGCAGGCGACCGCCCGGGCGCTCCTCAACACCGACGACGTCAATCGCATAGTACTCGCTTATGCGCAGGGCATTGGTGTCCGAGTTCTGGCGGCCGCCCCAGACCCATATCCCCGGGACTCCGGTCCCGCCTGCCTCGGGCGGCAGGTAGGCGCCGGCGTGGTTGCGCCGGCGCTGGGCCAGGCTCGGGAACGGCGCCCAACTGTCGGCCGCGACGTCGTAGAGATAGCAGTGGGCGGACTCGCTCGGCCAGACGCCCCGGCCGGCGACAATCGCCTTGCCGGCGAACTCGTGGAACTCGTCCGAGTCGAACCCGAACGCCCGCGCCTGGGCGTTTGCCGCGGGCAGGCTGGCGACCAGCGACCAGCCCGCGGCGGTGTCGTTCAGGTTCAGCCGCTGGCACTGGGCGCGGGCCATCAGCGAGTCGGGCGAGCGCCAGGTGTCGCCGCCGAACGCGAACAGGAACGAGTCGACGAGCGCGACGATCGGGTAGGCGCGGGCGAGCACGAGGTCGGCGAGCCGGGTCCAGCGCGAGCCGGCGGCGGCGAGCGGGTCGAAGCACCAGGCCTCGCCGGTCGTCGCGTTGCCGGTCTGGCTGAAGCCGCCAACCGCGTACATCCGGTTGTCCCAGGCAATCGCCGACTGGGCGACGGTTATCTGGCCGCCGGCCCGGCCCGGGAACTGGTCGGTCGTCATTATCACCGCGGTGTTACTGACCGGGTAATAGACCTGGACCGAGTCGGTGTAGTTCGGCGCCTGGTCGTAGCGGCCGCCGACGATGTACAGGCCGAAGGTGTCGCCCGCGGGCAGGTCGTGGTCGTCGCGGAGCAGGCAGATGTCGTAGTTCGAGACCGCCTTCGGCATGTTGATGCCGACGTCGGCGTAGCTGCCGGCGGCCGGGTCGTAGCTGTAGATATCGCCGAGGGTCGTCGCGTTGCCGATGCGGCCACCGAGGAAGTAAACCTTGCCGGTGCCGGGGAAGTACTCGCCGTCGAAACGGCAGAAGCCGAACGGCGACTGCGGGCCGCTCTGCCAGGACTGCGCGGCCCCGATGCCGGCCAGCACGATGATGCCGACCAGCGCGCACATTGAACGATGCATCCACACCTCCTTCTTGCTCTCGCGCCGCCCCGCGACGGGCCCGGACCGGGCATACTGCCGCCGGCCTGCCCCGCGCCGGCGCGGCGCACTCAGGTTGTAGCGCGAACCGGGCGGCTTGTCAAGGAAAAAAGCCGCGGGGCGGCCGAGCCGCCCCGCGACGTCGCGACGCGAAGCGCCGCTACTTCCTCTTGGCCGGCTTCTTCTTCGCCGGCTTCTTCGCGGCCTTCTTCGGCGCCGCCTTGGTTTTACATGCCATACGACCTCCTTTGTTGGACTGCTGTCTTGTCGCGAACGGCCCATACCGAACGCGCACCAGCCATTGTAACGACGGCCGGGAATCTGTCGAGCGGAAAATGCGCCCAGCTTGAAATCACAGACTGTGATGACAAAGCCCGGTGGCTTGACAGGTCTGGCCTCGCGGCTGCTGTGGCGAACGATGCCACAGGGTTCAGCCAAGCCGAACCTCCCGGCGAGGTCTGAACCGCTGACGTCAAGGGATGGAGGCGGTCGCTGGGAGCCAGACTCGAGCGTGTCGCGTGCGGCCGCACGGAACAGAACGGCGGGCATGAACGGATGCACCGGACATGGCGGAAGAGACTCGGCGTGGACTGGCGGTGCTCCGCCGCAACCTGGAGGACGTCAGGCCGTACGGCTGCCAGCCGGGATTCGGGCGTCGGCACGTCCGGCATGACGGTTGCATCTGGCTGCAGAACAAGGCGGGTTACCCCGCGGTCCTGGGGACGACATCGCTCGGGCTGGAGAGTCTGGCCGAGAGTACCTGGCGGGTCTGGTTCTGTGACCTGCCGATCGGCGTGGTGAAGCCTGTCTGTGCGCGGCTGATATGCCAGTCAGAAGCGTAGGTATCGGTTGCCGGCAGACAAGAGTGTTACCCATGTCGTGACAATAGTGCGTAACCTATGTCCTGACTTTGACACCCAGACCCCATCCCCACCAGCATCTCCGGAGCGGTACCGGGAGCGGCCCCCGGGGATACCCCCTGCCGTCAATGCTCAGCCGGTGTGTGACTTACGTTTGGACGCCACAAGAAACAGGGCCTGCGAGGAAATTCGGAGGCGGTTGCCAATGCGACGGTTGGCGGCGTGGGCCGAGGAAGGGCGAATTGCGTGCGGACGCAATTCGGTCTTGGAGAACCGGGGAGGCAGACACGGGCAGGTCAAGGTTGAGGACGAGGTTGAGACGAATGAAGCGGGCCTGACACGATGGGAAACGGGAAAGGGGGAAAAGGGAAGGGAGAGGAGAGAAAGGGAAGGGGAAGAAGGCGAACGGGGCGAAGGGAGAGGGAGGGAGGCTGAGCGGCGAACGATGAACTGTGAACCACGGCCCGGCCGGGGGTTGACGGCGCGCCGGGGAGGCGTATACTCCGCGCCTCCAGTTAGTCACCCGGCAATCAAAACCCAAAGGAGCCGCGAGGACCAGACGGATGAAAATCGGCATTTTCGGTCTGTCGGCGAGCGGGAAGACAACGGTCTTTTCACTGCTCACCGGCGTGGAGTTCGACCCGGCCGCCCGTCCGCGCGCCGGCGCGACCGCGCCGGTCCACGACGCGCGGGTGGCGGAGCTGGCCGCGATCTTCAACCCGAGGAAGGTGACCCGGGCGAGCCTGACGTTCACCGACATGCCGGGCTATGACCCCGGCGCGAGCCAGTCCGAGAAGACCCGGGTGATGCAGTTCATCCAGAACTCCGACGCCATCCTCGCGGTCGTCCGCGCGTTCGAGAACCCGGCGGTGGCCTGGCCGGCGGGCGCCGAGACGCCGGCGCGCCAGCTCGACGCGATCCGGACCGAGCTGCTGCTGCGCGACCTCGCCGTGGTCGAGGCGCGGCTCGAGCGCATCGCCGAGGGCGAGCGCAAGCGCCACCGGCTCAGCGACGAGGAGGCGCGCGAGCGCCGGCTGCTGGCCGCAGTGCGGGGTGAGCTGGAGAACGAGCGGTTCGTCAGCCGGCAGGGCCTGTCGGCGGGCGAGCACAAGGCGATCGGCACGCTCGGCCTGTTCACCGCTAAGCCGATAATCGTCGCGGTGAACACCGACGAGGAGCAGTCCGGCCCGGGCTCGTACCCGGACCGGGACCGCGTGCGTGAGCAGTGCGCGGTGAACGGCTTCGCCGACATCGAGCTGTCGGGCCGGATCGAGACCGAGATAAGCCGGCTCGACGCGGCGGAGCGGGAGCTGTTCCTCATCGAGTACGGGTTCAAGGAGAGCGGGATCGAGCGGCTGTCGCGGGTCGTCTACCGCCACGTCGGGCTGATTTCGTTCCTGACCGTCGGCGAGGACGAGGTGCGGGCCTGGACCGTGCGGCGGGACACCTGCGCCCGCGACGCGGCGGGCCGGGACGAAATCGTCAAGGACGGCGACATCTTTCACGTCCGCGCCGGCGGCTAGCCGGCGAGCCGCGGACCGCGAACGGGCCGGAGAGGAATTCCTCCACGTTGGTCGACATGGCGGGCGGCGGCGCCGCCGATTGGAGGAGCCCCATGGTCCGGGGCCGGGATGGCAGAGGACAGGAGAGGGATTTCTCCTCTCCGCCGCGCCAGGGTCGAAATGACCGGGCGGACCTGCTCCGCCGGGCTACTTCAGGCCGTGGGTGATTGAGATGCTGGTCTTGCCGTCCTGTTCGTAGGCCAGCAGTTTGATTGTCTCGGTCCGTTCCGGGTTGACCCACTCGAAGACTCCGACCTTGCCGCCTTCCGGGTCCTTGAGCCAACCAGCCTTCTCGACAGAGGCCTGGTACCATTCCTCGACCTCGGCGCGCGTGGCGGCGGACGCGAGCGTCCAGACCGTGCCCCTGCTGTCGTCGGTCGAGACCTCGATGCGCTCGACGGCCTCGGCGCCGGGGTAGCGCAGGAACTCGGGCAGGGCGGAGATGTCGACGGCTGCGGCATCGGGCGCCGCCGCTACCGCGGCCGGTTTGTCTTCGGCGGTGCCACAGCCGGCAACGAATGCGAAGGAGAGGGCTAGGACGAACAGGGCGCAGGCAGTTCTATTCACGCGACCTCCTATTGGTCAAGCATACGCACCGGGCCGGCCGGGGCAAGCGCCCGCGCCGGGCAGGCGGGCGCCACCGTTCCACGCTACCGCAACAGGACAACCCTGGCTACCCCGTGCGCCGGCCGGACGAAGTAGACGCCGGGCGCGAGGCGCGAGACGTCGTTCGGGCCGGGCGCGAGGGCCATTACCGTCCGGCCGGAGGCGTCAAGCAGGACGAGGGCAGGCTTCGGCAGGGCGGGGTCGGAGGCAAGGAACAGCGTCCCGCGGACGATGGCGGCCGGCGCGGCGAGGGCGCGCTGCGCCGGCGGTTTCTCGGCGACCCACTGGCCCGGGGCGGCGCAGGCGTAGTAGATTTCCGCGGTGCCGTCGCGGTAGTCGGTCCAGACCGCATGGATGTCGTTGGGCGCGTCACCGGCGCCGGCGGCGATCGAGGGGCGCTCGCGGGTGCCGCTGGTGTCGGTGACGTTCACCGGCGCGGACCAGTTGCCGGCGGGCGAGCGCTCGCTGTAGCGGAACTGGGTGAGCGTCGGCCACTGCGCGCTCCGGCCGCCCCAGGCCGCGTGGCCGCGGCCGTCGATGGTGAAGATGAGCTGGCCGGTTTCCTGGTTGAGGGTGTCGGCAAGCTCGGAGAGCGTGTCGGTCGGCTGCCAGCCGCCGGCGTCGCGCCAGCGGTGGACGACGCGGCGCTTGTTGTCGATCGCGCCGTAGCACTGCCAGAGCAGGTGCGGGTTGCCGGTGGCGGGGTTGACCGCGATCGACTGGTACATCTGGTGGCGGACGCCTGAGGAGACGTTCTCGGTCGCGCCCCAGGTCGTGCCGGTGCGGGCCTTGTACCAGACGTTGTAGTAGCCGCTCGTGCCTTCGCGGCCGTACCAGGAGAGGTGGAGGCGGTTGTCCGGGCCGCCGGCGATGGCCGGGTAGGCCTTGTAGTTCGAGCCGCCCTCGACGGTCAGCGGCGCCTGCCAGGTCGTGTCGATGCGCTCGCGGTGGACGACGCTGGTGTTGTTGCCCTCGAGCCAGGCGGCGTGGACCCGGCCGTCGGGCGTCGCGGTCACGGTCGGGCAGTTTTTGGCGACGGACGGGGAGCTGGTCGAGAGCTCGCGCGAGGTCTCTTCCCAGCCGCCATTGCCCGAGCCGCCGGGCACACAGGATTTGAGGTAGATGACCTCGTCGGCGTCGTCGGTGGTACCGCCGGCCCAGGCCGCGTGGACGGTCCCGGTCGAGTCGACCGCGAGCGAGGGATACTTGCAGTAGACGTTCGACTCGTAGAGGTCGGCCGAGAGCATCGTGTCCGCGGTCCAGCCGGTCGCCGGGTACCAGCGCTTGTAGTAGATCTGGAACCGGCAGGTGCCGAGCCCGGAGTTCATCACGTGCCAGGCGACGTGGACCCGGCCGGCCGGGTCGACGACGACGCGGCGCTGGGTGCTCCAGTAGCTGAAGTCGGAGTAGTCGTTGTCGGTCAGGCGGACCTCGGGCTGCCACTCGGTCGCTGCGGCGAGGGTCGCGGCGAGGAGCGCGAGGATGACGATGCGCATTGCTTCCTCCTAGCGGGCGATGACGACCTTCGATATGGTCGGCCGCTGGTTCTCGATTGTCGAGCGGACGAAGTAGACCCCGGGCGCGAGGCGCGAGATGTCGTTGGCGCCGGGCGCGAGGGGAAACACGGCGCGGCCAGAGGCGTCGAGCAGGGCGATGTCCGAGCCGGCGACCGGGGATTGCGAACCGAGGGCCAATGTCCCGCGGACGATGGCGGGCTGGACGCGGGCCGGCAGTCGGGCCCGGGGTCCTTCGGCGATGCCGCTTACCCAGGCCTGGTAGCGGTAGGTCATCGTCTCGTGGCGGTGGTGGTTGGCCGGGATGAGGTAGACGTGCTGCCAGGCGGTGTCGAAGCCGGGCACCGCGATCGTACCGTGCTGGCCGGGGTCGAGCAGGATGGAGTCGAGCAGGAGCCGGCGGCCGATGGTGTCGAGCCCGACGACGAAGACGCGGAAGTCGCCCTGGTCGGCGCCGTCGAAGTCGAGCTCGAGGCCGGTGCCGCCCGCGAAGAGGACGTACTCGCCGGCCCAGCGGCTGAGGCCGCCGGTGCGGTCGACCGGGTAGCTGTAGTGGACCCCGGCGTTGCCGAAGCGGGGGACGGTCTCGCCGTAGTAGCCGTAGCGGCCGTCGAAGAACGCGGTGTCGTTGATGCGGTTGGCGAGGACCCAGTCGTCGAAGACCCGGTCGAAGTCGAGTCCCGTCCCGGCGGAGTCGAGGCCGGCCCGGACGCCGGCGATGGAGACCTCGGGCGAGCGGATGATGTCGTGGATGAGGTCGACGCCGACCCGGCCGCCGTGTTGTTCGTAGAGGTAGAGGAAGAAGAGGTAGGTCTTGATGTAGTCGGCCCAGGCGCCGGTCCAGCGGGTGAGGTCGTTGTCGGGCTGGCCCGGGAAGCCGGAGATCGGGTCGGGCGCGCCGAACAGCCACATCGCCAGCTCGCAGCAGCCTTCCTGGACCCAGAGCGACTCGGCCGGGTCGTAGTTCCAGTGAATCATGTGGCCCATTTCGTGGGCGGCGATGGCGACCCGGTAGTCGCCGGACGGGTTGTTGGGGTAGCAGTCGAGGTAGACGCACTCGATCTCGTTGGAGTGGTAGCCCCAGCGGCGCAGGGCGGTCGTGTCGTAGTACTGGTCGAAGCTCATCCAGAAGCCGTCGAAGCGCGAGCCGCCGAAGGTGCCGATGTTGTAGTGGAGCAGGTAGATTGCCGAGTCGCCGTCGATCTCGTCGGGCGGCAGGCCGAGGACCTCGGTGTTGTGCTGCCAGACGCCGCGGGTCGAGTCGCGCGGGCTCGAGCGCTCGAAGCGCTCGACGATGCGGGCGGCGTCGGCGGAGTCGACGAGGCCGGCGGCGAGGCAGGAGTCGTGGACCATCACGTAGCACCAGTCGCCCCGGTCGGCGCAGACGAACCGGGCCTGGTACTGCTGCGGCGGCATCACGCTCATGTTCCAGGTCCAGAGCGTGACGGTGTCGCCCGGCGCCGGGCCGGCCGCGGCCGGGCGCGGCGCGGCGACCCGGGCGGGCAGGGGCGCGCCGTCGAGCGCGAGGCGGTGGAAGAGCGGGGTGGCGCAGGACATCGGCGCGGCCGGGGCCTGGGCGACGAGGGTGAGGATGAGCAGGAACATCGGTTTTCCTCCTAGCGCGCGACGACGACCCGGCAGGGAGTCGCCCGCCGGTTCGCGTCCGCCGACCGGACGAAGTAGACGCCCGGGGCGAGTCGGGAGAGGTCGTTGGCGCCGGGCCGGAGCGACAGCACCCGGCGACCGGCGGCGTCAAGCAGGACGAAGCCGGGAGGGAGGGCCAGCGAGCCGCGGACGACGGCGGGCGGAGCCCAGCCGGCCGCGCGGCCGCGCGCGCCGGGTTCTTCGGCGATGCCGGTGACCCGGCCGTACCAGACGCAGACCGGGTTCGGCGACGACGCGCCGACCTCGTCGACGTTGAAGCCGGCGACGAGGTCCTGGAGCCAGGTGACCGCGACCGAGTCGCCCGAGCAGTCGGCGGCGAGGTGGGGCAGGCGCTTCGAGCTCTCGTCCGGCTCGGTCAGCGCGGCGGGCGCGGACCAGTTGAGGCCGCCGTCGTCGGACCAGGCGAGCCAGATGTCGGCGCGGAGCATCTCGGTCGTCGGCTCGGCATTGTCCGGGTCGAACTGCTCCCAGGCGACGAAGAGCCGGCCGGTCGCCGGGTTCAGCCCGACGCTCGGCCGGTCGCAGATTGCCGCGTGACTGCCGAAGCGGCCGGCGAGCGCCGCGGCCGAGGCGCGGTGGACCGGGAACCAGGTCGCCGCGCCGGAGTGGTAGAGCCAGAGCTGGGCCGGGTTCTGGTACGCCGAGTCGGCGAGGACCGGCAGGATGGTCGTCGCCAGCAGCCATTCGTCGCCGTCGAAGATGACCGAGGCGCCGCGCGCGCAGACCGCGGCGGTGTCGCCGCCCCAGGCCGGCGGCGGGGCGAGCTCGCGGACCGCGTCCCAGGTCAGGCCGGCGTCGGGTGACTCGCGGTAGTGGAGGGCGAGCTCGGCGTTACTGCCGGTCAGCCAGGTCGCGACGAGCCGGCCCGAGGCCCGGGCGGCGGCGAGGTTGTGGCCGAAGGCGCCGTCCTGCATCCAGCCCGACGGGCCGGCCCACGTGCACCAGGGGTCGGTGCGGCTGTAGTAGAGGTTCTCGGAGCTCTGGAACCTGATCACGAGCTGGTGGACCGAGCGGTCGCCGGCGACGGCCACGACCGGCAGGAACCAGCCCTCGAGCCCGGGCGCGCCGTCGCACTCCTCGAAGACGCCGGCGCCCGGGGCCGCGTCGCGGACGACGGTCGGGCAGAAGTTCGGCGGCATCCCGCCGAAGTTGTAGTGGGTCGCGACGACCGCCGCGCCGGTGACCGGGTCGACGTCGAGCGAGCCGTAGCCGGTCCGGCGGGTCTGGGAGTTCAGGCCCGCGGCCATGTAGTCCGGGTCGGGCCAGTTCCAGGCGCCGGCCGCGTAGTCGAGGAAGTTGTAGCGCATCGTCCGGTCCGGCCAGGTCGAGCCCTGGGGCATCGCGCTGAACGTCCAGGCGACGTGGAGGCCGTTCGCCGGGTCGCGCCAGAGCATCCGGAGCGACGGGCCGGTGTTCTGGTTGTCGTAGGTCGTGCCGCCGACGGTGTCGGTGACGCCGGGCAGGACCTGGCCGGCCGCGACCGCGGCCGCGAAGAGGACGGCGGCGGCGAGACGCGCGGTCACTTGCCCGGCTCCTCGCCGGGCGGCACGACGCGCCGGCCGGCGCCCTTCGGCGGCGAGTTGTCGAAGACCTGGACGACGTGGTAGAGCACGCCGATGGACTTGCGCGGCGACTCGCCGTGGAAGTAGTCGTGGACGAGGTTGATGTAGTCGACGACCGCGCGTTCGTGGTCGGTCAGGCCGGGGTCGTCGGGGTGGAGCATCTGGGCGATACAGCGGAGCTCGTAGCTCTCGGGCAGGTCGAGGAAGACCAGCGCGACGCCGGGGTCGGCGAGCTGGTTCAGGAAGGTGTGGGTCTCGAAGCCGGGCCGCGAGTAGAGCTCGAGCGAGGTCTGGCAGGTCAGGTCGAAGTTCTCGTCGCCGTGCTGGTAGAGACTCTCGAGGACGGCGAGCTTGCGCGGCATCGGCGCGTCCCAGGTCGCGCGGAAGAGCTCGGCGAAGTCGGCGAGCTTCTCCCGCCGCGGCAGCCAGCCGATGCCCTTGACCGCGTTGTTGACGGTGAAGCGGGTGTCGCGGCGCTTCGCGCCGTGGCTCGCGACGATGCCGTCGTGCGGGCCGGAGAGCACCGGGGTGAACTTCTCGCCGGCCATCATCCGCCGGAAGCCGGCGAGCTGGCCGAGCCGGTGGGTGAAGTTCCAGTCGAGGAAGTCGGGCGGCAGGGTGACGAGCGCGAAGTCCTGCCAGCGGCCCTCGACCTTCGCCCGGATGACGCCCTGCTCGAGCCGGCGGGCGTCAACCGCGTCGTGGCGGAACCAGCCGGTCCAGCGGCCCTTCGTGCCGGTCGAGTCGGACGGGTCCGGCACCCAGTTGACGTCTTTCCAGACTTTCATCGTTCCCAGCTCCGGGTTGGTGAATTCGGGCGGTTTGGCGGCGGCGAGGGCAACGGCGGCGGCGAGGGCAAGCAGGGCAATTCGCACACGGGCCTCCTTTTTCGCTCGGTCGGGATTGCGTCCGGCATCTCATTGTCGCACCCCGGGCGGCGATTGTCAACGTGTTGACAGCCGGGCGGCCGGGCAATACGCTCTCGGCGTGACTAATGTGGCCGGCCGGCGGGAGCGCGAGGAGCGCGCGGTCACGCTGGCCGGGCTGGTCATCAACCTCGGCCTCGCGGCGGGCAAGGTCGCGGTCGGCGTCCTCGGCCGGTCCTCGGCGATAATCGCCGACGGCCTGCACAGCGCCAGCGACCTCGCCAGCGACATCGCGGTGCTCTGGGGCATCCGGGCCGCCCGGCGGCCGGCCGACGCCGAACACCCCTACGGCCACGCCCGCTACGAAGCCCTCGTCACCGGCTTCATCGGCATCCTGCTCATCGTCGCCGCGCTGTCGATCGGCGCCGAGAGCCTGACGACGCTCGGCCGGCCGCACGACGCCGCGATGAGCGTGTGGCCGCTGGTCGCGGCGCTCGTCTCGGTCGCGCTCAAGGAACTGCTCTACTGGCTGACGCGGGCGGTCGGCCGGCGCCACCGCTCGAGCGCGGTGCTCGCCAACGCCTGGCACCACCGGTCCGACGCCTTCAGCTCGGTCGCGGCGGCCGCGGGCATCGCCGGCGCGCTCATCGGCGGGCCGCGCTGGCAGTTCCTCGACCACCTCACCGCGGTCGTGCTCGCCGCGTTCCTCATCGTCGTCGGCATCGACATCGTCCGCGACGCGGTCCAGGAGCTCTGCGACCAGGCGCCGGCGCCCGAGGTCCAGGCCCGGATGGAGAAGACTATCTCCGGCATACCGGGCGTCGGGACGTTCCACGCGTTCCGGGCCCGGCGCACCGGCGGGCTCATCGAGATGGACGTCCACGTCCAGGTTGACCCCGGGCTCTCGGTCCGGGCCGGCCACGACATCGCGACCCGGGTCGAGCGCGAGCTCTGCCGGGAATTCCCGGACGTCGCCAACGTCGTCGTCCACGTCGAGCCGCTCGAAGACCGCGGCCGCCGGCCCGACGGCGGGCGCCGCGGGGCCGAGCCCGAGGCCGAATTTCCAAAGCGCCGGTATAGCGATAACTAAACCACCGCTTCCGCGGCCAATCGTCGCAACCGCCAGGCCCTGAGCCGCTTAGGTCCTGTCGGAATTTCCCCCCTCCCCCATCCCCGGGACGGCCCCCGGGGCCGCTCCCGGGGCCGCTAGGGGGGCCGTCCCCGGGGCCGCTAGGGGGGCCGTCCCCGGGGCCGCTCCCGGGGCCGTCCCGGGAGCCGCTAGGGGAGCCGTCCCGGGAGCCGCTAGGGGAGCCGTCCCGGAAGCCGCTGGGGGAGCCGTCCCGGGGACCGCTCCGGGGACCGCTCCGGGGACCGCTCCGGGGATGCGGGGGGGGATAGGGGTGTCGTGTCAAGACCAGGACATAGGTGACACTTTTGTCTGCCGGCGACCCGCACCTACGCTTCTGACTGACACGTCAGCCGCCCACAGATAGGCTTCACTACGCCGATCGGCAGGTCGCAGAACCAGACCCGCCAGGTCTTCTCGGCCAGACTCTCCAGCCCGACCGACGTCTTCCCCAAGGCCGCGCTCAGGTATACAGCCTCGTTC
>JAWOHE010000042.1:0-18154 GCA_046485285.1 bacterium
TTACTCCCCCAGTAACCCCGGGAGTAACCCCCGGAGTAACTACCCCAGTAACCCCCGGAGTAACCCCCGGAGTAACACCGGGAGTAACCCCGGGAGTTACTCCCGGAGTAACCCCCGGAGTTACTGGGGGAGTAATACCGGGTATGGGGGAGGGGGTAAATTCAGAGGTGAATGAAGTGCTGATTTTTCAATCGATTGTGACGATTTCGCGATTGACCGAGTCGTTAGTTCCTACTAACATAGGCTATGGATAGTAATGTGAAGGTGGCTGGCTTCAGACCGGGAGAGACGGTTGCGCCGGGTGCGGTGTTACGCGGGTTGTGGCTTCGGGCCGGTAGCGGAGCCGAGGAGGAAGGCACAAAGGGCACGAGGAAGAAAGGTGAGGAGGGAAGGGACGAAGGGAGAGCGCGGACGCCGGAAGGGCAGAAGCGGAAGTGGCGGAAAGGGGTTTCTCCACTCCGGCCTTGCGGCCGTCGGTCGAAATGACAGCGTCGGGCGGACGACGGCACCGCGGGCAGACGTCCCAGCGGCGTCATTCCAACGGGGGCGGCGCAGCCGCCGATTGGAGGAATCCCTTGGGCCGGGCTCGGTGCGGGACCGGAAAGGGTCTCTCCACTCCGGGCCCTGGGCCCTCCGGTCGAGATGACCCGAGGGCCTTGCGGCCGTCGGTCGAGGCGCCGCGGCGGCGGGGTGCGCGGTGACGTCCAGGACGCTACGGACGGTTGGACGCGCGGGGCACTTTTTTCTCCGCTTGACTGGCGGGCCGGCGGCCCTATCCTGCCCTGTGTTCTGGCGAATCGCTGTCACCCGGCGGACCCGCGACCCGGTCGCCCTCGCGCTCCGGGCCGACCTGCTCGAGTTCGGGTTGCGTGATATCCGCGAAGTCAGTTACTCCCGGCTCTACTTCCTCGAGGGCGAGCTCGACGGGGCGGCGGTCGAGCGAATCGCGCGCGAGCTGCTGGCCGACCCGGTCAACGAGCGGTTCGAGATCGCCCGCGACAAGGTCGGGGTTCTCGACCTCGAAGTCCTGCTCAATCCCGGCGTGATGGACCCGAGCGTGGCGAGCACGCTCCGGGCGCTCGCCGACCTCGGCTTCCCCGGGGTCGGGGTGCGGACCGGGCGCGGGTTCGCCTTCAGCCGGCGACTGGGGCCGGGCGAGGAGCGGGTCGCCCGCGGGCTGTTGATGAACCCGCTGGTCGAGCACGCCGCCCGGCCGGGCGAGCCGGTGTTCGTCCGGCCGCGGCCGTACCGCTTCCGGCGACGGGTCGTGCGGATCCGCGGGCTGAGCCGGCGCCGGCTCGAGGGCATCTCCCGGCGCGGCCTGCTGGCACTGAGCGGAACCGAGATGGAGGCGCTCCAGCGTCACTACGAGAAGCTCGGCCGCGACCCGACCGACGTCGAGCTCGAAACATTCGCCCAGACCTGGTCCGAGCACTGCCAGCATAAGACCTTCCGGGGCGAGATTGAGTTCGACGGCCGCGTGGTCCGGAACCTGCTGAAGTCGACGATCTTCCGGCTGACCCGCGAACTGGCCCCGGACTGGTGCCTGTCGGTGTTCCACGACAATTCCGGGGCGATCGCGTTCGACGACGAGAACGCGATAACCTTCAAGGTCGAGACCCACAACCACCCTTCGGCGCTCGAGCCCTATGGCGGCGCCGCGACCGGTATCGGCGGGGTGATCCGCGACTGCCTCGGCACCGGCCAGGGCGCGCGGCCGATATTGAACACCGACGTGTTCTGCTTCGCGCCGGTCTCGACCCAGTCGCGTGACGTGCCGGACGGCGCGCTTCACCCGAAGCAGGTGATGCGGGGCGTCGTGCGGGGCGTCCGCGACTACGGCAACCGGATGGGGATCCCGACCGCCAACGGCGCGGTGTACTTCGACGAGGGCTTCGTCGGCAACCCGCTGGTGTTCTGCGGCACGCTCGGGATCATCCCGCGGCGGCGGCTGAAGAAGACCGTGCGCAAGGGGCAGGCAATCGTGCTGCTGGGCGGCCGGACCGGGCGGGACGGTATCCACGGCGTCACCTTCGCGTCGCTCGAGCTCGATCGCGAGTCACAGGAGTTCTCGGGCGGGGCGGTGCAGATCGGCAACCCGATCGAGGAGAAGAAGCTGCGCGACCTGATGCTGGCCGCGCGCGACCGTGACCTGGTCGACGCGACGACCGACTGCGGCGGCGGCGGGCTGTCGAGCTCGGTCGGCGAGCTGGCGCGCCGGACCGGCTGCGAGGTGTGGCTCGACCGCGTGCCGCTCAAGTACGAGGGCCTGACCCCGGCCGAGGTCTGGGTTTCCGAGGCGCAGGAGCGGATGGTCATCTTCTGCGCGCAGTCGAAGGTGAGGCGGTTGCTGGCGCTGGCCGCCGAGCACGACGTCGAGGCGACGGTCATCGGCCGGACGACCGGCACCCGGCGGCTGGCGCTGTCCTGGCGCGGGCACGAGGTCGGCGACGTCGAGATGGAGTTTCTTCACGAGGGCTGGAGCGTCGGGCGCCGGGTCGCCCACTGGCAGCGGCGGGAGGTGCCGGACCCGATGATCCGGGTCCAGCGCGACCTCGGCCGGGTGCTGATGCAGTTGCTGCAGGCGCCGAATATCGCCAGCAAGGAGTGGGTCGTCCGGCAGTACGACCACGAGGTCCAGGGCGCGAGCGTCGTCAAGCCGTTCTGCGGCCGCGGTGCGACCGGGCCGACCGACGCCTGCGTCATCGCGCCGGTGCCCGGCTCGCACCGATCGGTCGTAGTGTCGTGCGGCCTGCGGCCGCGCTACGGGCTGATCGACCCGTACTGGATGGCGGCGTCGGCGATCGACGAGGCCCTGCGCAACTGCATCGCGGCAGGCGGCGACATCGAGCGGGTCGCCCTGCTCGACAATTTCTGCTGGGGCAGTCCGGAGCGGCCGGAGCAGCTGGCCGGCCTGGTCCGGGCCGCGCAAGCCTGCTATGACATCGGCCGCGGCTACCGGACCCCGTTCATCTCGGGCAAGGACTCGCTTTACAACGAATTCCGAACCGCGGCGGGCGAGCTGCTGCCGATTCCGCCGACCCTCCTGGTCTCGGCCGTCTCGGTCATCGAGGACGGGCGGCGGACCGTGACGCCGGACTTCAAGGCACCGGGTTCGCTCGTCTACCTGGTCGGCGAGAGCTACGAGGAACTGGGCGGGAGCGAGTATTGTCGGATCAACCAGGGGCTCGGCCGGGAGGTCCCGAAGGTGGACGCGGCCCGGGGACGGCGACTGATGCGGGCAGTCGGCCGGGCGATTGCCGACGGGCTGGTTCGGGCCTGCCACGACCTGTCCGAGGGCGGGCTCGGCGTGGCGCTGGCCGAGATGGCCTTTGCGGGCCGGGTCGGCTGCGAGGTGAGACTGCGCCGGGTGCCGGGTGCGGAGCGCTTCCGGCGCGACGATTTCCTGCTCTTCAGCGAGTCCAACACCCGGTTCCTCTGCGAGGTCGCCGCCAACCGGCGCGCCGCGTTCGAGGCCGTAATGCGCGACCTGCCCTGCGGCCAGGTCGGCCGGACGACGGTCGAGGACCAGCTCGTCGTGACCGGGCTGGCCGGGGAAGAAGTCGTCAGGCTGGAGCTCGACCGGGCCGAAACGGCTTGGCGCCGGGCTCTGACCCGGCACCTCCAGTCCGGCGGTCGGTCCTAGTCGATCCCGGCCGGCCGGATTTCCTCGCTGCCGGTGCGGCGGAGGAACTCGACCAGTTCGTCGTAGCCGAGCCGGCGGCGGTAGTGCAGGAACCGGACCAGCATCGGCAGGTTCACCCCGCAGAGTATCGCCGTCCCCGGGTGCCGGGCGCGGAACTTGATGCCGCCGTGCGCGCAGCTCGAGCCGTACAGGTCGACGAAGAGCAGCAGGGTGCTGCCGGGATGCCGGGCGGCGGCCGCCTCGAGCTTGTCGTCCAGTCCCTCGGCCTGGCGGGAGGTGTTGGACACCGCTTCGAGCGCGCCCGGGTCGCTGACGATCGACACCGCGGCCGCGCGCAGCGCGCCGGGCAGACCGCCGTGACCGACGACGATGCCGACGACTTCCGGCGCGGGCGGCCGGTCCGGGGCCGGGTCACTCCTGGTCATCAGTGATGAACGGGTCGACCTGGTGCGAGCGGCTCATCATCCGCATCAGCTCGTCGTTGAAGACCTTGGCCGGGTGGTAGCCGAAGACCTTCAGGATGTGGTTCTTGGCGATGACCTCGAGGACGAGGGCGAGGTTCTTGCCCGGGATGACCGGGATCCGGACCCGGGGAATCCGCACGCCGAGGATCTCGGCGAGCTGGTCCTCGATGCCGACCCGCTCGTAGTCCATTCCCGGTTTCCACTGGACGAGGTTGACCTCGATCTCGATCCGCTTCTGGACCCGGATCGCGCGCACGCCGTACAGGCTATAGATGTCGACGATACCGACCCCGCGGATCTCGATGTGGTGGGCGAGCATGGGAGAGCGGGCGGCCGAGTAGCCCATCAGGATTCCCGCGCCGCGCCGGAGCACCTTGACGATGTCGTCGGCAATCACGCGATGGCCGCGGTCAACGAGGTCGAGCGCGCACTCGCTCTTGCCGATGCCCGAGACGCCGGTGATGAGCAGGCCGACCCCGAAGACGTCGACGAGCTCGCCGTGGACGAAGTCCTCGGGCGCGAGCCGGTAGTCGAGGTAGGCGGTGAGCCGGTGGATGAACGGGGTCGTGTCCATCGGCGTGGCGAGGATCGGTATCGCCGCGCTGTCGGCGGTTTCGTGCCAGACCGGCGGCAGTTCGAGGCCCTTGGCGACGATGAAGCAGGGTGGTCCGAGTTCGAAGACGCGCCGCACCGCCGCCCGGGCCGACTGCTCGTCGATGGACTCGAGGTAGCTGAGCTCGGTGCTGCCGATGATCTGCGCGCGCTCGGTCAGGAACACACCGGTGTGGCCGGCAAGGGCCATTCCCGGGCGGTGGATGTCTGGCGTCACCAGTAACCGGTTCTCGAGGCCGGCCTTGCCGGCGACCAGCTCCAGGTGCCACTCGTCCTGCTTCTCGGTCAGGAGCGTGCCGACGGTGAGTTTCTTGAATTCGTCGGCCATGGCGGCTAGCGGTCGGCGCCCAGGCGCTTGCGGTCGCGGATCTTGCCGTCGTGGCGCTTGAGCTGGGCGAGGATCCGGTCGAAGAGTTCGTTGACCGAATTGTACATGTCAGTGGACTCGGCCCGCGCGGTGAAGACCGTGTGGCCGATGTGGATCCGGCCCTCGGCGATTTCGCTGGCGCGGTCCTTGAGCAGGATGATTTCGCCCTCGTGGATGCGGTCGCTGTAGTGATCGAGCCGGGTTATCTTCTCCTCGACGTGCTTGCGCAGGAACGGCGTCACCTCGAAATGTCGGCCGGTAATTGTGAGCTTCACTTTTCCTCCGTTTGTCAGGAAATGGTAATCAGGCGATGGCCGGGCGTCAATAGCACGGTCAGATCTCGCGGCGGCCTTCGAAGGCGCGCGACAGCGTTTCGCTGTCGGCAAGCTCGAGGTCCGAGCCGACCGGCAGGCCTCTGGCGATTCGCGTCACCAGCACCCCGGACGGGCGCAGCCGCCGGGCGAGGTAGACCGCGGTGGCCTCGCCCTCGGTCGTCGGGTTGGTGGCGATGATGACTTCCCTGGTGGTGCCGTCGCCCGCACGGGCGACGAGTTCGGCGATGCGAAGGTCCTCGGGACCGACGTTGTCGATCGGCGAGAGGACGCCGCCGAGGACGTGGTAGGTGCCGCGGTAGCGGCCGTCGGCCTCAAGCGTCAGGACGTCGCCGGTTTCCTCGACGACGCAGATGAGCTCGTGCTCGCGCCGGCTGTCGGCGCAGACCTCACAGAGCTCGTCCTCGGTGAGGCTGTAGCAGCGCGGGCACGGGTGCAGTCGCTCGCGCGCCTCGACCAGCACCCGGGCGAGGCTGGCGGCCTCGTCGCCGCGCGCCCGGAGCAGGTGCAGGGCGAGGCGCTGGGCGGTCTTGCGGCCGATGCCGGGGAGCTCGACGAGGGCCTCGATGAGCCGGTTCAGCGACTGCTTCATCGACAGGGGCTCCGGCGCGGCCGGTCGGCTCGCTCGATCATCGCGGCCATTCAGGGGCGCCGGTCTTCCTCGACCTCGCCGAGGATGCGGCGCATGCGCTCGAGCAGGTCGTCTTTCGCGGCCGGCCCGGCCGGGTCCTGCGAGGCGGGGTTCGCCGCGGCAGGCGGGTTGTCGCGGCGGGCCGCCCCGGGTTTGCGGCCGGCCGGGGTATGCGGGGCGGCGCCGCGGGGGGCCGGCGACCGACCGTCCGGCGCGGCGGCAGGCTCCGGCTTCGCGGCGGGTGCCGGCGCGGGCGGTGCCGCGCGGTCCGGTCCGAGCACCGCGATGAGCTCGAGCGAGAGGTAGTCGAGGAGGATGCGCGGCATCCGGGTGTGGCGGGCCGAGTCCTCGACCCGGAGCAGTACCTCGAGCGCCCGGACGAGCTGTCCCCGAGCCAGCCGCGCGGACTGGGCCGCGAGCCGCGTGCGTTCCTCGGCGGAGAGGGCGAGCGCCTCCTCGGGCGCGCCGGACCGGAGGTAAGCGAGGTCACGAAGGTGCCGGACGAGGCCGGAGTAGAACTCGATGACGTCGAAGCCGCGGTCGAAGAGCGCCTCGGCGATGCGCAGCGAGCCGGCGACGTCGCCGGCGAGCAACCGGTCGGTGTACTCGGTGAAGACCTCGGCCGGGACGAGCCCGAGCATCTCGGTGACGTCGGCGAGCTCGATGCCCTCGGGCCGGTAGGTTGCGAGCTGTTCAAGGATGCTCTCGCCGTCGCGGATGGCGCCGTCGGCCCGTCGGGCCACCGCGAGGAGCGCGGCGTCCGATGCCTTGATGCTTTCCTGGTCGGCGAGCCAGCGCAGGCGGCCGGCGATCTCGGGCGGCGTGGCGCGCCGGAAGTCGAAGCGCTGGCAGCGCGAGATGATTGTCGCGGGGACGAGGTGGCCCTCGGTGGTCGCGAAGATGAAACGGGCGTGGGCCGGCGGTTCCTCGAGGGTCTTGAGCAGGGCGTTGAAGGCAGGCTCGGTCAGCATGTGCACCTCGTCGATGATGTAGACCTTGAAGCGGAGGCCGGCCGGCGCGTACTTGATGCTCTCGCGCAGTCCCCGGACCTCGTCGATGCCCCGGCTCGAAGCGCCGTCAATCTCGAGGACGTCGAGGCTGCGCGAGGTGGCGATCTCGGTGCAGGCGGCGCACCGGCCGCAGGGGGTTATCGTCGGGGCTTCGGACTCGAGGCAGTTGAGGCACTTGGCCAGGATGCGGGCGGTCGACGTCTTGCCGACGCCCCGCGGCCCCGCGAACAGGTAGGCATTGGCGACGCGGTTCGAGGTGACTGCCCGGGCAAGGGTGTCGCGGACGTGGTCCTGGACGATGATCTCGGCAAAGGTCTGTGGCCGGTACTTGAGGGTGAGGACCCGGCGCTCGCTCATTTTCCCTGCCGGGATGAGAAACCGGTCGTGCGGCATCTTCGCGCCACCGGGGTGAGGGCCCGCGGGGAACCGGCTCCAGCCAGGCGACCCTGCGACTGCCAGTCGGTCCGCGTACCGTTGCTACCTTCCGGTCCTGGCGGGGTTAGCGGTGGCCGGCATCGCCGGACCCGGCCTTCGTCACCGGACTGCCCCGTCGGCCTGATTCGCCCCGGATAGAACTCATGATGCATTTTCGACCCCGCGTGGGCGGGTTTCGGGTTACAGGGGACCGCCAACTCCCCGTCTAGCACGACCGGGTACAACTGCTTCGCGCCGGTCAGCGCGTCATCTTGGCCGGCTCGACGAACATCCTGTCGGTCTCGATGTCGCCGGCGAGGACGCCCGACACGGCAAGGCGGGACGCCAGCGTCCTGACCGCCGGCTTGTTGATCTCGACGAGCCGCTGGAATTCGGGCAGGCGGCACGTCAAGGCGGCCTCCTCAGCGACCGGCAGGTAGCGGCTGAGCAGGACGCGCGCCTTGTCGGCGCTGCCCTCGGCGTAGGCGGCCGCCGCGTCGGTGCTGATCTTGAGCCGGCTGAGCAGGACCTTGTCCGAGTTCATGAACTCGGTCGAGAACCCGACCGCCGCGCCCGGGAAGGGCGCCGAGACGTACTTCGGCAACGCGCCGGTCTGGAGCACGAGGAGCTGGGTGGTGTCGAGAGAGCAGAGGAACGGTTCGAGGAGCCAGGCCGCGTCAATCGTCCCTGCGGCCAGCCCGGGCAGAAGTTCCTGCAACGGAAGCTCGACCGTTGCCACGAGCTCGGGCGGCAGGGCGCTCTGGAGCAGGAACGGCTTGATGTAGCCGCGAAGCTGGGGCGGGTAACCCAGCTTGCGTTTCTGGAGGCCGGCGATGCTACTGATCCTGCTCTTGCGGGTCGTGACGATTGCGTCGACCGGCAGTGTGATGCGAAATTCCTCGGAGAGGAAGACGCGGAGCGTATCGCCATCTTCAACGGCGCGCTTGAGGACCGAGGCCCACGGGTAGATGCCGACGTCGACCTTGCCGGCGAACAGGTCGGCCAGCGCCTCGTCCGGGTCCGAGTAGAACTGGAGCTCAGGGATGATCCGGTTGTTGACGAACAGCGACTCCTCGATGCCGATGATGAACGGCAGGCAGGCGACAGTGCTGTCACAGGCAAATCGGATGACCTTGGGCCGGCTCGCTTGGACCTGCGGATAGAGGATTACCCCGACGAGGACAACAGCCAGCAGAACGATGACGATGTTGAGCAGCTTCGTCATTGGTTATACCTCCGCTACTTGCCGCCGGACAGCTTCTGGTACTGCCGGGCGGCTTCGAGCGCCTTCTTCTCCTGCCCGGTCTCGCGGTAGCAGTGAACGAGATTCTGCCAGGCCTCGGCGTTGACCGGGTTCACGCCGAGCGCGGCGTTGAGGCTGACGATCGCGAGTTCGAGCTTCTCCCGGCCCGAGCCCTTGGCTGCCTTCTCGCGGGCCAGGCCGATGCTGGTCTGGGTCACCCCCATCAGCAGGTAGATGTTCTCGAGCGCTGGAGGCGACTCGAGGCTCAGGAACATCCCGGCGGCATCGTCGTCGGTCGGGATCGTGAAGCCGGCCCGGCCGCGCAGGGCCGGGAAGTAGAGCCAGGCGAAGCCGGCGGCCTGGTTGCCGAGTTCGTAGAGCACGCTGTCGACCTCCGCCTGCATCGAGCCGTCGAGCTGGAGGTAGCCGTCCGCGAGCATCCCGGGCTGGACGAGCGCTGCGAGCCGCGACCGCAACCCGGCCGGCAGGCCGGTCAGCGGGACGATGGTGCCGGCGATGACCCGCTGGAAGGTCTGCTCGGCGAGCGAGTCGTTCTGGGACTGGTACTGCGCAATGCCGAGGTTGAACATCGCTGCGAAGTCGAACGGGTCGTAGGCCAGCGCCCGGACGAACAGGCTTTCGGCGCGGGCCCGGAAGCCGTCACCGCGCGGGCCGGACGTCTCGGACGATGCGCGGAGCATCGCCGAACCGGCGCGCGAACAGGCGACGTTGAGGTTGTTGGCAGCGTAGAACAGCGTCGATGCGTGCTGGGCGACTTCGGCGAGTACCTTGCCCGCCTTCAGGTCCTTCTCGATGTAGTCCTTGAGGACCTGCTGGTCGAGCGAGCGGCTTTTCTCAGTAAGGGTCGCGGCGATCTCGTCGAGCCGAGGTCCGGCCGGGATGCCGAGTTTCTCGCCGATAGCCTTCTTGGCGTCGGAATAGCGCTTCTCGTAGGCGTCGATCGCCAACTGGTAGTAGCGGTCGCAGGAATCCCAGCGTGCGGTCTTCATTTCGCCGGTCCAGAGGCTGTCCGGCCGCTGGAGGTAGTAGAGCCCGATCAGGCCATAGGCCTCCGGGCTGCCGGCGTTGACAGAGAGCATCTCGCGGGCAGTCGCCAGCATCTCGTCGTGCCGGCCGAGCGCGCTGTAGCTGTTGGCGACGAGCGAATACGCCCCGGGCCGGGTCGGGTCGACCTTGACCGCGGCGAGCGCGAGGGTGAGACTCGAATCGAACGCGTCCCGGTTGTAGAAGCCGCGGGCGGAGTTGACCAGCGAGGTCCAGGACCAGTGCGCCCAGCCCTCGTCCTTCCGGAGTCGCTCGGCCGTCCCCGCGTCCAAGTCGAGGGCGAGGGCAAAGTCCCGCGCGGCGTCGTCGAACTGGCGCAGCTGGGCCCGGCTGAGCCCGAGCCAGATGTGGATTTCGGCGAGCGTCGCCGGGTCGGCGGTAGTCCCGTACTCGTCGTATGCCTGCCGGAATGTCTCGAGCGCTCGCTCGAAACGGCCCTGGGAGTAGTGAATCCGGGCACCCCGGAGCAGCGCGTCGAGTGGGATCGTCTGGGCGACAAGCAGACGCGGGATGCTGAGAGCGAACAGGGTCAGGAGCAAGAACACTTGACGGATACTGCGCACGAATCCTCCTTGGAGATTGTCGTCAGAATCTACTCCTGCTATGCTACCAAGACTCGCGGCACTGTCAAACGTCGGGGTGAGCGTCCCGTTACGCGTTGACTTCCTGCCGGCCAAAGCTATAGTTTGCGGCCGATGAGCGAGCGCAAAGACGTCGTCACCGTCTATCTTGAAGACGAGATGCGCAGGTCCTTCCTGGACTATGCGATGTCGGTCATCGTCGCCCGCGCCCTGCCTGATGTTCGTGATGGCTTGAAGCCGGTCCAGCGCCGGATCCTCTACACGATGCACGAGATGGGGCTCGTGCCGAATCGACCGTTCCGGAAGTCGGCGGCGGTCGTCGGCGACGTGCTCGGGAAGTACCACCCGCACGGCGACTCGGCGGTGTACGACGCGATGGTCCGGATGGCCCAGGATTTCTCACTGCGCTACCCGCTGGTCTCGGGCCAGGGTAACTTCGGGTCGGTCGACGGCGACGCGGCGGCGGCCTACCGCTACACCGAGGCGCGGCTCGGCCGGCTGGCCGTCGAGCTCCTGAATGATCTCGAGAAGGACACGGTGGACTTCAAGCCCAACTTCGACGAGCGACTGAAGGAGCCCGAGGTCCTGCCCGCCGCCTTCCCCAACCTGCTCGCCAACGGCGCTGCCGGCATCGCGGTCGGAATGGCCACCAACATCCCGCCCCACAACCTCGGCGAACTGGTCGACGGACTAGTCCTGCTGATCGACAATCCCGAGGTCGCCATCCGCCAGCTAATGAAGAAAGTCAAGGGTCCCGACTTCCCGACCGGCGCGAGCATCGTTGGGCTTGACGGTATCGTCCAGGCCTACGAGAGCGGCCGGGGCCGGATCGTGCTGCGGGGCCGCGTGCGGTTCGAGGAGGTCAAAGCCGGCCGCGACCGGCTTGTCATCACCGAGATCCCGTACCAGGTAAACAAGACCTCGCTCATCGAGAAGATCGCCCGGCTCGTACGCGAGAAGAAGATCAATGGGGTCGCGGACCTGCGCGACGAGTCCGACCGGGACGGGATGAGGATCGTACTTGAACTCCGCCGCGACACCAACAAGGAGTTAATCCTCAACCAACTCTACAAGTTCACCGAGATGCAGTCGACCTTCGGTGTGATCCTGCTCGTCCTGGTCAGCGGCCAGCCGAAGGTGTTGAACCTCAAGGAGCTCCTCCAGCAGTTCCTAGACTTCCGGTTCGAGACTGTCACCCGCCGGACCCGTTTCGAGCTGGCCCAGGCCGAGGCCCGGGCTCACATCCTCGAGGGGCTCAAGATCGCCCTCAAGAACATCGATGCAATCGTCGAGCTGATCAAGAAGGCCAAGGACACTGATGCCGCGCGCGAGCAGCTGATGAAGCGGTTCAAGCTCACCGAGCGCCAGTCCGACGCGATCCTAGAGATGAAACTCGCCAAGCTGACCGGGCTCGAGCGGCAGAAGATCGACGACGAGTACAAGGCTCTGATCCAGACCATCGCGCGGCTCAAGACCCTGCTCGAGTCGCGCAAGATGATGATGGGCGAGATCCGCGCCGAGCTGCTCGAGCTCAAGAAGAAGTTCGGGGATGACCGCCGGACGGAGATTGTCGCGGGCCAGATCGAGGACCTCTCAGTCGAGGATCTGATCGACGAAGAAGACATGGTCGTGACGATAACCCACCGCGGCTACATCAAGCGAATGCCGGTGAGTGTCTACCGGCGGCAGGGTCGCGGCGGCACCGGCCGTTCGGGGATGGACGTCCGGGAGGAGGATTTTGTCGAGTGCCTCTTCAGCGCCTCCACCCACGACTACATGATGTTCTTCACCGACCGCGGCCGGTGCTACTGGCAGAAGGTCTACGAGATACCCGAGGGCGGCCACTCGGCGCGCGGGCGCTCGATCGCCAACCTTGTCGAGATGGAACCCGGCGAGGTCGCCCGGGCTTACCTTGCGGTGCGGGAGTTTGACCCGAAGCGGTTCGTGTTCTTCGTGACCCGGAAGGGCCAGGTCAAGCGGACCAGGCTCGATGCCTTCGCCAACCCGAGGCGCAAGGGCATAGTCGCGATGGGCGTGAATGACGGTGACGAACTGGTTGCGACGGTGTTGACATCGGGCGCGGACGACATCCTGCTGGTGACCCGGCTCGGGCAGGCGATTCGCTTCGCCGAGACCGACGCTCGGGATATGGGACGGACCGCGGCTGGCGTGCGCGGCATCACCCTCGGCAAGGGTGACACGGTGATTGACGGCGCCATCTGCCGGCCCGAGCAGTCTCTCCTCGTCGTCTGCGACCGAGGATTGGGGAAGCGCACCGACTTCGATGACTTCCCGCGTCGGCACCGCGGCGGCAAAGGCGTCATCGCCGCCAAACTGGTGGACCGTTCCGGGCGACTCGCGGCGGCGATGGCAGTGGCCGACAACTCCGAAGTCATCCTGTCAACCAAGGGGGGCACCGTGATCCGCATCAAGGTTGCCGATGTCAGGAAGCAGGGGCGTGTAACGACCGGCGTGAAGCTGATGGACGTGCGCGGCGACGACGCGGTTGTCGACGTGGCCAGGGTCGAGGACTAGCTGCCCGCACGCGGCACCCGGGCGGACCCGGCTCCCCGGACGCCAACACCGATTCGAACTGCTCGAGCCACAGCCGCTCACTCTCAGACAAACCTGCCGACGCCTCGGTCAGATGGCCGGAGTACTGACTCAAAGAGAGGAGCCCTCGAGCGGCGGTCCGTTCTCTGTTGCCGTTTCAGGCACGGTGTCTCGCGTTACCCGCTCACGGCGAGCGGATGTTCTCTAGGACGCGGAACAGATGGTACCGAGGACGGCGACTGACCGCGTCGACTGCCGACACGGCGCGAGCCAGGCCTCGCCGGGCTTGGCTTCGCCGGGCGCTGGGCCGGCGAACCCGCGCCGTCATTGATTATCCGCTTGACACCACCTTCAATAGCCCTATATTGCTGGCGTAATGCTATCACGGAGCCAGTTGTCTGTGCGCCGTGCCGGCGGTTTGCCCGTTTCCCTCCCTCGCCGCTCGGTCGCTTCGGTACCGTTGATGGCAAATCAGATACGGAGAGGAGGTGATTGCAGGTGACCAAGGAGCAGATCGTCGCCAAGATCGCGAAGGAAGCCGGGATCTCGAAGAAGGCCGCCACCGTGTCGCTGAACACTTTTGTCGATTCGGTGACCGGTGAGCTCAAGAAGGGTGGTCGGGTCCCGTTGGTCGGCTTCGGGACGTTCGAGGTACGCAAAACCAAGGCGCGCGCCGGTCGGAACCCCCAGACCGGTGAAGCACTCAAGATCGCGGCCGGGAAGCGGCCGGTGTTCAAGGCCGGCAAGGCGCTCAAGGATGCGGTCAATCGCAGGAAGTAGTCCGGTGCGGAACCAGGGGGGGAGCGCGCTCCCCTCCTTTGTTTTCCGTGCGATACGCTACCGCCAGGGTCGGCTCGAGATCATTGACCAGCGTGTCCTGCCTGGTCGCGTGCGTTGGATCGAACTCACCAGCGCCCGCACGGCGGCTGCCGCGATCCGCACCTTGGCTGTACGGGGCGCCCCGGCCATCGGCGTGGCGGCCGCTTACGCGCTGGCAGTCGAAGCACGGAGGCTCAGAGACCGGCAGTTGCGTTCGAGCCTGAGACGGGCCGGACGACTGCTGGTTCAGACACGGCCGACCGCGGTCAACCTGCCGCAGGCTGTCGACAGAGTACTCGGCGTTCTGGGCGACTCCAGCCTTCACGGCGACAGGCTGCGGGATGCGGTCGAGCGACGTGCACGGGAGCTCGAGTTGGCCGAGGTCGAGCGGTCGCTGCGCATCGCCGATGCGGGAGCGGGGCTGGTCCCTGAGGCCGGCGAGATCCTCACCATCTGCAACACCGGCGCGCTTGCCGCGCCGGGGATTGGCACAGCGCTGGGTATCATCATCGAGGCGCACCGGCGCGGGCGGCATCCCCGGGTGCTGGCGTGCGAAACCCGCCCGCTGTTGCAGGGAGCGCGGTTGACGATGCTTGAGTTGAAGCGGGCGGGCATACCAGCCACGCTGATTGTCGACAGCGCGGCGGCGAGCGTCATCGGGGGCTGCGCGCTGGTGGTGGTCGGTGCTGACCGCATTGCGCGGAACGGCGACACGGCGAACAAGGTGGGCACCCGGATGCTTGCCGTCCTGGCCGCCGATGCCGGTGTGCCATTCTACGTTGCCGCGCCGAGTTCGACGTTCGATCCTGACTGCGCGCGCGGTGTCGACATTAGCGTCGAGGAACGCCCGGCTGACGAGATCACCAGTTGCGCGAACCGCCGCATTGCCCCGCAAGGCACGCGGGCGTTCAACCCCGCCTTCGATATCACCCCGGCGCGGTTCATCGCCGCGTTCGTCACTGACCGGGGGATAATTCGCCGGCCCTTCGGCCACGGTATTGCGCGACTATTGAGGGGTGACTGAGGTGGCAGGGCGGCGGCCCGGCGGGGCCGGGCCGCCGCCTCGCAATCGGGTGCTACTCGGTAGTCACGGTCACACTCTTCATCACCACCGGCTTGACCGGCCGGTCAGCGGCGTCGGTCTCGACTTGGCCAATTCGCTGTAAGACGTCCAGTCCCTCGACGAGGTCGCCGATGACGGTGTAGGCGCCGTCGAGTTGCGTGAGCGGTTCCAGGCAGAGATAGAACTGGCTGCCCGAGCTTCGACGCTGAGGATTGACCTGGTCACCGGTGCGGGCCATTGCCAGCGAGCCCTTGAGATGCTTGTGCTTGATCTCCGCCGGGACGTCGTAGCCCGGTCCGCCGGTGCCGTCGCCCGACGGGTCGCCGCCCTGCACGACGAATCCCGGGATAATGCGATGAAACGTCAGACCATCGTAGAACCCCTTGATGGCAAGGTTGGCGACGTTGGCGGAGTTGACTGGCGCGTCGTCGGTGTGGAACTTGACCTTCATCCGGCCAAAGTCCTGAACGTCCAGGTTGAGATAGAGGTCTCGAGGTAGCCTGGCGGCGTCAAGTGGTGCCTTCAAGGCGACTCCTTTCGGTGTGCCGCATGATGTCACGAGGGCGTAGAGCGCGGCGAGGCAGAGCGCACTCCGCGCTGCGGCTCCGCTACTCGGCCGTGACATAGACAGATTCCATGACCAGCGGTTCAACCGGGCGATCCATCAAGCCGGTCGCGACCTGTCCGAGCATTGCCAACACCTCCTGTCCCTCGACCATGTCGCCGATGACGGTGTAGGCGCCGTCGAGTTGCGCGAGCGGCTCCAGACAGAGGTAGAACTGGCTGCCCGAGGAGCGCCGGTCGGGATTCACCTGGTCGCCGGTCCGCGCCATCGCCATAGAGCCCTTGAGGTGCTTGCGCTTGACTTCGGCTTCGACAGTGTAGCCCGGTCCGCCGGTGCCGTCGCCCGACGGGTCGCCGCCCTGGACCACGAAGCCCGGAACGACACGGTGGAATGTCAGCCCGTTGTAGAAGCCCCTGATCGCGAGGTTGGCGACATTGGAGACGTTCTTCGGAGCGTCTTCGGTGTGGAACCTCACCTTCATTGTGCCGAAGCCCTTTGCGACGATGGTGATGAACAGGTTTTCGGGTAGCCTGTCAGCGCTCAGTGTGTCGGTGAGCGCTCCTGATGGCAAGGCTGGAGCAGCCTGCTCGACGGCCTTGGTTTCGGGCGCCACTCCAAGTTCAGCCGAGTCGGCTTCGGGCTTGCCGCCGCAGCCGGCCAGCAGCGTGAGCAGAGATATGACGGCCAGTAGACGGTTCATCTTCTACCTCCAGGGTTTACGCGGTCACTGGGTGATCCGGCAGATGCCTGCGCCGGTGTCACCCATTGTCGGGTACAGGCTTCTATTCTAGCGTTCAGCGGCGGCTGTCAAGCCAGGGCGGGGAGAGCCGTATGGAATCGAGACAGGGACATTGCTCCCACCACCGGAGTTTGGAGCCTTGCATCCGGCGAGTTGACTAGTCCCAGTAGACATTCTCTGCGACGACGGCGGTCAGGTCGGCGATGGTCCAGCCCCGGCCTACGTGTCGGACGAGGTCGAGTTCGAGCGTCGCTGTTCGGACTGCGTCCGAATGAAGCCGAAGCTCGTAGCCCAGGTAGCCGGGATTGGCCAGGAAGGGGTGACCGGCCTCGAAGTACCCGGAGCTGAAGGCCGGGGCAGGCCGCGCCGGCGGGTCGGCGCTGGCCGGGGTCGCGTCCGTTGGCCCGTGCCAGACCACCTGGACGTCGATCACGTAGACCGGAGCCACGTTGCGGGGGTAGCTGACTTCGACGCGCACACGGGCATTGTCAGGCCCGAAGACCTCTTCGGATTTCACGCTGACCCGCGCGCCCTTCGGAAAGAAGATCTTGCGAGGATACGGAGATGGCTCAACACCGAAGCCGGTCTCGATGGACGCGGTTGTTGCCGGGCGGTCGAGCCGGGCGGCAAGATCAGCCACGTAGCTCTGCAGTTCTGGCTTCGTGAGACCGATGGTGCGGTCGGCGAGGTCACGGTCGAGGCGGGCGAGGGTAGCCGCATCGTCGCTCTGGATCGCACGGCTCCAGCTGATGGCTGCAGCTGTCGGTCCCCGGCTGCAGGCGGCGGACAGCAGCACCGCGCCCGCGACGGCAATGGCAGCGTACTTCATTGGCTGTCTCCTTTCGTTCTGTGACAACAGCATAGCGTAGTTGCCGCAGCCGGCCAGTCAACCGGACTGCTGCGGCCTGCCGGGTCAAGCACGGTGGGTCAGGTGAGTAGTGTCAGCACGTCGAGGGAGGCTGCTGCTGCGAAGTGGAGGAGCCAGCAGGGCAGGAAGCTCCGCCCCCGAAGGGCGATGACCCCGAGGGCGATGCCGGCGACGGCCGAACCGTAGATTTCCGCCGCGGGTTTGCCGAAGTGCATGATGACGAAGGGCAGGGTGGAGGTTGCGATGGCGGCGGCCGGACCGGCACGGCGCTCGAAGCCAAAGAGAAGCAGGCCGCGGAAGAGGAATTCCCACGCGAACATGTAGATGAGTCGCGTGCCGAGCCCGGCTACGAACCAGCCAGTGCCTTCTCGCATCACGGCGAAGGACGGGTAGATTTGTCGGAACGCAGGGCGCGAGGCGGACCATGCAACCAGCGGCAGGATGACGGCGAAGGCGATGCCGGCATCGACTAGCCAGCGTCGCGGCCGGCCAGTGGCCAGCCCGAAGCTTTGCGGCGACCGGTGGACGAGCGCGATTGCCCCGAGCGATGCGCCGGTGAGGAGCGCCGCGCCGGCGAGCCGGGCGACGAGCGGCACGAGCCCGGCGGCGATGCCGGGCCCGACCGTCGGTTCCAGGCGCGCGGCAATGATACGAGCCATGGCGGGGAGATGGTAGCGCTGGACAGTGAGTGCGAGCGCAGCGCTGACCGCATAGACGATGAGGTCACCGTTGGTGATGACCATCCGGACGACATCCTCCCGGAGTGCTCGCAGGTAGCTCACCGGCCAGACTAGCCTCCGGCCCGGCACTGTCAAGCCTGTCGACCTTGACTGAGGGCCGTCCATGGCACATCGTGACCCCTCGGTTGAGCCTTACGCGTGAGGAATGATACTCGCGTGGCCAGCACCTCGTCAAGGTCCAGGACGGGCAACAGGAGAACACGTCGGTCCACTTCCGGCGCAACCTCGGCTAGTATCTCGCGCGGGCTCTTGTTGTCCCGGTTGCAGTTCTTCCGCTCCCGGTTGTACCAGAGCTGATACCCCCGGGCCTTTCGGAAGAAATCGCGCCGGTCCCGAAACCGCTCCACCTCGAAGAACTCAAACTCGATGGTGTTGTGGATTGTCTCGACCTCGGCGGTCCAGGTCGTCTTGGCTATCTCGAGCGCCCTGATGCCGGCTCCTG
>JAWOHE010000056.1:0-34190 GCA_046485285.1 bacterium
AGAACTGCTGCCGCCACTTGTGCAGGGTGTTCTCGTTCACCCCCAACTCCCGGGCCACCCGGACGACCGTCACGTCGCCCGCGGTCGTCAGTCGGACTGCGTTGAGCTTGAACTCACGCGTGTAGGTCTTCCGAGGCTCTCGCGCTTCTGTCACTGATTACCTCCGGTCTGATGCTACACCCGCCTTTCAACGTGTCTACCATACCGGGGGCACTCCACGGTCAGCTACCAGAAACAGCGCTACCAGCTCAAGCCCAGCTGCCGCAGTGTCTGTATTACCGACACCACGGTCGCAGCACAGCAAAGGATTGACGGAACGACTCACATCCGGCATGACCGGGCTGGCGAAATCCAGCACATCCGCTTGCGTGCACGGCCCAAGCCTCGGCGCCCTTCGGCAAGAAGTCGCTACGACACTCTCGCTATGGCGTCAGTATGACATATTCGCTGTGGTTTGACACGGAACGGGAGAATCAGCCGAGCTTGATCAGGAAGACGCTGAGCGCCATCCCGAGCCCGATGAGCAGGGTCCAGCCGACAAAAGTGCTCAGCACGCCGGACGAGTCGCGCCGGTAGGTCTCACTGACCTCGGCGCTCGAGAGCCGGACGTCCAGGGTCTCGTCGGGCACGACATAGATCCACTTCGTACCCACGCGCACCGCCCCGCGCTCGTAGCTGGACAGGAGCTGTGTGGTGTTGCCCTCGCCGATGAGCCGCTGGGCGCGGAGCCCGTCCCAGAACTCCTCCGGCGCGTCGTCCTTGAAGGCCTGGAATACCTTGCGGGGACCGAACAGGCTGACGTAGTGCCGGCCGGGGCTGAGTTCGACGGCCGCGCCCTCAACCGCCAGCAACTGGGCCGTGCCGTCGAAGTAGACCTCCATCGGCAGGCTGTCGACCCCGACCGTCACCCAGCCGGCCGGCTGGCCGAGCGCCGCCAGACCAAGCAACGCGAGAACAGGCAGGCATCGCATCTGGATGGAGATGTTAGCACCGGCAGGACGCCCGGTCAAATCGTGAGGGCGCGGACGCCCGGGCCGGTTGACCCGGGCCGCACCGGCCCTAAGATGCTGTTGCCACCACCGCCGCGCCGCGCGGCCAAGGAGCTACGCATGCTGACTGACATCGGCCTCTTGTTCCCCGGCCAGGGCTCGCAGTTCGTCGGGATGGGTGCGGACCTCTACGACCGCTACCCTGAATCGCGCGCCGTCTACGACCGTGCGTCCGACGTTCTCGAGCTGGACATCCGCGAAGTTTCATTTCAGGGGCCGGAAGACCGCCTGCGCCAGACGCAGTTCACCCAGCCGGCGATTCTCGTTCACTCGCTGGCGGTGCTCGCCGCCCTGCCCGGACTCGAGCCCCGGGCGGTCGCCGGCCACTCGCTGGGAGAGTATTCGGCGCTTTACGCCGCCGGCGCCTTCGACTTCGATGCAGTCCTCAAGCTGGTCCGGCGCCGCGGGGTTCTGATGGGCGAGGAGGGCGTGAAGAACCCGGGCACGATGGCGGCCATCATCGGAATCGAGGCCGCGAAGGTCGAGGAGCTTTGCGCCGCGGTCGACGGGGTCGTCGCCCCGGCCAACTACAACGAACCGCTCCAGACCGTCATCTCGGGTGAGGTTGGGGCGGTGCGCAGCGCGGTCGAACTCGCCCCCGGCTTCGGCGCCCGCAAGGCCGTTATGCTGCCGGTTTCCGGCGCATTCCACTCACCACTGCTGACCGAGTCGGCCGCGGCGTTCGCCGACTACCTGGCCGGCTTCGAGATCCGCGCGCCGCGCTGCCCGGTCGTCGTCAATGTCTCCGGCCGGCCGGTGCGCGATGCCGTTGCGGTGCGCGACGCGCTCGCCCGCCAGCTCACGAGCCCGGTCCGCTGGGTCGAGACGATCCGGGCCTGCCGGTCCCTCGGCGTCGCCTCATTCCTCGAGCCCGGCCCGGGCCGCGTCCTTGCCGGGCTCGCCCGGCGCATCGACCGGGACGCCTCAGTGACCGCCGCGGGCACCGCCGACGAAGTCGCCGCCCTGCGCGGCTCCTGACCCGGCGTGAAGCTCAAGGCCCGGCCCGACGACTTCCGGGTCGAGGAGCGTGTCAGTCTCCGCCCGCGAAAGCGCGGCCGCTACGCGGTCTACCGGCTCGAGAAGCGGTTCTGGAATACCCTCGACGTCATCCGCGAGCTCGAACGCCGGTACCGGTTCCGCGACATCGGCCGCGCCGGGCTCAAGGACCGCTATGCCCTCTCGGTCCAGTTCATCTCGACCACGACCGACGGGCCGGCGACGATCCGCGAAAAGAACTGGCAACTGTCCCTGGTCGGCCGGAGCGACGAACCGGTATCGCGGGAGATGTTGCTCGGCAACCGCTTCACAATCACGCTTCGCGCGCTGACCGGACCCGAAGCCGATGCCGTGGCTGCGGCCTGGCCCGGGGTCTGCCGTTCGGGGGTGCCCAGCTACTACGACGAACAGCGCCTTGGCTCCGCCCGCCACGGTGCCGGGTTCATCGCCCGGAAGCTCATTGCCGGACACTACAACGGCGCGCTCAAGCTCTGGCTCGCGACACCATCCGGCGCGGACGACCCGGCAGCCCGTCGCCGGAAGCAGGCAGTGCTCGCGAGCTGGGGCGACTGGCGCCGCTGCCTGCCGCACGTCCCGCCCGAGGCGCGCGCCGCGGTCGAACACCTGGCCGGCGCACCGGGCGACTTCAAAGGTGCGGTGCAGCTGATCGACCGCCGGCTGCTGGAGCTCTTCCTGAACGCCTGGCAGGGCTGGGTCTGGAACGAAACCCTCGCGCTCGTGCTCGAACGGACGGGCGTCGCTCACCTGCGGGTCAAGTACGGCCTCGGAACGTTCGTTTTCTACGACCGTCTCCAGACCGACCAGTTCCGCTACCTCTCGAAGCTGACAATCCCCGCGCCCGGTCCGCGCGCCCGTTTTGCGAGTGACCGGGTCGGGCGGGCGATGAACGAGGTCCTGGCCGCCGATGGACTCGAGCTGACCGACATCAAGCTCCGCTTCCGCCTGCGCGGGTTGTTCTTCCACACCTGGGACCGGCCGGCGGTCGTCATCCCCCGGAACCCGGTGCTGGGCCGCCCGAAACCAGATGAGCTCTACCCCGGGCGTCTGCGGCTGACGGTCGGCTTCTTCCTGCCCGGCGGCGCCTACGCGACCATCCTGGTGAAGAGACTCCTGCCGTGCTGACCTTGCTGTTCTCTCTCGTCTGCCAGGTCCCGGGCTCGGTTGCCATTGACCCGGCGCTGACCTGGTACACGATCGAGACCGGACACTTCGAAATCCACTTCGCGAGCCACGACCGCCGTCGCCCTGACGAGGAGTCTGAGCGACTTGCCCGCCGCATCGCCGACGCCTGCGAGGAAGTCCACGCCGCGCTGGTCCCCTACGCCGGCTGGACTCCTCGGGAACGCACCGACGTCGTCGTTGCCGACTTCTTCGACTATGCGAATGGCTGGGCCGCGCCGGTTCCCCGCAACACGATCACCGTCATCCCGACCATCCCTGCCGGCGACCGGGTCGGCTTCGATGACTGGCTGAGGACGCTCCTCGTCCACGAATACGCCCACATCCTGCAACTGGATATGGTCCGGGGCATACCGGCGCTCCTGCGTCGGGTTTTCGGCCGGGTCATCGTCACCAACCCGCTGATGCCGACCTGGCTGATCGAAGGCTGGGCAGTCAAGGCCGAAACCGACCTGACCTCATCGGGCCGGCTGGGCAGCACCGAGTACGATATGATGCTGCGCGCCGCCGCAGACTCGAACCGCCTCCTGCCGATTGACCGTGCCGCGCATTACAGCCTCGAGCTCTACCCGGGCGGCAACGCGCCCTACCTTTACGGTGGCACGTTCTACCGATGGGCCGAGCAGCGCTTCGGGGACACGATCTGGCAGCGCTACCACCGACTGCGCGCCGGCGGCGTGCCGTACTTCGAGGAACCGCATGCCCGTCGAGTCTTTGGTCGCCCGTTCCCGGCACTCTGGCGTGACTGGCAGGCCGACGTTCGGCGTCACGCCGACACGGTCGGCCGCCGCCTCCGGGCCGAAGGCCTGACCTCGTTACGGCTGCTGACCGACGAAGGCTGGGATGCCGGCTCTCCCTGCTGGTCGCGGTCGGGCCAGGAAGTCTACTACCACTCCCGCGACCGGACCGAGTACCCGGCCATCAAGGCGGTTAACCTGACGAACGGTGCGACCCGGACTCTTCACCGGGGCCTGGTCAGCGGCACCATGAGCCTGACCCCTGACGGCCGACGTCTCCTGTTCTCGGAACGCGGGGTCTGGCGCAACTACTACGAGTTCTCCGACCTCTGGGCCCTTGAACTGGATACCGGCCGCCTTGAGCGGCTGACGCACGGCCTTCGTGCCACCGACCCGGACTGCGCGCCGGACGGCGCTCGCGTCGTGTTCGTGCTGAACCGGGGAATGACGACCGACCTGGCGATCCTCGACCTGCGCGACGGTACGGTCACCAACCTGACCAACACGACGGAGCCGACCGGCCACAGCCGGCCCCGGTTCTCCCCTGACGGCCGCTACATCGCGGTCAGCATCAACCGGCCCGACGGCCGCTGTGATATCGAAGTCCACGACACGCGCACCGGCTGGACGATCCCGGTGACCGATGACCGGGCGATCGACCTCGCGCCCGACTGGTCGCCCGGCGGACAGTGGCTTTACTACGCGTCCGACCGCTCAGGCGTCTTCAACGTCTACGCGTGGTCGCCGACCCGAACCAGCACGTACCGCTGCACCAACGTCCTGTACGGCGTGTTCGAACCAGCCGTCGCGCCCGACAACCGCAGCCTGGCCGTCGCCGCTTTCTCCCCTCGCGGCTTCGACGTCGCGGTCCTGCCGCTCGAACCGCAGGACTGGGTCCTGACAGTGGACCTCGACGAGACCCTGCCTGCCGCGCCGCGAGCCGGCCCGCCGGCGAGCGGGCAGGTGCTGTACCGCTACTCGCCGTTGCCCTCGCTCGTACCCGCGCTCTGGTTCCCGGCGCCGATACCCGAGTCGGACGGCTGGACCTTGAGCGCGATGACCTTCGGCTGGGATGCGCTCCAGCTCCACCGCTACGCTCTTGCCGCCGGTTGGCGCACTGGCGGCCGGCCCGGCCCCCGGGTCATCGCCGACTACCGCTACGCCGGCCTCAGGCCCGACATCGCGCTCGAAACCGACCTCGCGCGCGACCGCCAGATCCTCGGGCTCTTCGCCGGCCTGCCCTTCCGCCGCACCCGGAGCTCGACCCGGCTGATGCTCGGCGTCCGGGCCGACCGCAGGGAAGTCGTCGGCCTCCGCCTGCTCTCGGGCTTCGCTCGCTCGACCGCCCGCGGCTACCGGCTCGGGGTTGCGCCTGAAGAAGGTGGCACCATCTACGTCTCGCCAGCGCTCGAGCACCGCTCTGCCCTCGGCCGCCGCACCCGGGTCAGCGTCTTCCACGACTTCCGGCACTGGTACCGTCTGCCTGCCCGAACCTCGCTCCAGGCCCGGCTCGCCTTCGGCATCGCCGGCGGCGACGCCTCGGCCGACTCGGCCTGGCGTATTGCGCCCGGCCCGGCTCCGCTCGGCGTGCGCGGCTTTGCCGACTCGTCCGCGCAGACGGCCGCCTGCATCCTGCTCGCTGGAATCGAAGCCCGCACCCCGCTCCTGCGCGTCGAGCGCGGCATCGGCACCGCCCCGTTTTTCCTCTCCAACGTCAATGCCGCGGTCTTCGCCGAAGGGGGGATTCTGAGCCATCGACTGCTGCCGACCACCGGGGAAGCCGACTCTGCCCGCATCGGCGCGGGCCTCGAACTCCGCGCCGATCTCATCCTCGGGCACATGGTCCCGGCCCAGATCAGGGCCGGAGCCGGCATCGGTGCCCGGCCCTACGGCTCACCGCCGTCGCACCAGTTTTACCTGAGAATCGAAAGTGCGCTCGTCGCCGGCCTCTTGGACCAGGCCGGCATCGTCGCCCCGGACTAGGCCGGCCCGGTCCGCGTCGTGTCTCCGTCCCGGGCGGCTACTTGCCGCAGACCGGGCACTTCTCACTGACCCCGGCCGGGGCGACCGGGTGGTCGCCTGCGTCGAGGCCGCCGTTGTCCATGCAGCCGTGATAGTGCCGACAGACCCGGACAAACGCGTCCCGGGGAGAGACGCTGGCCTCGAACCAGAAGAACTCGTACTCACCGCAGTGAGCCTTGATTGCCTCGCGGACATTGTGACCGGCGAAGCCAACGAGGCGAACGTGGCGGGAGTCCTTGCCCAACCCGAATACTCCGCCCAGACGGCAGGGCACGGACATGTCGACCTGCAACGGCCTCAGCATGTAGGGACCACGCATACAGCCTCCTGACAGAAAACGGCGAGACCGCAGTCAGCCTCGCCCCTGCCTACACCGATGTAACCCGGTCGGTAGTGCCTGACCGACACTGCGCGTATTGCGCGCTCCGATGATTATACTACCCGGCTCTCCGCCCCTGTCAATTGCACTTGTGAATGCAGAGCGACAATGTCATAGGGGAAGCGAGAGTACCATGCTTGCATGTGAATGACGCCCGCACCATCTCACCGCACCTGAGCTCGGCTTCCGTCCGTTAGCTGCCGCCCGCCCGGAAGTCTAACGCCGAATTGTCACTCTGCGGACAGCCGAACCCGCCCGCGTCTCCCAAACTCACCCGATTGCGCGCTTGCGCCGCCCGCGCGAGTATGGTTTTCCGGGACCGAACCGCCGAGGAGGGCACTGTCCAGGGGATATCCCGGTAACCGCTGCCGGGAACCCTTCCGGGGGCTTCTCTTTAGCCCTGCCCGGGCGACCATTCTGGACTCCGTCTGTCCCGCCGGCGCGGGCGCCGGCGCGGCACCCGTCCTGAGAACCAGCCAGACGCGCGGCCGGGACACCGTTCACGCGCCTGCCCACAATGCCGTCTGTGCGCCCGTCCCGGCCGCGAACCGGGCGTCTCGCGAAGTGCGGTGCCCGGTGTGGTGTCCGAGCCGCCATTCGCTGTCTCGACCGACGCTCCATCCCGCGCCGGCAATTCCGGCACGGAGGCCACGACCCAGGCCGCGGTTGACGGGTCGGTACAGTCTGCTACTCCGAGCCGACGAAACCAGTGTCTGAGAACCACCTCCCGTGCCGGAACCAGCTGTCGGACCGCAGAGCCGGTCTACGACACTCCCGCTTCGCACCAGTCCTGACATCCTGGCCCTGGCCTGACGCTCCGGTGGCCAATGCGAGTTGCGGCCGCCCGACTGGTGCAGGAGCGCCCGAGACCGGCGCCGATTGAAAGCAGGCAACCTTGGAGGGCCTCGGGGCGTCATAACCGGTGGATTGGGACACAGGGGTTGCAGGACGCATCTGCCTCCTTCTTGAAGAAGACGCGGGCCAGGCCAATGCTTGGCCCGCTTCTCGTCCCGGCTTGACCCGAACAGCCGGGATTCTATACTGACGTCCCCGATGGCTGACGAGTTCATCCGCGTCCGCGGTGCCCGCGAGCACAACCTCAAGAACATCTCGGTGGACATTCCCCGGAATCGTTTCGTCGTGATCACGGGTCTGTCCGGCTCCGGGAAGTCGTCGCTTGCCTTCGACACGATCTACGCCGAGGGCCAGCGCCGCTACATCGAGTCGCTCTCCGCCTATGCCCGCCAGTTTCTCGGGATGCTGGAGAAACCCGACTGCGACGGCATATCCGGCCTGCCGCCCGCAATCGCGATCGAACAGCGCACCTCTGCCCGCAACCCCCGCTCGACCGTCGGGACGGTCACTGAGATCTACGACTACCTACGCCTGCTCTTCGCCCGCGTCGGCCGGCCCCACTGCCCTGATTGCCGGAAGCCGATCGCCTCGCAGACGGTCGACCAGATCGTCGACAGCCTGCTCGCGGAGCCGGCCGACACCGGGCTTGCGATACTGGCTCCGGTCGTCCGGGGCCGGAAGGGTGAGTACCGCGACCTACTCGAGAAGGCGCGCCGGCGCGGATACCTCCGGGCCCGCGTCGATGGCAGCGTCTTCGAGATCGAGTCGGTTCCCAGGCTCGACCGGTACCGGCAGCACCGCATCGAGCTGGTCATCGACCGCCTGACCGCGAAGCCCGAGGCCCGCGGCCGTCTCGCCGACTCGGTTGAGCTGGCACTGCGCGAGGGCAACGGCGGCTGTGTCGTCGAGCTGACCCGGGACGACGGCAACTCGGCGGAACGCTCGTTCTCGGAGCGGCTCGCCTGCTCGGACTGCGGCTTCAGTCTCGACGAGATCACCCCGAGGCTGTTCTCATTCAACTCGCCCTATGGAGCATGCCCGCAGTGCCACGGCCTCGGCACGGTTATGGAGGTCGACCCGGAACGGCTGGTCGCCGACCCGGCCCGGTCGATCCTCGACGGCGCCCTCGCGCCCTGGGGCGAGATCACCGAGCGCGGCGAGTGGCTCAATGCGCGCCTGCGCGCCCTGGCCCGCGAGTATGGCTTCGGTCTCGACACGCCCTGGCGCAAGCTCCCGGCCCGCGTCCGGCGGATCATCCTGAACGGCTCGGACGAGGAGATTCGATTCGAGTACGTCGGCAAGGAACACGAGTGGACATGGAACGGCACTTGGGAAGGCATCGCCCCGCATCTCGAGCGCATCCACAAGCAAACCGACTCCGATGCCAGGCGGGAGTGGGTCGAGCGCTTCATGTCGATCCTGCCCTGCGCGGCCTGCCAGGGCACCCGGCTCAAGCGCGCCGCGCTGGCAATCCGCATCGGCGACCTGAGCATTGCCGACCTCACCGCGCTCTCGGTCCGACGGGCCCTGGAGGTCGTCCGGACCGGGCTCGAGCTCAGCCCGAAAGAACGCGTCATCGCCCGTGAGATAAACAAGGAACTCGGCCGCCGACTGGGTTTCCTCGAATCGGTCGGTCTCGGCTACCTGACCCTCAATCGCGCCGCCGAGACACTTGGCGGCGGCGAAGCCCAGCGCGTGCGCCTCGCGACCCAGGTCGGCTCCGGGTTGGTCGGCGTCTGCTACATCCTCGACGAACCATCGATCGGGCTCCACCAGCGCGACAACGCCCGGCTGCTGCGCACCCTCCTCGGGCTTCGCGACCTCGGCAACACCGTGATAGTCGTCGAGCATGACGAGGAGACAATTCTCTCGGCCGACCACGTCATCGACCTTGGGCCGGGCGCGGGCGACAGGGGCGGCCGGGTCGTTGCGCAGGGCCGACCCGGCGACATAAGGGCCAGCGGGGACTCTCTCACCGGCGCCTACCTCGCCGGCCGGCTACGCATCGAACTGCCGGCCGAGCGCAGGACGCCGGGCCGGGACTGGGTCGAGGTGCGAGGAGCCCGCGAGAACAACCTCAAGAACATCGACGTCCGGTTTCCGATCGGGCTCTTCACCTGCGTCACCGGCGTATCGGGCTCGGGCAAGTCAACGCTGGTCGCCGACACGCTCCACCGCGAACTTGCCCGTCGCTTCCACGACTCGCGCGAGAAGCCGGGCGCCCACGACCGGGTTCTCGGTGTCGAGAAGATCGACAAGGTCGTCAACATCGACCAGTCGCCGATCGGCCGCACTCCGCGCTCAAACCCGGCGACCTACACCGGCGCGTTTGGACCGATTCGTGACCTGTTCGCCCGTTCCCGCGAGGCGCGCATCAGGGGCTACCGGCCCGGCCGGTTCTCCTTCAACGTGAAGGGCGGCCGCTGCGAGTCCTGCGCCGGCGACGGCATCATCAAGGTCGAGATGCACTTCCTGCCCGACGTCTACGTCACGTGCGACGTCTGCAAGGGACAGCGCTATGACCGCGAGACGCTCGAGGTGCGCTACAAGGGCAGGAACATCGCCGAGGTTCTCGCGATGAGCATCGAAGAGGCCTGCAGGTTCTTCGGCGCGGTCCCGGCCCTTGCCCGCAAGCTGGAGCTGCTGCGCGACGTCGGCCTCGGCTACGTCAAGCTCGGCCAGCCCGCGCCGACGCTCTCAGGCGGCGAGGCCCAGCGCATCAAGCTCGCCCGTGAACTCTCCAAGGTCGCCACCGGCCGGACGCTCTACCTGCTCGATGAACCGACCACCGGCCTCCACTTCGAAGATGTCCGGCTCCTGCTCGCAGTCCTCGACCGCCTCGTCGCCCGGGGCAACACCGTCGTCATCATCGAGCACAACCTCGAAGTCATCAAGTGCGCGGACTGGGTGGTCGACCTTGGTCCGGAGGGCGGTGATGACGGCGGCACGGTTGTCTGCGCCGGCCCGCCGGAATCGATCGCGGCCTGCACCGGGTCGCACACCGGCCGCTTTCTCAGGCGCCTCCTGGCGCGCCCGGCCGCCGGCCGCGCTGCTCGCCAGCCGGCGTCACCTGGCAGCGGTCAGCCGGACTGACGGCCGCCAGCATCGGCCCCCGCACCGGCGCCGGGCTCAGACTCCGAACCGGTCGCCAGCCGCAGCCGCTCGACGTGAAGTGCCTTGCCGGTCTCGTCATCGACCTCAACCACGACGCCGCTGAGACCCGGCTCGCCAACCGCGGGCGTGAGCCGGTATGGCATCCCGTCCAGCAGCCGGCGCAGGGAGTCTTCAGGCTTCATCCCGAGCACCGATTCAAAGGCACCACACATTCCGGCGTCGGATATGTAGCCGGTTCCCTGCGGCAACACCCGCTCGTCTGCCGTCTGGACGTGAGTGTGGGTGCCGACAACCGCCGACACCCGTCCGTCAAGAAACCAGCCCATCGCCTGCTTTTCGGCGGTCGCCTCGGCATGGAAGTCAACGACCACGACCGGCGTCTGCCGACGGATGCGGTCGAGACTGCCCTCGATACGCCGAAACGGACAGTCGACCGGCTTCATGAAGACCCTACCCATCAGGTTGACAACGCCGACCGACCAGCCGCCGAGCTCGAACACTCCCTGCCCGCGCCCGGGCGCGCCCGGCGGGTAGTTCAGCGGCCGCAGCAGCCTGGGCTGGGCGCTGAAGTAGTCCCAGCTGTCGCGGCGATCGAACGCATGGTCACCGGTCGTGAGACAGTCAACGCCGGCCGCCAGCAGTTCCTCGCACAACGGCGGCGTGATACCGTACCCGCCGGCAAGGTTCTCGGCATTGGCAACGACGAACTCCGCCCTTGTCCAGCGCCGGACCCCGGGCAGGGCGCTCGTCACTGCCTCCCGGCCCGCGGCAGAGCAGACGTCGCCCAGCAGCAGCAGCCGCCTAGTGGGCATACTCGACCGCGCGAGTTTCCCGGACCACCATCACCCGGATCTGGCCCGGATACTTGAGTTCCTTTTCAATCCGGGCCGAGACCTCCCGGGCAAGCCCGGAGATGTCCTTGTCCGCCACCTTCTCGGGTTCGACCAGAACGCGAATCTCCCGGCCGGCCTGGATTGCGTAGGCCCGCTCGACTCCCGGGAAGGAAGCCGCGAGCATCTCAAGGCTCTCCACCCTCTTGATATAGGCGTCGAAGCCCTCGCGCCGCGCACCGGGCCGGGAACCTGAGATGCTGTCCGCCGCAGCGACAAGGAAGGCGTACGGCGAGCCCATCGTCGTCTCCTCGTGGTGAGCCGCGATCGCGTTGACGACAATCTCATCCTCGCCGTGTCGTCGGGCGAGCTCCGCACCGATGCGGGCGTGCGGCCCCTCAACGGTCGCGTCGGCCGCCTTGCCGACGTCGTGCAGCAGCCCGGCGCGCCGCGCCAGCGCCGCGTCGAGGTCAAGCTCCTGTGCCATCAGCGCCGCGAGCATCGCGACCTCGCGGCTGTGCAGCAGCATGTTCTGACCGTAGCTGGTTCGGTACTGCAGTCGCCCGAGCATGCGCGACAACTCGGGCGCGAGACCGACAATGCCGAGTTCGAGCACGATCGACTCGCCCGCCGCCCGGATCAACTCCTCCATCTCCTTCGCGGTCTGGGCGACGACCTCCTCGATCCGGGCCGGGTGAATCCGACCGTCTGCGACCAGCTTCGCCATCGCCATCTTGGCCACCTCGCGGCGCACGGGATCGAACCCGGATATCACGATCGCCCCCGGGGTATCGTCAATCATCACCTCGACGCCGGTCAGCGTCTCGAAGGTCCTGATGTTGCGGCCTTCCCGGCCGATGATCCGCCCCTTGAGCTCGTCCGAGGGCAGGTCGACAACCGACACCGTCGTCTCGGCCGCGTGCGAAACCGCGCAACGCTGGATCGCGTTGACGATGACATTACGCGCGTCGCTCTCGGCCCTCAGCCGCGCGTTGTCGAGGATCTCCCGGGTCAGCTTCGCTGCCTCGAGCCGGGCTTCGTCCTCGAGGTTGCGGAACAGCTCGCGCCTGGCCTCGTCGGCCGACAGCCCGGCAATCCGCTCCAGCTTCGAGTTCTCGAGGCTGATGAGCTGGTCCAGTCGCTCCATCTTTGCCTTCAGGATCTTGTCGCGCGACGCAAGCTCTCGGTCCTTGCGAATGAGGTCGGCCTCCTTCTGGGTCAGGACGCTGTCCCGCCGCGACAGGAAGCCCTCGCGCTCGGCGAGTTTCTGCTCGGTCCGTTCGAGTTCCCGGCGCGTGGCCGCCGTCTCGGACTCGAAGCGGACCCGTTCCCGCTCGAAATCCTGCCGCCGCCGCGTCTCGCCTTCCTCGGTCAGCCTGCGGGCCTCGTCACGGGCTCGGTCCAGCAGCAGGTCGGCCTCGCGCCGGCTATCGGCAAGCTGCCGACCCATCAGGAGCATGCTCAGCCACCGGCCGGCCAGGAAACCAACCACGCCGAGCACGACCAGCCCGCCGCCCCACACCAGCCACTGCATCCAATTCCCGGGCATCATTACCTCCACGAAAAGCCCCCGCGGATGGCGTGTCGCGACAAGTCTTTGAACCCAAATTGACAGTCAGGTGCTTCAGGCCGGCTGCGCGCGGATTCCCCAGAGGGAACAGCGGTTCACCGGTCTATGGCAGCACCCGTATCGCGGGTGTTAGCTCAAGACTCAATCACCGATCACGGACACCGCAGGGAGCCTAGGAAACTCTTACCAGTTTTTCTATGAGCGCGCCGACGCGCCGCCGGGCAGAATCGTCGCCGGGCTGCTCCGCCCGGAGTTGCTCGTCGACGAGATTCATGCAGGCCAGTACCGCGGTACGGGTCGCCGAGCCGGGATGAAACTGCTCTTCAATCCGGCGCAGCCGCTCGTCCACGAGCCGCGCCACCCGCTCCACGTGGCCGGGGTCGCTGTCGGCCTTGACAACGTAGTCACTACCCAGAATTCTAACTCGACAGGTTTCCATGGGCTCCATTCAGGCTTGTCCTAGGTCACGTCCTCGATCTTCTCAAGCAGAGAATCCAGCCGTGTCGCGGCCACCTTCCGACGCCGCTCGCTCTCGGCGAGCCGGCGCGAAAGCTCGCGATTCTCTGACCGCAGCCGGCCGATCAGCGCGACCGCTCCGTCAACCAGCTTGTCGAGCCGGTCGAGGTCGCTGTCCAGCGCCGATCGGGGAGGCTGCTTCACTCTTTATCATAGCACGCGCGGCAGTTCCGTCAATCGGCCCCAACGACCGCCGGACTCAGCCGCACCGAACGAAGAACTTGCCCGGCAACTGCCGGACGACACCCTTGATCTCGAGTTGCGCGAGCACGCCGAGCAGCCGCGCCATCGGCAGGGTCAGTCCCTGGCAGAGCTCGTCAACGTGCCGCGGGTCGCCCGAGAGCACGCTCACGACCGCCTGCTCCTCATCCTCGAGCGGCGGCTGCTGTCGCTCTTCGAAGTGCAGGGCAAGGCCGAGGTCGCGCAGGATGTCCTCCGCCCCCAACACCGGCCTGGCCCCCTCGCGCAGCAGACGATTCGTCCCCACGCTCGCCGGGTCGGTGATCCGGCCGGGCACGGCGTAGACGTCCCGGCCCTGGTCTGCCGCCCACGCGACGGTATTCAGCACCCCGGAGCGCTCGCCGGCCTCGACCGCGACAACTCCCCGCGACAGCGCCGACACGATCCGGTTTCGGCGCGGGAAGTTCGTCGCGATGGGCTCGGTCCCCAGTCCGAACTCGGACAGCACCGCGCCCTGTCCCGCAATCCGGTCCGCGAGCTTCCGGTTCTCGGGCGGGTAGACGACGTCAATCCCGCAACCGAGCACCGCGATGGTCCTGCCGCCGGCGTCGAGCGCGGCCTTGTGCGCGCAGGTGTCTACCCCGCGCGCCATGCCGCTCGTGACGGTCACGCCGTGTTCGGCGAGCTCCCGGGCAAGCCGGGTCGCCACCTGCTGGCCGTAAGCCGACGGACGCCGGGTGCCGACCACCGCAACCGCGAGCCGGTCACCCTCGGCAACATCCCCGCGGCCGAACAGCACCGGTGGCATCCCGCGCACCTCGAGCAGCGCGGCCGGATAGCCGGCCTCGCGCCACTCGACGGTCCAGACGCCGGCGTCACGGGCCGCCCTGACCAGACCGGCAAGCCGAGGAGTACGTTCGTAGCCGGCAATGGCGGCGGCGAGTTCGTCATCAATCCCCTCGACCTCGAGCAGCTCCCGGCCTTTCGCGGCGAGCACCGCCTCCGGCGTCCCGAACCGCTCGAGCAGGTTCCGCAGCCGAGTCTGGGTCAGCCGCGGTACTGCCGCCAGGTCGGCGAAGGCGTCGCGCAGTCCGGACATCCGGTCCTACCCTCCGGGCAGCAGCCGCGTGATCTCGCTCCGCAGCTCGGCGACGCCGGTCCGGTGCAGGGCGGAAATCCTGACTGCCGGTGCGTCAAACTCGAGCCCGTCCTCCGCGGCCACGAGGTCGAGCTTGTTCAAAGCGACGACGCGCGGCCGCGCAAGGATGGCCTCATCGTAGCGCCGGATCTCGTCGCACAGCAACCGGTAGTCCTCGACCGGCCGGCCGGCCGCGAGGTCGAGCACGAAGACCAGCATCCGCGTTCGCTCGATGTGACGCAGGAACCGCAGGCCGAGCCCCCGGCCCTCGTGCGCGCCCTCGATGATGCCGGGCATGTCCGCGACCGTGAAACGCAGGTCCCTGGTCGCCATCACCCCGAGATTCGGGGTCAGCGTCGTGAACGGGTAGGCCGCGACCTTCGGGTTCGCCGAGGTCAGCGCCGAGAGCAGAGTCGACTTGCCGGCATTTGGCAGGCCGACAAAGCCGATGTCGGCGACCAGCCGGAGTACCAGCCGGATCTCGAGTTCGACCGCCTCACCACCCGGCTCTGCGTTGCGCGGGGCCTGGTTCGTGCTGGTCGCGAACCGGGCGTTGCCGCGCCCACCCCGCCCGCCCGCGGCGACGACCAGTTCCTGGCCGTCGGCGAGCAACTCGCCCAGCCGCTCGCCCCCCGGCCGGGCGAACACGTCGGTGCCAAGCGGCACCGGCACGCGGATGTCCTCGCCGTTCCGTCCGTGGCGGTCCTTGCCCATCCCGTGCTGGCCGCGGCCGGCCTTGTAGGAACGGCGGTACTCCAGGTCGGCCAGGGTCTGAAGACCGGCACTGCCGACGAGGACAACCGAGCCGCCGTCACCGCCGTCGCCGCCGTTCGGCCCGCCTCGCGGCACGAACTTCTCGCGCCGGAAGGAAACGCAGCCGTCCCCCCCGGCGCCGGAACGGACCCGGATTGTCGCTTCGTCTACGAACCTCATCGGCGGCCGGGCCGGCGCTTCAGGCGCAGTGCCCGCTCGACCGGCTCGGGCACGAAGCAGTCAAGCTTGCCGCCCATCCGCGCGAGCTCGCGCACCAGCGACGAACTGAGGTAGAAGTACCGCTCCGACGGTACGAAGAACACCGTCTCGACCCGGGGCGCCAGCTTCCGGTTGGTCAGCGCCATCTGGAACTCGTAGTCGAAGTCCATCACTGCCCGCATCCCGCGGATGACGGCGCAGGCGCCCTGCTTCTCGACGAAATCCACCAGCAGGTTGCCGAAGCCCATCACCTCGACGCCCGGGGCTCCCTCGAGCACCGTGCGGGCGAGCGCGACCCTCTCCCGGTAGCTGAACATCGGGTTCTTCTCGCGCCGCCGGGCGACCGCGACGATGACCCGGTCGAACAGGTTCGCGGCGCGCAGTACGACGTCCATGTGTCCCCGGGTTATCGGGTCGAAACTGCCCGGGTAGACCGCGGTCTTGATGCTCCGTTCAGCCACTGTTCCTCCTCAGCACGGTCAGCCGGCTGTCGCCGTAGCGTCCCTCGCGCAGTACCGTCCAGTCCTCCGGGCACTCCGGCGGCTCGAGCGGGTGGTGCTCGATGACCAGCAACCCTCCCGGCACGATCGAACCGGTCGCGACCAGCCGGGCGATGGTCTCCTGGACCAGCCCGTTCCGGTACGGCGGGTCGGCAATCACGACGTCGAAGCGGTCCGCGCCCAGCCGCCGGAGCGCCGCACGCACGTCGGCGCACACCACCCGGACGCCCTCTAGGCCCTTGACATTCCCGCGCAGGAAACGGGCAACGGCCGCCGACTGCTCGACGAACACCACCTCGGTCGCCCCGCGCGACAGCGCCTCGACGCCGAGCGACCCGCCGCCGGCATACAGGTCCGCCACCCGCGCGCCGCGGATGGCCGTGCCGACGATGTTGAAGATCGCCTGGCGGGTGATGTCCTTGGTCGGACGAAGCCCGGCCCGGGGATACAGCAAGCGGCGGCCCTTCAGCCGCCCGGCCCGGATTTGCATGCGCAACTATAGCGGCTGACCCCGGTCAGTCAATTGCCCAGGTTGACTTTGGCCGCCGGCCGCATACTCTGAGGGTGATGCACGAGACATCCAGGCGGGTCCTGTTCTTCGAGGATGAAGCGCCGGCGCAACTGCTCGTCGGGGACATCCTCAGGTCCGCCGGCTACGAGGTCACCTCGGTCGCCCGGGGAGTCGACGTGCTCCGGGAGGTCCGTGAGCGACCGCCCGACATCGTCATCTCCGACCTCAACGTCCCGGGTCTTGACGGCAACCAGGTCATCTCGATGCTCCGGCGCTCGGGCAGCTTCGAGGGGCCGATCGTCGTCCTTTCCGGCCGCTCGCGCGACGAGGACAAGCGAGAGGCCTTCGAGGCCGGCGCGCAGGCCTACCTCTGCAAACCGGTCAACCGGGCCGAACTGCTCGACACCGTCGCCCGCCTGCTCGCCGCGCCGGCCAACCCGGCTCCCGACCCCCGGCCCCCGGCCTAGCGGCTTTCGACCTTCCGCACCGGCAGCGCGACCTCGATCCGGGCCGAATCGGCGTGGGCCTGGCCCGGCAGGTCGAGGAAGAACTCCATCGCCCCGCCCGCGACTTCCCAACCATTGGCCTCAGCCCAGTCCCTGAGCCGCTCGCGCGCCGCCTCGAGCCCGTCGCGCGGACCGGTATGGACCGCCGCCGCGACCCGGAACCCGCCCCACGACCGGACCGCGATGCCCGTTGACTCGGCGGCGGTCGCGCCAGCCGGCACCGGCACCGCGACGAAGAAGCCGGCGCTGTCCGGGCTGTCCTGAGCCCGGACCGGGAACGACACGAACGGCTTGCCGACCATCGGCAGCCCGGCGGCCGAAAGCCAGCGGACGACCCGGAACAGCGCGCGCTCGACCGAATCGCGCCCGCCGCTCCCGGCCAGCGTTGCGACCGTCCACTCCGGGAGCAGTCGGATCTCGGCCACAGGCTCAACCGACTGGCCGGCCGCGGCAGCAAGCTCATCGTTGCCACATGTTCGCTCCGCTGCCGGCCTCACGCGACCCGGGTAGCTCTGTCCCTGCGCTGGCCCCGCGGCGAGTACCGTGATGCACAATCCGGACAACACCAGCCTCATCCGACCTCCGTCTCAGTCCGGCTCCGGCTCACGCCGAAGCTCCTTTTTCTGTGCCGTCAGACGCTTTGCCGCCAGCACCTTCTCCTGCGCCCGCTTCGACCGTTTCCGCTTCTGCTTGCGCAGCCGCGCGACCCGGGCGCGCTCCTCGGTCCGCCGCTTAAGGACGTCGGCCTCGACCCGCTCGCAGAGCACGGCCCGGGCCCGGTAGCGGTTGAGCGCCTGGCTCCGTTCCTCCTGGAGCTTGACCTCAACCCTGGTCGGCCGGTGACGCAGCCAGACCGCGGTCGACACCTTGTTGACGTTCTGCCCGCCCGGACCGGACGCCCGTACGAACCGCTCCTCGAGGTCTTCCTCCCGGATGCCGAGCTCGGCCATCCGCGCCGCCAGCAGGCGCTCCTTGGCCGCGCTGACCCCGAACCGCATCACTCGCCGCCTGCCGCCAGCTCGTTCGCCTGCGCCCGCGCCAGCTCCTCCTCGATCGCCTTCACCTCCAGCGCGAGCTTGCGCGCCCGGTTCAGGTCGAACGCAGCCCGCGCGGCTTCGTACTCTTGCCGCGCCTGCGCCAGCCTCGCCTCGATCCCGGGCGCTGAGTCCGCGTCGTCCTCCTTCGCGGGTGGCGTCGCAGGTTCCGACCTCGGCGCCGGCGGCCGCTTCGCCTGCTTCCGGACCGGGCGGGCGGCCCGGCCCCGCGCGTAGCTGTAGTTACCCTGGTACGGAACGACCTGGCCCGCGTCGACCAGCGCGACCCGGTCCGCCAGCCGGTCGAGCATGAACCGGTCGTGGGCCGCGAAGACCACGGTCCGGTCGAACCGCTCGACGGCGTTAAACAGCACCTCGCGCGAGTTGATGTCGAGATGATTGGTCGGCTCGTCCATTATCAGCAGGTTCGTCGGCGTCAGCAGGACGCTGATTATCGCCAGCCTGCTCCGCTCCCCGCCCGACAGGACCCGGACCCTCTTCTCGACCGCGTCGCCCCGGAACAGGAAAGTCCCGAGCACGCCCTTGAGCTCATTCTCGGTGAAGCCGACCGCGACCCGGCTGACCGTCTCGAGCACGGTCAGTCCCTCGTCGAGTTCGTCCTCCGCGCCCTGCTCGTAGTAGGCGACCCGGGTCTTTGCGCTCCACCACGTCTCGCCCTCCGGCGGTTCGAGCCGGCGGGCGATTATCCGGAGCAGGGTCGTCTTGCCCGCCCCGTTCGGACCGAACAGCCCGAGCTTCTCCCCGCCCTTGAGCGCCAGGTTCACCCCGCCGAACACCGGCCGGCCCCCGAAGCCCATCCCGACGTCGCGCAGCTCGAATGCCCGGCCGTACACCGGCTCGGCCTGCGGGAAGCGAAACCGGATCGTCTGCTCCCCGTATGCCGGCCCGACCCGCTCCAGCTTGTCGAGCATCCGCTGGCGGCTCATCGCCCGCGGCGCGGTGTCCTTGCGGCCCTTGAACTTGGCGATGAATGCCTCGGTCCGCTTGATCAGCGCCTGCTGCTCCTCGAACCTCTTCTGCTGCTGCTCGTCGCGGAAGTCCTTGTCCTCGAGGTACCGCGAGTAGTTGCCGACGAACACCCGCACGCTCCGGTTCTCGATCGCCCAGATGCGCTGGACCAGACCGTCGAGCAGGTAGCGGTCGTGGGCAATCATCACGAACGCGCCGCCGAAGTCACCCAGGTACTCCTGCAGCCACTCGATCGAGCGGATATCCAGGTAGTTGGTCGGCTCGTCCAGCAACAGCAGGTCCGGCTCCTGCAGCAGCATCCGCGCCAGCGTCAGCCGCACCTGGAAGCCGCCCGACTGCTCCCGCGCGCGCTTGACGAAGTCGTCCTGGTGAAATCCCAGCTCGACCAGCACTTTTTTCGCCCGTGACTCCGCGTCGTAGGCGTCGACGTCGTAGTGCTGCTGGAGCTTCGCATAGCGCGACAGCACCGCGTCGAGCTCCCGCGCGCCGAGGTCCGGACAGGCCATCTCTTCCTCGCACTCGCGCATCAGCCGGTCCACCCGGTGCAGGTGGCCGAAAGCGCCCATCGCCTCCTCGAGCACGGTGTGGTCCCCGACCGCCGCGCCGGTCTGGGGCAGGTAGGCGATCCGGATACCCCGCCGCACCTGGACGTGGCCCGCACTCGGCGCGAGCTCGCCCGCGATCAGCTTCAGGATGGTCGACTTGCCCGACCCGTTCGGCCCAACCAGACCGACCCGGTCGACCGCGTCGACGCGCAGGTCGACATCCCGGTACAACGACTGCGTCCCGAACTCCATCGCGACGCCGGCAAGGGTCACCATCCCTCAAGGTTATTCGCGGAAAGCGCGGCATCAAGCCCGGGCGCGACGCCGGGCTCTTGACACGCCAGTCCGGGCCGGCTATGATAACCTGGAGGTAACGATGAAGACCCTCGCGTCCGCGTGCGCGGCCGCGGTCCTTACCACGCTGTTACTGCTCGCGCCGGCGTGCCGCAAGCCGCCGGTCAACCTTCCGCCCGACAAGCCGCCCCTGCCGGTCGGCCCCGCCGAGGGCGTCGTCAACACCGACCACCAGTTCTCCGCCACGGCGTTCGACCCGGACAACGACAGCATCGCCATCCGGTTCCACTGGGGTCACCGCGACACCTCGGACTGGAGCGCACTCGTCGCCTCCGGCGACTCGGTCACGACGAGCCACTCCTGGTCGAGCCCGGGCAGCTACGCAGTCCGCGCCCAGGCCCGGGACGGGCTCGACTCCGCCTCGGCCTGGTCCGACCCGCTCGCGGTCGCCATCGGCAGTCGCGCGCCGGCCGCGCCCTCGCCTCCGGCCGGCCCGCCGGACGGCAAGCGCAATGCCGCCTGCCGTTTCTCCGCCTCGGCAATCGACCCGGACAACGACAGCATCGCCATCCGGTTCCACTGGGGCGACGGTGACACCTCGGCCTGGAGCGCCCTCGTCGCCTCCGGCGACTCGGTCGCGATGAGCCACTCCTGGTCCGACTTCGGCACCTACGAAATCACCGCCCAGGCCCGGGATGACAAGGGCGTCATCTCGGCCTGGTCTGCGACGGTGAAGTTCGACGCGCGCCCGGCTCTCCGCTGGCGCTACCGGACCGAAGGAGGGGTGCGGTCGTCCCCGGCCATCGCGCCCGACGGCACGATACTCTTCGGCTCATACGACCACCGCCTCTACGCCCTGAACCCGGACGGCACGCTGAAATGGCGCTACCAACTGGGCGACGCCATTTCATACTCCTCCCCGGCAATCGCGCCGGACGGCTCAATCTACATCGGGTCCAGGGACAACCGCCTCTACGCATTCACCCCGGATGGCTTGATGCGGCGGGCGTTCGCGACCGACGGTGGCATCGTGTCTTCCCCGGCCCTCGCCGCCGACGGCACAGTCTACATCGGGTCGAATGACAACTATCTCCACGCCTTCAACCCGGCCGGCATGCTGGAGTGGCGATACCGGGCCGACCACGACGTCGAATCATCACCGGCAGTTGCGCCTGACGGCACGGTCTACGTCGGGTCCGATGACGACCGACTTCACGCCATCAACCCGGACAGCACCTTGAAGTGGGAGTATGCGACACTGAAGTATGTGCGTTCCTCGCCGGCGGTCGCCGCCGACGGCACGGTCTACGTCGGCTCGCGGGACCGTCACCTCTACGCCCTGAACCCGGACGGCACCGAGAAGTGGCGGTTCCTGACCGACGGCAACGTCGAGTCATCCCCGGCAATCGGGCCTGACGGCACGGTCTACGTCGGCTCGGACGACAACCACCTTTATGCTTTGAACCCGGACGGCACGGTCAAGTGGTGGTACGAAACCCGGGGAAACGTCCGCTCCTCGCCCGCGGTCTGCGCGGACGGCACGGTCTATGTCGGGTCGACTGACGACCGCCTCTACGCCTTCAACGCGGACGGTACGCTGAAATGGCGGTTCCGAACCGACGGGTCGGTCCGCACCTCGCCCGCGGTCGGGCCTGACGGCACGGTGTACTTCGGGTCGACCGACAGCTGCATGTACGCGGTCGAGGGCGAGAGTCCGCTCGCAAACTCGGCCTGGCCCAAGTTCCGCCACGACAACCTCAACACCGGCCGGGCCGGCGGCGGGCGCTAGCCGTCGGAAGCACCTCGGCCTTCCGCGAATCGGACCAGACCCCAATCGGCTGGCCCGGCTCAACCGACGCTGAGAAACCACGCTCCGGCACTTCTGCTTCCGCCCTTCCGGCTTCCACGCCCTGCCCTCGCCCGCCCTGTGTGCCTTCGTGTCGTCGCCGCCTCTGAACATCGCGGTTTCCTGGAGGAGCGACATCCCTGTCGCGTTCTGCCAGCAGGCAGGCGTTTCCACGCTTCCGCCTTCGGACTTCTGCGCTCCGGATTCCGGCTTCGTGTCCTTCGCGTCTGCCTCGTTTCCGATTCGCGCCTTACGCGAGAGCCCGCACCGCACGGAGCCCACACCCTCCCTCATCTCGAACGACACCCCTCAGGCCCGCCTGCGCGCAGCGCGCCGCAGGCCCTAAGGTAATCGGCAATCAGCCCCAGCGTCGGGCGCCCCACCCGACCGCGCTCAAGCCGGCTGAGATGCGAATGGAAGCCCGGCTTCCGGCCCATCAAGTGCGCCAGCTCGACCAGGCTCAGCCCGGTCCGAAGCCGTAACCCGCGCAACGCCGCGCCCAGCGCGGCCGACCCTACGCGGGCGGGCCCGCCACCTCTCTTGGGTTCTCCATTGCCCATGTGAGTAGGAACTAACGGCCAGCTAAATCAGGAAATCGTCATAATCGATTGAGAAGCCAGAGCTTACTTGAGCCTCGAATTTACCCCCTCCCCCATACCCGGTATCACTCCCCCAGTAACTCCGGGGGTTACTCCGGGAATAACTCCCGGGGTTACTCCGGGGGTTACTCCGGGAGTAACTCCGGGGTTACTGCCGGGGTTACTCCGGGGGTAACTCCCGGGGTTACTCCGGGGGTTACCGGGGTGGTTACTGGGGGAGTTACTCCGGGAGTTACTGGGGGAGTTACTCCGGGAGTTACTGGGGGAGTAACTCCGGGAGTGCGGGTGGGGGTGGGAGACTCCTGGGGCCGGTCTGCGGTCTGGCCGGGCGAAGGGCTCTGGCCGCGGCCGGGCCGTTGGGTTCCGTCCGGACGCAACCTTGAAAGAAGCGGGGCGGCCGAGCCGCCCCGCTTCGCAGACTTGCGGACCGGCGGTCAGCGGACGACGACGTGCCGGCGGTAGCTGGTCTTCCCGTCGGACTCGACCCTGACCAGGTACACGCCCGCACCCAGCCTCGGCTCGAGACCGGTCGCGACGACCCGGCCGGTGGCGTCGAACACGGTGACCCGGGCCGCGCCGCGCAGGTCGAGCCGCAGCGTGCCCGCGCCGGTAACGCCGTCCGGGCGGACGGCCTGCGGCTCGGGCGGGGGCGCGTACTTGTAGAACTCGCGAGACTTCTTGCCCTTGAGCGCGAAGAACACGCCCTCGCCGGCCGAGACAAGGTCCCCGCCGTGCTTTACCGTCCGCTTGCGGCCGAGACTGCCGATCTGCGGCAGGGTCTCGAGCTCGGACCAGGCCGCGGTGGCCGCGTCGTAGGACCAGAACTCGCAGGTGTTCCCGCCCTTCGTCGCGTAGATGACGCCGTCATACCAGGCCGCGCCGCTGCCCTCGCCCGGCTTCTTCTTCTTACCGGTCAGCGCGCTCGGCCGCGGCATTCCGGCCCGGACCGCGGTCGCCCACGCGCCGGTGGCGATGTCGTAGGTCCAGAGCTCGCTGTGCTTGGCCTTGTGCGCGTAGATGGTGCCCTCGCCGTCGAACACCAGCCACGAGCCCTCGTCCCACTTCGGCTTCTGGCCACTGGGCGCGTCGGCCAGCCGCTCCCAGGAGTCACCGGTCACGTTGAACCGCCCGAACTCGAGCCCGAACCCCTTGAGCAGGTAGACGTAGCCGTCGCCGTCGATTTCGACGTAGGCGAGGTCGGTCCCGCCCTTGAGCTTCTTGTTGCCGGTTCCGAGCCGCGCGTCGGGCAGCTGGAACCAGCTGTTCTCGGCGATGTCGTAGCGCCAGAACTCGGACGTGTTGTTGCCCTTGGTGACGTAGAGGTAGTTGCCGGCGTCCCAGGCCCCGCGGCAGCCGCGCCTCGGCGGCCGGCCTTCGGTCCCGAGCGGTATCGCCGCCAGCGCGGTCCACGCGTCGGCCCCGGGGTCGTACGAATAGAAGTCAGGGGTCTTGTTGCCCTTTGCCGCGTAGACCAGGCCGTTGGTGTCGTTGTAGACGAGCCAGCCCCCGTGCTTCACGTCCTTCCCGGAAGGGCTCACCGGCATCGACGTGACCTCGGTCCATTCGGCATTCGCGGTGGTCCAGCCCGCCAGCAGCAGGACCGCCGTCACTAACAGACACGCTCCAGGCTTCATCGAGCCTCCTTTCGCGCCGCGGCCGGGCCGCGCGCACGCCGTGTCCTCCTGCCAGCCGTGCCTGAACGCATTGTCCGGGGAGAACTCGCCGGACAGCGCTACCTGCGACCAAGCCGGCTTCCGAAAGTCATAGTATGATACGACCCTCCCGGCATCTGTCAACCCCCTTCCTGCCCGGGGTCGCCTTCGCGGCCCGTATCCGGCTGAGAACAAAGGGGTTACGCAGTCGGTCGGGCGGCTGCGACCAGCCTACCTGGCCGCCCGGCTGACGCGGGCGATCTTGCCCATCGTCCGGAAGCCCTCGCCGGTCACGACGACGAGGTAGAGCCCGTCGGCGAGCTCGCGGCCGTGCGCGTTCGCGCCATCCCAGTCAACGTAAGGGCCCGCGACGCCGCGGAACTCGCGGACCAGCGTGCCGGAGATGGTGAAGATGCGGACGTCGGCCCGCTTGCCCGCCGGCGCGTCGAACCAGAGCTGGCACGAGTCCGCGAACGGCGCCGGCCGCGTCACCGGCTCGGCCCGTCGCTCGACCTCGACCGAGTAGAACTGGCTCGCCATCGAGACGTTGCCGGAGGAGTCGGTCGCGGTCACGACGTAACGGTAGGAATTGCGGGGCAGGTTGAACAGGTAGCAGGTCGTGTCGGCGATGCCGGTCGCTACCGCCCGGCTCCGGCCGAAGGCGGTGACCCGGATGTCGTCGAGGAACACGCCGAGCCGGGTGTCACCGGCGTCGGTCAGGTGGCGGAAGCGCAGGTACAGGCTCGGCGTCGGCTTCAGGAGGTAGCGCAGTTCGTGCCAGTACGGAGCTCTGCCATAGAGCGAGTCGAGCGGCCCCCAGTTCCAGGGCGGCCCCGAGCAGGTGTCGATGCGGCAGGGGTCGCGCTTGATTGCGCCGGCGCTGTCCTCGCTCTCCTCGGTGTCGTAGTAGGCGTAGAGCGAAAGGAGCCCGCCCGCGTCGAGCCGCACCGGCTTGGCGAGGACAAGCTGGTGGTCGAGGTTCGGGGCCGAGCCGGAAAAGAACGCCCGCGGCGGCGAGCGGAAGCGGGTCGCGCTCGCGGTCCAGCCGATCGCGCTCCAGTTGCCGGTGTCGTCGCAGTAGTCGACCAGCCGGTCGGCCAGCGAGTCGGCCTCGGTGACATCGTAGCCGACCGGCGCGAGGTCGAAGACCGGCCGCCACCAGAGCCGGACGTCGCCCCGGCCGCCGAGCCAGTGGCCGAGACTGTCCGGCTGAGTCGGCTTGACGTCGTCCCGGCCGTGGAAAGCGTTGAGGAACTCGCGCCACGGCACCGAGTCGGCGAAGGCGAGCCCGCCGTAGTCGGCCGCACCGCGCTTGAAACCGAGGTAGCGTTCCGGGAACCACGAGGCCAGCCCCCGCGACTCGCCGAGCCCGCCGCCCGCCCGGTTGGCGACGACCAGCGGCGCGAGCGCCGAGGTCAGCGCCGGCCCGGCCGCGTCCGGCGCGAGCAGCCAGAGGTGGAGGAAGTCGACGTGGTCGTCGCCCGGGCACGGCGGCCGGCCCGAGACCGGCGGGAAGGTCTGGACCGCCTGCCGGGCCGCGACGAGTTCCGGGTGGCGCGGGTCGAGCTCGCGGAGCCGGTCGCGCAGGACCGGCAGGGCGCGGTCGAGCTGGCGCAGGTCGAGCGCCGACAGGCAGACGTCCTCGCCCGGGTAGGCCGCGACGTAGGCGGCGCACATCGGCGGCAGGAACTCGGCCGGGGTCGAGGTCGGCCGGGCGACGACCAGGCCGAGCAGCTCGTCGTAGGGGAAGCCGCCCCACGGCACGAGGCCGGCCGAGCCGAGCAGGTAGTCGGCCGAGGCCTGGGCCTCGACCGCGACCTCGAGCATCGCCATCAGGCAGGCGTCGAACGCGAGCACCCGGATGCGCCGGCCGAGCGCGCGGTGCACGGCCCGGAGCGCCGCGCCGAGCTCGCCGCCGGCGACGCTCATCGAACTGCCGTGCGACTCGTCGATGAACAGCGTCCGCGCGTCGCGGTACTCGTCGGTCCAGCCGCTGCCGTGGTCCCAGAGGACGAGCAGGTAGTTCTCGGCCGGGTAGCGCTGGCGCAGGAACCGGCCGAAGCCGGCCAGCGTCGCGGTATCTGCCATGTCGACCTCGCCGAGGTCCTCGAGCCGGTCGAAGCCGTCCTTGCGGACGTAGAGCCGGCGGCAGGCCGGGTGGGTGTCGTTGGCCGCGTTGTCGAGCTGGACGACGATGTTGACCTCGGAGGTCGAGCCGATGCGCATCATCTCGGCGAGGTCGACATAGGACTGGTCGTTGAGGCCGTTGTCGGCGCACATGTAGACCCCGACCGTCCACTGCGCCGCGAGCGCGGGCGGGGCGGGGATGGCGAGCCCGACGACCGTGATGAATTGCGCCAGGACGATCCCGGCGACCCGGGCGAAGGCCCTTGCGGCTGCGGGGCGCTCTTGCGAGCGCCCCGCAGTCTCAGGAAGCCGCACCAGCTCCCGCGGACCCTAGAAGCCGACCGTCAGGAGGACCCGGTGGGTCGGCTTGAGGTAGCTGGCGTAGCGGAAGCAGTAGTCGACCCCGAGCTTGAAGCCCGTGGCCGGCTTGGTCAGGAGACCGATGCCCGCGGTCAGGCCGGTCAGGTAGTCGACGTCGGCACCGTAGTCCGAGTCGGTGTTGAAGACGTAGCCGCCGCGCAGGAAGAATACGTCGCGGACGCCGTATTCGAGCCCGAAGTTGACCGTCTCGTTGATGTCCGAGGGGTGGACGAGGTCAACCGCCGCGGTCAGCCGCGACCGGTCCGCGTCGGTCGGCTCGATGATGTCGTAGGCGATCCCGAACCGGAACATCGTCGGCAGCGAGGCGGGGTTGGTCCGGTAGCTGCCCGGCAGCTGGCTCGGCCCGGAGTCGGGCCAGGGGAACGTGAAGTCGAGCTGGCGGCCGGCGAACGAGAGCTGGGTCCCGTAGTTCTGGACCGCCGCGCCGATGCGCAGCGACCTGAACCCGGTGTTGTAGAACAGCCCGATGTCGGCGCCGATCGCGGATGCGGACATGTTCCAGATCGTCTGGCTCACGCCCTTGACGGTCAGCCCGAAGCTGAGCTTGTCGGTTATCGTCCGGCCGAAGCTGACCCCGAAGGCGAGGTCCGCGGCGCCGAAGATCTGGCCGGTGCCCTCGTCCTCGCGGACCGGGGTGTTCGGGTTGTCGACGGTCGTCTGCTCCATGTCGCCCATTGTCAGCGCGGTGATCGAGAGCGCCACCGTGCCGAAGTTGGTGATGGGCAGGACCGCCGAGAGGTAGTCGTGGTTGAGGTCGGCGAACCAGTCGACGTGGTTGAACTGGATCGACCGGGGAACGAGCGCGAGGCCCGCCGGGTTGAAGTACGCCGCGGCGGCGTCGTCGGCAATCGCGACGAACGCGTCGCCCATCGCCGTCGCCCGGCCGACCCCGATCTTGAGGAACGTTGCGCCGGTCGTCCCGACCTTCGAGAAGTCGGCCTGCGCCGCCGAGACCAGGAAGAAGGCGGCGACCAGTACCTTGAGCAGAGTGCTGTTTTGGCTAGTCATCGCTTCCTCCCCTTAGTGGATGACGGCGAATTTGCCGGTGTACTCGCCAACATCGGATTCGACGTGGAAGATGTAGACGCCCGCGGCAATGAGCTGGTCGTTGGAGTTGAGCAGGTTCCAGGACTCGGTGCCGCCCCGCTCCTGCGGGAAGGTCCCGTCACCGGTGTGCCTGAGGACCTTGACCAGGTCGCCCGACGTCGTGAAGATCCGCACCGTGCAGTTGAGCGGCAGGTGCGTGAACTTGACCATCCGGCTCTCGGTGCTCCGCTCCCACTCGTTGAAGACGATATAGGGGTTCGGCACGACCTTGACGTTGAGCGCGTAGGTCGAGTCGGTGTCCTCGACGCCCGGCGTCGCGGTCAGCTCGTAGACGTTGTAGCCGGGCGCGGTGCCCCTCGACTTGTGGCCGAGGGTCATGAACTTGTCGCCGACCTGGATGCTCGAGATGAGCGCACCGAGCGTGTCGCCCCGGCCCAGTTCCTGGTTCCAGTTGAGCGCGACGTAGCCGCCACAGATGTAGATGTGGGCGGTCCGCGTCTTGAGCGTGTCGGTCGGGTTCCGGAACAGGTTGTCGACGAAGCACCAGCCGTTGGCGTTGAGCGGCCCCTGGCCGGTCGTCAGGAACGGCGCGAAGGGCAGCTCGAGCCCGCCGTGGGTCTCGTCGTAGACCTTGACGGTCAGGAGGCCGGCGCCGAGGTCGGCCCACTCGATTCGGTAGTCCGCGCCCCGGAACGCCCACATCGCCTGCTGGGTCACCGAGGCCGCCGCCCGCAGTTTCTCGGGCGGGTAGCCGCCGGCGAGGACCCAGGCCGTGTCGTGGGCCCGCGGCGGGATGTCGACCCGGAGCGCCAGGCTCATTTCCTGGCCGTTGAAGACCGGCACCGACTGCTGGAAGGCGGTCCCGACCGCGTAGGTGAACGCGGTCGTGTCGATGACCAGCGCGCTGGTCGCCGGGTCCTCGACGAAGTAGCGGTAGCGGGACCGGCTCGTCCCGACGTACTCCGGCCCGAGGAACCTGAGCCGGTAGGGCTTGTCGGTGACCTCGTAGGGGATGACGACGCTCGGGGTCAGCGTGAGCCCCGGGTTGGTCGTGTCGCCCGAAACCGTCTGGACCCGCGCCTCCGGCGGCGTGTAGTTGACCGGGTTCCAGCGCGGGACGGTCGACCAGTTGGCGATGATGCCGCTCCTGAGGACCAGCGTGTCCCACGCGACCGGCTCGCCCTGTTCGTTGGTGTCCGTCGTCGTGTAGTTCCAGTCGTAGGCGGTGACGCAGTAGTAGTAGGTGTAGCCGTTGACGACCCGGTTGTCGGTGACGCTGTAGCGGACGCCGGTGTCGGTCGCCTTGATCCAGAGGCTGTCGGGAAGCGAGCTGTCGCCGCCCGGCGGGTACTCGAAGATGATGCTGTCGGCCTTGTCGAACTGGGCCAGGATGCCCCAGTCCGCGCCGTTCCTCGACTTGTAGACGACGTAGCCCTGGAAGTCGTAGGGCAGGTACTTGGCGTCGTAGCCCGGGCTCTCCGGGTTGCCCGCGACCTTCTCCCAGTACTTGTCGATCGCCGACTCGGCGAGGTTGTCCCAGACGATCCGGACCGTGTTGTCGCCCGGGACGAGCGTGATGCCCGGCGAGGGCGGCGGGCCGGGCAGGAGCCAGCCCTGGTCGTAGATGAACTGGGCGGTGTTGGCGAGCCGGCCGAGGTCGGCGAGTTCGTCGTTGTAGGGCGAGCGGCGCGACTCCCAGCTCTGGCCCCATTCGCCGTAGGGTGCGGCGATGCAGGCGATGATCAGCACCTCGACCTGGCCCGGCGCGAGGTTGAACGGCCCCGAGCACTGGACGAAGCGCTTGTCGGCCGGCGCGAGGTCGACCGAGTCGTAGGGCGAGAAGACGCCGGTCCGGTAGTCGAAGCCCGCCATCGTCAGGTACTGCGACGCGTCGGTCACCGGGTCGATGTCGATGGTGAACTTCTTGAACGCGGTCATCCCGAGCCGCCGGGTCGTGTCGTCCGGGTTGCGCGGGCTCTCGAGGAACTTGTAGGCGACGACGCCCGGCGTGCCCTCTTCCCACTGGAGGCGGGCGTTGATGACCTCGATGTTGTCGTTGTCGCCGACGAAGCCGACGTCGCGCACCCAGCCGACGCCCGCGACCGAGTCGTTGAGCAGGGTGCCGACCATGTCGTCGGAGTGCTCGCCGACGTCCGGGTCCATCAGCGCGCCCATGTAGCAGTTGCGGAGGGTGTCGACCCCGACGTTGCGGACCTTGTAGATGATGAAGAAGATGTCCTGGTTGGCCGGGTAGTTCCACGCGTAGACGGTCTGGTAGACCTCGATTTCCTGCGGGTAGCCGGGCGCGATGTGGTTCTCTTCGCCGACATCGGAGTAGACCATCCACATGTCCTGGAGCGAGAACGCGTCGTGGGGGACGAGGCTCGTGTCGACGTCCGGCCAGCGGTCGGCCGGCGGCGGCCAGTCGCCCGGGAACTGGTAGACCCGGTCGGCCGGGTCGCCGGCGCCGCCCTCCTTGTGCCGGGCCGCGAACGGCGACATCTCGCTGCCGCCCGAGTTCGGGTTGTAGCCGAAGGTCACCAGCGTGTCGACCTTGCCGTCGGCCCGGGTCTTCAGGCTCCCGAACCAGAGCCCGGCCCCGAAGATGTACATGTTCTTGTACGGCTGGGGCCAGGAACCGCCCGCTTCGCCGCCGCCCCGGGTCGGGTCGTAGCCGTAGCGGCCGTCGTTGTGGAACGGGCAGAGCCACTTGTTGATGTTCAGCCACTTCATGTCGTAGATGCGCCGGGCCGCGGGCGGCTCGGTCGCCGTCCGGGCCAGGGCCGCCCCGACAAGGAGCAGCAGCAGCCCGCCCGCAATCAGCTTCTTGTAAGCTCTCATCCGTCCTCCTTAGAACGACAGGTTCGCGCCCAGCCTGATCTTGCGCGGCGGTCCATACCAGGTCGGCGGGTCGTTGGCGTTGTTGTATGCGGCGATGTAGCTCTCGTAGGCCTCGCGCTGGGAGATGTAGCCGTCGTGGTTGAAGTCACGCGCCGGGTGGTAGTAGAAGTCCCCGAACGCGATCCCCGAGCCGAACTCGCCGATCGTGATGCGCCGGCCGGTGTTGCTGGGCAGGCCGGTCGCGGTGTGGACGTTGTTGATGATCGTCGAGTTGAGCACGTTCGAGATGTCGCAGTTGAGCGCGAGCGAGACGCCGCCGAGCCGGAAGTCCTTGCTCACTCGGCCGTCAACCTGGAAGTTGGCCGGCAGCCGGGCCGAGTTCTCCGGCCCGGTCGGGCTGCCCCGGGTGTCGGTCGGCGTGTAGGGCGTGCCCGAGCCGTAGCTCGCGACGCCCGAGATGCTGAAGTCGCGCATCGCGATGAACGCGAAGTCGCCCGGGAACGAGAACGTCAGGTCGCCGTGGACCGTGTTGCGCTGGTCCTGGTCGAGAAAGTAGTCGATCTTATAGGGGTCGCTGCGGCCGTACTGGGTGAACGCGTCGGACGCGGTGCCCTTGGCGATCTGGAAGGTGTAGCCGGCCCGGGCCGACCAGTAGCTCGACAGCAACTTGGTCAGCGTCGCCTCGAAGCCCTGGATCCGGGCGTACTCGACGTTGTAGAACATCGAGTAGGGCTGGGGCAGCGCCGGCACGACCCGGATGCCGGACAGGTCGAAGACGTCCTTGTAGAACGCGGTCACGTCGAACTGGAAGACGTCGGTCAGCTGGGCGTCGAACCCGAACTCGTAGGCGATCGTCTTCTCCGCGCCCATGTCCGCGTTGCCGACGATGACGTTGCCGCGGCCGCGCAGCTCCGCCGCGCTCTTGTCGGCGTAGGTGTAGAGGTTGTTGAACATCGGGTTCTTGAAGAAGTGCCCGTAGCTGAACCGGAACTTGACCCGCTCGGTTATCGGGTAGCTGACCCCGAGCCGCGGCGACACCCGCCACTTGGCGGCGACCGGCAGCATCGAGTCGGAGATTTCCGGCCGCGCGCCGAGCGACTCCGGGAACGCCCGGACCTTCGCCTTCGAGTCGAGGTAGTCGAGCCGGAGACCGGCGCGGACGACCAGGTCCTCGAAGTCGGCCTTGTCCTGGAGGTAGCCGGCGACGACCAGCGGCTCGTAGTTGAACGCGTCCCAGAACGGGTTCGGGTCCCACGGCAGCGAGTTCTCGTAGACCGATATCGAGTACTGGGTCACGTTGATGCCGGTCTTGATCTCGTGGACCTTGTTGACGTTCCGGGTGAAATCGAACTTGCCGATGTACTGGTCGGTCCCGCGGTAGTGCCAGGACCGGTTGTCGCCCTCGGTGACGAACAGCCCGGCGACCCCGAACGGGTTGTTGGTCAGCGCGTAGGCGGTCAGGAAGTTGTGCTCGCCCGGGTGGCCGTAGACCTTGTTGCCCTCCCGGTCAAGCCAATAGGACCGGTAGAGGTTCAGCACCGCCTGCTGGCGCGACTTGCTGATCTTCTCCTCGGGCACGCCGTCCTTGCGGTCCTGCTCGGCGTACTTCTCGTAGTCGAAAACCCAGTCCTCGCCCCGGAAGAGGAACCGCGGGTAGATGCCGGAACTGCGCATGAAGCCCCAGAAGCCGACCGTGTCCGCGGCCTCGGCCGCGAAGTTCCGCACCGCCCGCATCAGCCCGGTGCTGAAGTAGCCGAACTTCGCCTCGTAGAGCGTCGTCGGGCTCAGCAGGTGGTTGACCGTGACGTTGCCCTTGTAGGACGTCACCCGGTTCGCGTAGAGCGCGTCGAGGAAGAACCGGTAGCTGTGCGAGTAGCTCCGCCACTGGTAGTTCGAGTGGTGGCCGTCGACGGTCAGCTTCAGCCCCTCGTAGGTCAGCGGGAACTCCTTCGGCATCTGGAACGTCAGCTTGCCCTCGGCGGCATACTCGCCGCGCGGCGCGAGCCCGGTGTTGTAGCGGACGTTCTGGTCGTCGTCGGTCCGGTAGTACTCGGTCGAGACGAAGTAGCGCAGGCGGTTCCAGAGCGGTATCGGCCCGCCCAGCGACAGGCTCAACCGGTTGTAGCCGTAGTTGTAGTCCGCGCGCGGGAAGATCTCGTCGGTCGCGTAGCGCAACCGGCCGGTCGTCCGGGCGCCGCCCTCGCGCGTCACCGCCTTGATGATGCCCGACATCGCCTCGCCGTACTCGGCGTCGAACCCGCCGGTGATGACGACCACCGACTGCAGCGCGTCGGTCGTCGGCCGCGGGCTCGACCACAGCGTCCCGTAGACCGCGTCCTGGGCCGCGACGCCGTCGACGAGGTACGAGACGTCGTCGAACCGGCCGCCGCGGATGAAAGTGTGCGACGCGTTCTGGGTGATGCCGGCCTGCATCCCGACCAGCTCGGCCAGGTTCGTCACCGGCAGGCGCTTGAACTGCTCGTCGGTTATCACCCGCTCGATGTTCACCCCGGTGCGGTTCACCAGCTCGACCTTCTTCGCGACGACATCGACCTGGACGCCGACGTCGACCACCGTCTCGGCGAGCCGGAAATCCACCGTCACGGTCTGGTCCTGGACCACCTGGACGTCGGTCACCGTCTGCGGGTTGTAGCCGAAGTATGACGCGGTGATCCGGTAGCGGCCCGGCGGCACGTTGATTATCTGGTAGCGGCCGTTGACGTCGGTCGCCGCGCCCAGCTCGGTCTCCTCGAGAATCACGTTCGTGCCGACCAGCGCCTCGCCGGTCTTCCGGTCAATCACCCGGCCGGTGATCGTCCCGACGTTCGCCGCGAACGCCGGGAGGGCGACCGCGAGCGCCAGCAGGACGGCACCAGCTCTTGTCACGAAATCCCTTCGCATCGCTTCCTCCTACTCCACGACCCGGATCCGGATGCCCCAGACCGTCCCGACCGCGGTTCCGGACACCGCCGGGTCCAGCTCCAGCCGGTCACCGACGACCTCGTAGGTCACGTCGATTGGCGTCTGGGTCGCGTAGAGCGTGAACACCCCGGGCTCGGTCAGCGGCACTCGGTCCGACCGCGACGTCAGGAACTCGTACCGCTTCCCCCGGAAATACACGTACGCGGCAACGTCGCCGATCGTCGAGAGAATCCCGGTCTGGCGCACCGTCAGCGAATCCCCGACCCGGAACGTCGGCAACTCCTCGGTCGTGTAGAACCGCTGCATCCCGTAGTTCAGCGTGTCGGGCCGGAGCAGCATTCGAAACGTCGTGTCGGCCATCCCGACCCGCTTCGCCACCAGCCCCATGTAGACCACGTAGGGCGCGTCGTTCGGGTTCGGCGCGTAAAACCGCGACCCGCCCGACCACTTCCACGGCGACCAGGACCCGCCCGACTTCCGGAGCACCGCGCCGTCGATGCTCGCGCCCTCGAAGGTCTTCACGACCTCCCGCGAAATCGGCGAGAAAACCTGCTCGAAAAACGGCAGGGCCAGCGTCTCGCCCGGCTGGGTCTCGATCAGCGAATCACGCAGGTACTTCGTGTAGCTGAACGCACGGTACCTCAGGAGGCCCGGGATGGACTCCACCACCGTCACGGTCGCGGTCGTCTCGTACGCCCAGGTCGTCTCCGCGCCGGCCACGGTCACCAGCGTGTCCACCGACGCGATGAACGACGGCGCGGAGACGACCTGGGCGTACGAGACGACCGCGACCGTGACGGTGGTGGAGTCCATCCCGGGCCTCCTGAGGTACCGTGC
>JAWOHE010000057.1:0-18379 GCA_046485285.1 bacterium
CGTCTCGCCGCCCGCGCCGACCCGCGCCCCGCGAAGAACCGGGCGCGCGTCCAGTACGTCCTGCCACATCACCAGGTAGCCCAGCCGGTCCGCCGCGACCGCGAGCCACACGCGCTCGGGCCGGTCCGCCGCGCTCCACCGCCCCAGCTCGATGCCCCGGGAATCAAGCACCTCGCCGCCCGCGCCTGCCCGGACGCAGAGGACCTCGCCGTCCTGCTCGCCCTCGAGCCAGGCAACGAGGAACCCGTCGCCGCACGATGCCACGGCCGGCGCGAGCCGGTTGTCGTGGCAGGACGCGAGCAGGAAAGGGGAGCCGGGCATCAGCCCGCCGGACCCGGATACCCGGGCGCCCCGGAGCGTATCGCGGTCGCGCCAGCAGACCAGGTAGTCCCAGCCGTTGAACGCGAGCGCCGGGGCGGACACCCTCCCGCTCTCGATGTCCAGCTCGAAGGTCGGGTTCTGCCCGCAGGCACCATCCGGGCCGATGCGCCCGCCCGACACCACCGACGTGCCACTTCTCTGCGACCTCGTCCGGGCGGCGAACCAGCCCTGCGTCCCGCCGGCGAGGTCGAAGCGCCCGTCGTCGACGTCGAGCGCCCGCAGGTCCAGCGGCACGCTGTCGAGCAGGGCGCCCTCGGCGTTGAAACGGAAGCCCTTGAGGTCGCCCGAGCCGGGCCACGCCAGCAGGCAGACGTCCCCGCAGGAAGCCACCTTCGGAAACCCGGTGGCTCTCTCGGGCTCGGCTGTGAGCCGGAACGAACCCAGCCGCCTGCCCCCGCGGCCGAGCGTCACCGCCCGGAGTGCGACCCACTCCTCCTCCTCGACGTCCGGCTCGACCCAGGCCACGAGGAAGCCCGAACTCGACGCCCCGGCGGCAACGCCCAGTTGCCCCGCCGCGCTGCGCACCGTCACCTCTTCGCCCGGCTCGCCCGGCCTGCCGTCGCGGGCAAGGCGCGCGGCGCAGAGGAGGTTCCCGTCGACATCGTGCTCCACCCACGACAGCAGCAATCCGGAACCGTCGCCGGCGACGTCGAACTGGTACCCCTCACACTCGCTGGCCAGCTCCGCCTCGACTCCGTGGCAGGCCTCGTCAACCCGACCATCGGGCCAGACTCGGCGGCTGCGGAGGCCGATGAACCCGGGACCGTGCTCCTGCCAGCAGGTGAGGAACGCCTCCCCGGTCCAGGCCAGCTCGGGCAGCCCGACCCGGCGCCTTGATGAATCCGCGCGCACGCGCAGCGGGACGGAATCGATGACGCACCCGCCGGGACCGATGCGCGCGGCGAGGATGCCCCAGCTGTCGGCCCCGGGACCGTACTCGCCCTCCCACGCCACCATCGCGCACCCTCCGCCCGCGGCCACGGCGACCGGCCAGTAGTCGGACTCGCTCTTCCTTCCGGCGACGACATCGGCCGTGTCGAGCAGGACGCCCTGCGCCGACACCCGCCGCACCCTGACCTCGCGCTCCGGGCGGTTGAAGTTGCCCACCCACGCGACGTGGAAGCTCGCGCCGTCGAAGGCAACCGCCGGGTACTTCTGACAGGAACTACTGTCCGAAATCCTGATTCCGTCGCCTTGCAGCACCACCCCGCCCGGCGTCACCTGCGCCCCGCCGATGCGGTACTGCCCGTCGCCGGGGTTGGGCTCCATCCAGACGACAAGGAAGCGGCCGTCGCCGAACGCGACTGCCGGGGAGACGGCCCATGTCACTGAGAACACCGGGAACGGACCGCGCAGGACGCGCCCGGTGCTGTCGAGCGTGACGGCCATCACCGCCCCGCTCCTGACCGACCAGCAGACCAGGTAGACCCCGCCGCCCCACGCCGCGGCGACCTGTTCCAGGACGTCGTCCTCGTCACCGGAATCGAGGAGCACCGGCCTGCCGGCAACGACGCGCCCGCCGTCGTCCGTGACGACTGCCACCAGCATCGACGAGACGTCATCCGCCCCGACGACGCCCTGCCACGCGACCAGCCAGCGGCCGCCGCCGCAGGCCACTGCCGTGGCGCGGCACTCTCTCAGCGGCCGCCCCGGCTGCCACTCCGGGTCGACAACGAACGGGCGGCCATCTCCGGGGATCGCGCGCGCGCCGAGCCCGGCCGGGTCCCGGGGACCGGGAAGCACCGGCTGGGCCGTCACGACGCCGGCGGCAGCGCCAACGGCCAGCAGGACAGCGACGATTCTTCTCAAGCTGCCTTCCTGACAGCAGTATAGCCCTCCGCCTCTCGACGGTCAACCTTCCCGGGCCCGCGCCGGCCGGTGCTTGACCGCAACCGCAACCGGCCTATGCTGGGATGGACCGCCGGAACGACCCCGTGGCGACGAGTGCGCCCCGGGGCGGAAACAGAGGAGGCAGCCATGCCCGTTCCCGCCGACACGCCGCTTGAGGCGAAAGAGCGCCTGGCCCTGATGGACCTGATGGACGCAGGCGAGTACACCGTCGCGAAGCGCCAGGTCGACGAAAACATCATCATCGCGACCTGGAACATCCGGCAGTTCTCGGAGAACAAGTCCTGGCGGGCGCTCAAGTACATCGCCGACATCATCGAGCGCTTCGACCTCGTCGCCATCCAGGAGGTCAAGACCGACCTCCGCGGCCTCGCCCGCCTCCAGGAAATCCTGCCCGGCCGCTACCGCGTGCTCGTGACCGACGCCACCGGCAACTCCGAGCGGTTCGCGTTCCTCTACGACGCGCGGACGGTCGAGCCGACCGGCCTCGTTTCCGACGTCGCGCTCGACATCGACGTCACCGACCACGTCGGCTTCCAGCTCCACCGGATGCCCTACTGCGCGTCGTTCCGCGCCGGCCGCTTCGACTTCACCATTGTTTCGGTCCACATCTTCGACACCAGCCCGGAGTTCAAGGAGAAGGAAATCGCCCTGCTCGCCGACCGGGTCGCCGCCAAGGCACGCAGGCCCGGTACCAAGGTGGTTGACCGCGACCTGTTCGTCGTCGGCGACTTCAACATCCGGAAGGAGGGCGACCGTTTCTTCAGGGCGCTGGTCGAGAAGGGCGAGTTCGAGATGCCGGAGGTGCTCAACAAGCTCACGACCAACTTCAAGCGCACCGGCACCTACGACAAGATCGCCTGGGTGCGCAGGCGCAGGGACATCAGCTTCGCCGGCCGCTGCAACGTCGTGCCCTTCTACAAGGCGGTGTTCCAGGACCAGGAACCGCCCGGCGGCTATGCGCAGGTCAGTGATCACCTGCCGCTCTGGGCCGAGTTTCGCGTCAACGTGCTGACCCAGCAGCTCGAGCAGGTCATCAACCCGGGGCCCTGACTGACGGCACCGCCCCGCCCTGCCATCGTCGGGACTGTGGCGAAGGGCCTGCGGGCGCGGCAGCATCCTCCCGCTCGGCGTGCCGGGGCGGCAGTTGCGGCCGGGCCCGGACGTCGCTCAGCGGCTCCCGAGGATGGCGGCGACCTGCTGGTCGATTTCCGGCCGGGCGTCCCGCGCCAGTTGCGCGAACGCCTCGTCCCCGAGCCGCGCACGAAGGTCGTCGAGGCACTCCCGCGCCGTCCCGGCATGGTGCGACTTGAGTTGCTCGAAGACCGCCAGCGCGACGGAGTAGTTGACCAACGCGGCCCGGTAGTCGTTCTCGACCTCGGCGAGCATGCCGAGCTGTCCCAGCGTCGTGGCGATTCCGGTCCTGCTGCCCAGCTCGCGCTTCAGGGCAAGGCTCTCCTCGTACAGCTCCCGGGCCGCGGCGACGTTCCCCTGCTCCTGGCTCAACATCGCGAGCTGGTGCAGGCCGCGCGCGATGCCGTGCTTGTCGCCGTGCTCCCGCGCGAGTTTGAGGCTTTCCTCGTACAGCTCCCGGGCCCGGCCGAAGTTGCCCTGGACCTGGTGGACCGTGGCGAGGTTGTGGAGCGTCTGGGCGACGGCGGGGGCGCTGCTGTGCCTGCGCGCGAGCACCAGGCTCTCTTCGTAGAGGGAGCGCGCGCGGGGGATCTCGCCCTTGACCTGGTGGATGAGCCCGAGGTGGTGCAGCGCCTTGGCCACCCCGCTGTCGTCCCCGAGCCTGCGGGTGAGTGCGAGACTCTCTTCGAAGAGCCTGCGCGCCTCGTCGAGCTCGCCCCAGTCGTGACGGACGACCCCGGCGTTGTGCAGGGCGATGCCCCGGCCCCGCTGATCGTCCAGTTGCCCGGCAAGGCGGGCCGACTCCTCGTAGTTCTCCAGCGCCTGCTGGCGTCGCTCGGCCAGGTAGTGGCAGAGGCCGACGAGGTTGAACAGGGCCGCCAGCTCGGTGCCCCGGGCTTCCTTCATCGCCGCGCGGTAGTGGCGGATGGCCTCGTCCCACCGGTACGCCCGGCGTGCCGCTTCGCCGAGCAGGAACCGGTCCCGGACCGGCGCGGCGGCGGCGGGCAGGCCGTCGAGGTAGGCCCGGAGGTCGTGGCGCAACCCTTCGACGTCCCGCTGGAGCACGTCCAGCCGGGTCTCGGTCATCCGGCCCTGGCTCTTTGAGCGGCGGTAGAGGTAGACCGAGAGCCCGATGCCCACCGCGGCCAGCACGACCCCGGCCAGCGTCCAGAAGAGGGCTTCGGGCATCCCCAGTACCGTCATGGTTCGAGTCTAGGGACGGCCCCTCGGCTGTCAATCCGGCCCCGGCCCGCGCGGCCCGCCGCGGCCAACGCGCGCAGGGACGCTCCTGCCATCCTGCGGCGGCCCGGCAGGTCGGCCGCTTGACATCCCACCCCGGCCGGCCGTAGACTGCATCCCATGTTTCGCGACACGCCGGCAGGCAGGAGGCAGTGATGGAGCTACTCAAGTTCGCGGTGCCGGGCCTGACCGCCCTGCTGGGCCTGGTGAAACTGCTCAACATCCCGGGCCGGGCCCTCAAGCTCCTGACCACCCTGCTCATCATCCTGAGCGGCGCCGGCTCGGCCGCGCTCATCGGGCAGAGCGGCAAGGCCGAGGCGCGCCGGGCCGTCGCGGCCGAGGAGGCCCAGCGTCGGGCCGAGGACAAGCTCAACCGGATGTCCGACGCCCTGCTCGGCATCCAGCAGAACCTGGCCGAACTGCAGGTCCAGCTTGCCCGGGCGCCGCAGGGTTCGCCCGGCTCCGCCTCGGCCCGTACTGCGCTCGCGGCCACCCTGAAGAGGGTCAGCGACGCCAAGCTGATCGCCAACCCGGCCGAGCCGCCGGCCGAATCGAGCGAGACTCCCGCCGCGCCGGTCTCGCCTGCCGTCGGCACCCCGGACAGCGACGACCGGTAAGACCGCAGGGCCGCACCTGGAAATCCGCTTCTTGCGCCGGCCCGGCTTCCAGCCTACACTTCCGGCCGTGGACTCCGGCCCGGTCCCGCTGTTCGAAGCCCAACTCGCCGCCGTCTTCCGCCGCGCGCTGGTGCTGAGCCTGGCCCGGCCGCGGCTGGCGTTGTTCTTCCTCCGCGCCCGCGCCGGCCAGCGCCGAGCAGCCCGCTTGCGCCGCGCGTGGCTGGCCCGCGGCATCCAGGTACCGCCGGTGATGATCGCCAGCATCACCAACCGCTGCAACCTGAACTGCGTCGGCTGTTACTCCCGCGCGCTCCGCTCCGCGGGCGAGCCGGAACTCGAGTCCGGGCGGTTCCGCGCCCTGCTCGAGGAGGCGCGCGGACTCGGCATCGGCATCGTCTTCCTCGCCGGCGGCGAGCCCCTGCTCCGGCCCGACCTGCTCGAGGTCACCCGCGACTTCCCGGGCATCGTCTTCCCGGTCTTCACCAACGGCACGCTGATTGACGAAGGCTGGGTCCGCCGCTTCCGGGACCAGCGCAATCTCATCGCCGTCGCGAGCATCGAAGGCAGGGAAGCGGAAACCGATGCCCGCCGCGGTGCGGGCATCTTTGCCGGGCTCCGCAACCTCGCCGGCCGGGTCCGGGATGCGGGTCTGTTCTGGGGCTGTTCGCTCACCGTGACGCGGGCGAACTTCACGGCGCTGGTCGAGCCGGGCTTCGTCGGCCGGCTCATCGAGGCCGGCTGCCGGGCGTTCTTCTACGTCGAGTACGTCCCGGCCCGGGACGGAACCGAAGGCTGGACCCTGACCGCCGAACAGAAACGTCTGCTCATCACCCGGCTCGACGAGTTCCGCGCCGCGCACCGGGCGCTCTTCATCGGCTTCCCGGGCGACGAGGAGCAGTTCGGCGGCTGTCTCGCCGCGGGCCGGGGCTTCGTTCACGTCGCCAACTCGGGCGCGGTCGAGGCCTGCCCGTTCGCGCCCTTCTCCGACTCGAACACCAGCGAAATGAGCCTGCGTGAGGCGCTCGGCTCGAACCTCCTCCGCCGCATCCGGGAGAACCACGGCCGGCTCAGCGAGACCCGCGGTGGCTGCGCGCTCTGGGAGAACCGCGACTGGGTCCGCTCGCTGCTGGCCGGGCCCGACAGGACGGAGTAGACACCAGGACCCCGGGGCCAGGCCCCTCGGCCCCAGCCGATGGTTGGTCGGCCCGACCGGTCAGCGGCTCGAAGGCCCGGCGTCGGCGAGACCGAGGAGCGCCACGCGCCGGGGGTCGCGCGGGTCAACCATCACGTTGACCGTGGTGCCCGGCGCATAGCGGCTGGCCGTGAGGCGCGAAACGACCGCGGTGGCGGCGGCGCGGTAGCTGTGGCCGTCCCGGCGCCGGACCTCGAGCTCGACCCGTACCTGCGGGTTCTTGTTGATCGTCACGCCGGTGTCGGCCAGGGCCAGGACGGTAGCCTGGGCCGGGACGCCGTTCTCGAGCGCGATGCCCGCTCCCAGCAGGAGGACCATCCTGCGGCGGGCGGCCCGGGCCATGAAGAAGAAGATGGCCGCGACCGCGACAGAGGCCCCGAGGATGATGACGAGCGCGAGGACCGGCGGCCCGCCCGACGCGGCCGGGGTCCGGCCCCGAATGACCAGGAACGCGACAAGCGGGGCCACGACACCAACGAACAGCCCGACCGCGCCGGCGATCACGCTCACCTTGATGCCTGTCCTGCCGGGCACCAACCATCCGGTGTCGCCCGGGCCCTCGCCGGTCCTGGGATTGTCCTTCACACAACACCTCCGTTTGACTCCGTCGCCTCCCGGCGCATGCCGCGGACGAACAGGAACCCGAGCGCGGCCAGCAGGACCAGCAATCCCCCGATGCCGGCCAGCGCGTGCCGCCACGAGGTCAGGTCCCCGAACAGCCCGACCGCGGTCGCCGAGATGATGAAGGTCGCGTTGCCGACAAACTCGCGCGTCGCGAACACCCGCGCCCGCGCCTCCGGTGCCGCCTCCTCCTGAAGGATGGTGTTCTGGACCACGCCCAGCCACGAGTATGACACCCCGGCGAGAAGGGCGACGACGACGAGGAACAGCAGCGAGAGGTGAAACGAGCCGGCAATGAAGAGCAGGCCGTAGAGCAGGATCGCCGCCAGTATCACCATCGGCCGGTTGACGCGCCCGGGCAGGAGTCCGATCACGACCGCGCCCCCGACCATCCCGACCGCGATGATGCCGGCGAAGACGCCGACCCCGACCGTTCCCTTGCCGAGGACCTGCTGGACGAGGTAGATGAGCACGGTGTAGGCGACCGCGCTGATCAGGACCGAGACGACGGTCGATGCCAGCACGAAGGCGATGAGCCGGCTGCGCGCGACGAGCCGGCCGACCTCGGCCAGCTCCCGGCCGAACCGCCCGGCCGCGGCGGCGAGCGAGTTGCCGAGCGGCGAGGCGTCGGCCGGGGCGCGCAGGCGCGCGGCAATCGTCAGCGCGACCAGCCCGGCCGCGAGGTGCGTCGAGGCGTTCGCGGCCAGGCCGACACTCCAGCCCAGCCACGGCACCAGGAACCCGCCGAGGACCATCCCGAGGATGGTCGCGACCCGGGCCAGCGCGAGGCTCGCCGAGTTCGCGGCGAGGATGCCACGCTCGCCGACCACCGCCGGCAGGAGCGCCGGGGCCGCGGTGTTGTTGAACAGGTCGAGACCGAAGAACACGAACATCCCGGCCCAGCAGGGCCAGTAACTGCGCGCGAGCCAGGCCGCGAGCGGGGTCGCGAGCAGGACCGCGGACTGAATCAGGTGGGTCGTCGCAAGAGTCTTGCGCTTGTCCCAGCGGTCAACCAGCACCCCGGCGAACGGGGTCAGCAGCAGCGTCGGCAGGGTGAAGACCAGCGCGCCCCCGGAGTAGCCGAGGAGCCGACCGGGTCGGGCCGCGGCGATGAGGGTGATGAGCAACATGTGGGTGAGCCGGTCCCCGAACTGGGAGATGGTCGTGACCGCGACGAGCCGGCGGAAGTCCGGGACGCGCAGGACCGTGCCCAGGTTCGCCACCATCGTGCCATCGTAGTCGCCGCCCGCCCGACGTCAAGCCTCGAGGCGGGCGCGGCGCGGTCCGGTCAGGCCGGCTTCACCGGCTCGCAGATGTCAACGATGAACCTCTTCTCCGGGTGCTGCTCGTGGTCGTTCAGGTAGACCTCGTAGCACATCCGGTCGTCCGGCTGAAAACCGCTCTGCGGCAGCCACTCGCAGAGCAGTTTGTTCCAGGCCGCGCCGAACTCGGTCGGCGCGATTTCGGCGTGGGCGACGGCAAACAGCCCGCCGGGCACGGTCATCGTCGCAACGTCACCGCCGACCGCGGTCCCGGGCGGGATGGTGACACAGGCATCAGCGCGCAGGTCCTCGGGCCTGGTTTTCTCCGGGTCGTCGTGGTACACGGCCAGGACCTTGACGTCCGGCCGGCCCATCAGCCCGAGCGGCCCGGCCCAGCCAGACAGCCGCTCAAATGCCCGGCCGATCGTGTTGTACGGACCGACGTTGCGCGCACAGGCGACGTGCAGCCCGGGCAACTGCTTCAACTCGAACGATATCTTCATCTTGACTCCCTTCCTGGCTGTCCCGTCAGCCGCTCGCGTTGCACTGCCGGTGAGGTCTCGCTTGCAGCAGCTGTCGCTGCTGCCGTCGCGGTAGTCGCGCCAGACACCGCGTCATCTCACCGGAGAAACACCAAGACACAAAGACGGAAGACTCCGGGGTCCGAACCCGCGAACCCCTCTTTGTGCCTTCGTGGCCTGCCCGGCATTGCGTTGTGGATGAGTCCTGCGCCGGTCGCACGGCCGGGACCGCCGGCGGGCGCTGCGTCTGCCGTGACTGCCTCCTGATGATGATAGCATAGTTCGCACCGGCCCGGCTGTCAACCCCTCGCGGCGCGCGTCTCCTTGACTCTCACGGCGTTTCCGGTATAGTGCATTCGCCCTTGTGACCGTCTCAGGAGGAAACCATGGCTCGACATTGCGAAGTCTGTAACAAGATTGCCGGCGTCGGCTCGAACATCAGCCACGCTCACAACGTCACGAAGCGCCGCTGGGAGCCGAATCTCCAGCGCATCCGCGTGAAGGACGGCGGCACGACCAAGCGGATTTGGGTCTGCACCCGGTGCATCCGCTCGGGCAAGGTCGCCAAGGCCTGAGCCCGGACCGGATTCCAGGAGGTGTCTTGAACTGTCTCATCACCGGTATCACCGGGTTCGCCGGCAGCCACCTCGCCGAGTTGCTGCTTGGCCGGGGCGACTGCGAAGTCCACGGCATCATCCGCTGGCGCTCGCGGACCGAGAACATCGAGGGCATCCGCGACCGGCTGCACCTGCATGTCTGTGACCTTCGCGACACGACCTCGATTTACGAAGTCATCGCGCGGGTCCGACCCGAGATGGTCTTCCACCTCGCCGCCCAGAGCTTCGTGCCGATGTCATGGACCGCGCCGGCCGAAACGCTCTCGACCAACATCATCGGCCAGGCTAACCTGTTCGAGGCGATCCGCGCGGCCGGGCTCATCGAATCCTGCCGGGTGCAGATTGCCGGGTCGTCCGAGGAGTACGGGCTGGTTCACCCCGAGGAGACCCCGATCAAGGAAACCAACCCGCTGCGCCCGCTCTCGCCCTACGGCGTGTCCAAGGTCGCCCAGGACCTGATGGGCTACCAGTACCACCAGAGCTACGGCCTGAAGGTCATCCGCACCCGGGGGTTCAACCACACCGGCCCGCGCCGTGGCGAGGTCTTCGCGACCTCCAACTTCGCCCGCCAGGTCGCCCTCATCGAGACCGGGAAACAACCGCCGGTCATCAGCGTCGGCAACCTTGACGCGGTCCGCGATTTCACCGATGTCCGCGACACCGTCCGTGCCTACCGGCTCGTGCTCGAGAAGGGCGAGCCGGGCGAGGTCTACAATGTCGCGACCGGCAAGGGCTGGCGAATCGGTGCGATGCTCGACATCCTGCTCGGGCTGGCAAAGGTCAAGGTCGAGGTCAAGCCCGATCCGGCCCGGATGCGGCCGAGCGACGTCGAACTCCTGCTCGGCGACCCGTCGAAGCTCAGGGCCCGAACCGGCTGGGAGCCGGAGTACAGGTTCGAGCAGACGATGGCCGACCTGCTCGACTACTGGCGCGGCCGCGTCTAGCCGCCGACGGTGCCGGCATGAGCCGGGTCTTCATCACCGGTATTGAAGGCTTCGCAGGCCGGCACCTTGCCGGCCTGCTTGCCGACGCCGGCCACGACGTCGCCGGCATCCACCTCGCCCCGCCCCCGGCAGACCCGCGCCTGCGACTGCACGAGGCCGACATCCGGGATCTGAACGCTGTCGGCCGGGCGCTGCTTGACTGCCGGCCGGAGCAGGTCGTCCACCTCGCGGCCGTCAGTTCGGTCGCCGAGTCCGAGAACGGCGCGGCAACGGCCTTCGAGGTCAACGTGCTCGGCACCCTGAAGCTCTTCGAGGCCATCCGGATCGCCGGGCTCCGCCCGCGCGTGCTCGTGATTTCCTCGGCCAACGTCTACGGCTCGTCGGTCTCGAGCATCCACTCGATGCACCGCCCGCCCGCGCCGCTGACCGAGGACTCGCCGCTCCAGCCGCTGTCGCCCTACGCGCTGTCCAAGCTGGTCTGCGAGCAGGTCAGCCGCTATTATCGCGATGCCCATGGCTTTGATGTCGTGGTCCTGCGGCCGTTCAGCCACACCGGCCCGGGCCAGTCTCCAACTTTCGTCTTCGCCTCCGCCGCCCGGCGCATCGCGGCAATCGAGCGCCGCTGGGAACAGGACCCCGACCTTGACGAGGCAGCTCGCATCGTCGAGATGGGCAACCTCGATGTCCTGCGCGACTACACCGATGTGCGCGACGTCGTTCGCGCCTACGCGCTCGCGCTCGATCGGTGCGAGGCCGGCTCGACCTGCAATGTCACCTCGGGCCGGCCGGTGCTCATCCGCGACGGCATCGAGACGATGGCCCGACTCGCTCGCTGCCCGGTGCGGGTCGTCACCACGGCCGACCGGCTGCGCCCCCGCGACCTGCCGGTGCTGACCGGCGACCCGGCCCGGTTCCGGGCGGCCACCGGCTGGGAGCCGGCGATTCCTTTCGAGCAGACGCTCGCCGACCTGCTCGACTACTGGCGCAAGGAAATTGGCAAGTCGCCCTAGCGTTTCGATCCTGATCGTCACCTGGCAGAGCGGCCGTGACATCGAGACCTGCCTCGACTCGATTCACTCGCGCCGCGAATTTGAGGTCATCGTCGTCGACAACGCCTCGACTGACGACACCCGCGCGCGACTGGACCGGTATCATCACCTCACCGTCATCGCAAACGAGCGAAACCTCGGCTACGCCCGGGCCACCAACCAGGGCCTCGCCGCCTGCCGCGGCGAGCATGTCCTGATGCTCAACCCGGACACGAAGCTCGAACCCGGAGCCATTGACGCACTCCTCGACCACCTCGATGCGAACCCCGGCCACGCCGCAGTTGCCCCCCGGCTTCTCAACCTTGATGGCACGCTCCAGCGCTCGGTGAGGGGACTGCCGACGCCGGCCGCCGCGTTCTGGGACCTGACCGGCCTGGCGTTCGTCTTCTCGCGGAATCGCCGCATCGGACGCATCCGGATGGCCTGGTTCGACTACGACTCGGCCGGCCCCGCACCCCAGCCGATGGCATCGTGCCTCGTCTTCCGCCGTAAGGTGCTGGTCGAGCTCGGCGGTATGGACGAACGCCTGCCGATATTCTACAATGACGTTGACCTGTCGCTGCGGATGGCCGCACGGGGACTTGTCACCTGGTACCTGCCGACATCACGTGTCTTCCACGCACGCGGGGCAAGTACCGGCCAGGCCAGACCAAGGATGCTGCGCGAGCAGTACCGCTCGCTCATCCGCTGTCTCGCCATCCACGACCGATCCGGATGGTTCTGGCTGAAGTCGGTTGCGCTGGTGCCGCTGGCCGGCCTGGTAATGCTCGTGCGGACGCTGGCCTGGCGCCGGCGCCGGCGCGGCTAGCTGACCGACCGACGCACAAGTATCTCGAGTCGCTCGGCCAGCCGTCTGGCCTGCGCGCGCCGGTCGAACCGTTCCCGACCTTTCCCGGCGAATCGGGCCGGGTCGCGGGCAACCTCGGCCAGCGCCTGCCCCAGCCCGGCCTTGTCGCGCGCCCAGCGGCCGCAACCGCACGATTCGACCAGCGCACCGGCCTCGGCGGTATCCGGCCCGTAGACGACCACCGGCCGCCGCGCCCCCAGGTACTCGTAGAGCTTGATACCCACAGGCTGGCCGGGCTTGCCGACATAGAGCAGGACGCCTGCTCCGAGCATCAAGCGACACGCATCGCCGTGGTCGAGAGTCCCGAGGAGCGTCACGCGCGAGTCGCGGGCCAGGCGTCGCGCCGGCTCGGTCGCTACCCGGCCGGCGACATATAGCCGAGCGCCGGGCACCGCGTCGAGTGCCCCAACCGCGTGCTCGAAATCCCTCTCATTCTCCCAGAGGTTGCCGACATGGACGACCGCGAAGCCATCGAGCTTCTCCGCCTCGCGTTCGAACTCGGTCGGGTCGAACCCGTTCTCGAGCACCTCGACGCCGGACCCGGCAAGTCGGGCGGTGCCCTCATTGACGGCCAACGCCAGGTCGGCGTGACGCAACAGCTGCTGCCGCAGGCGGGCGAGCGCGCTTCGCTGCCAGGCCGGCGGCGGCTGGAAGCCGGTCGGCCAGGGGTCGCGGAAGTCGAGCACAAGCGGCAGGCGCGACTGCGCCTTCAGCCGCGTGCCGATTACGAGCGAGGTGAACGGCGGCGCGGTCGCGAAGATGGCCGCCGGCTTCTCCCGCTCGATGATGCGCCCGCCCTCGCGGACCGCGAACGGCGTCCAGCCGACCTTGGCGTCCGGAAAGAGAAGGTAGTTGAGGAGCCGCGGGCCCCGGCCGAGGTGGCGGGCCGCTGAAGGTCGCAGGCGGGCTCGCACGGGCCGTAGCCGGTTCAGGAGTCGTGCCGGGTCAGTGCTTTCAGTCCGGTAGATCTGCGACCCGGCGAGGTCTTCAAGGAGCTGCGGGTCGTAGTGGTAGTAGGCCGCAGGCTTCACTGTCAGGATCAGCGGCCGCCAGCCAAACTCGGGCAGAAACTTGCACAGCTTGGTAACCCGCATCACGCCGGATAGCCCGAGCGGCGGAGTGTAGTAGGCGACGACGAGCAGGCGGCGCATCAGCGGGTTCCGCCCACCCGCTCGGCAATCCGCGCCGACACGGTCTCCGCCGTCATCTCAACCGGCTTCACCCGGCGCAGGAACTCAATCGTACCGCCCATATCGAGTGCCAGCAGGTGGTCCTCCACCTTGAGTTCATCGGGCAGTAATCCGAAGAAAGCGCCCGAGCCAAGGCTGTCTTCGAGTCGGGCCAGGTTGCGCCGGACGACCTCGCGCATGGCACCCGGTTCCGGGACCGGAAACCGCCCGAGTGCCGTACAGCCGCAAAGCGCGAACAGCCGGCCATCGAGGTCGGTCGCGCTGACGCCCGAGGCCCCGAGCGCCTCGGAGATGAGATAGCCATGGGTCGTGCCGAGGAGATGCAGGATGAACACCTGACCGCCGTCACGAAACCACGGGAACTCATCCGGCTCGAGCTCTGGGAACAACTTCGACTTCAGGACGCGTGCCAATCCGTGGCCGTGACCACCCGTGCCGGTGCCTTCGAACACCTTCGTTGCCGCCCCGACCGCTCCCGACGGCCGGACCAGCAAGAGGCGCTCCTTCTCTCGGAACTCTGCCAACTCCCATGTCCGGCCGCCGAGCAGGAACTGGCGGAAGACGAAGAAGACCGTGCCGAGGGACCGACCGGTGGACGCCTCGCGCACCTCAAACTTGCCGAAGCTCTTCTGCTGGATGTTTGAGTGAATCCGGCCATATCGGACCTGCGTCTCGAGACGGTCGCCCAGCGTATAGATGCCGGGCCGGGTCGAAACCACCACCTCCTCATTGACCAGGTGCCGGAACACTTGCTCGACCGCCGGCGCGCTCTCAGCCGGGAAGATCCGGCGAACCGCGGCGAGCGTCGCGCCGACGCGGCGACGCTGGTACAGGTAGGACACTATCTGCTGGGGAATCACCGCCAGCGTGGGCGTGTAGGGCTTCTCGTGGAGCCGACCCTGCCGCGCGCATTCGAACAGCGTTTCGAACTGGAACCGCTCCCAGCCGTCCGTGAAGAAGCCAAGCGCAACCAGCCGGCCCTGGTCCCGCCGGTTGCCTCGTCCGATGCGCTGGAGCAGTGACGAGACGTTGAACGGCGGCCGGACAAGCACGACCGCATCGACGTCGCCGATGTCGATACCGAGTTCGAGGGTCGAGGTGCAACACAGCAGCCCCGAGTTATCGGCGGTCATCGCAGCCTCGACCTCCTCGCGTACGCGGCGGTCGAGACTGCCATGATGTACGCGAACCCGGCCCTGGAACGGCGGCCGGTCGAGCTGGGCGACCGACGACTCGGCCCACGACCGGGCGTTGAAGAACACCAGCGCCTTGCGACAGCCACGAGCAGCCAGCTCGCAGACGACCCGGCCGGCCCAGTCGCCGTCCATCGGGAACAGCGCGGCGTCGATGGCACGCGCATCGTCGACCTTGACCGTGCCCGCCCTCGGGAAGTAGCGCGCACCGATCGCATCGTCGTCGACGGTGGCCGACAGGGCACAGAACTGGAGCCCCGTCCTGACCAACCGCAACCGCTCGAGCAGAACCCGGAGCTGGTCCCCACGCGGAGAGTTGTCGAGCAGGTGCAGTTCGTCCAGCACGACCGCCGCCAACGACAAGAGGTCGCGAGGCCGCCGGCACAGCAGCGAGTCCAGCGACTCAGGCGTCGTGATTAGCAGGAACGGCAGCGCCCGCGCGGCTTCTCGGGGGTGGTCGCCGGTCTTCCGGCCAACTTCCAGCCCGAGCGCGGCTACCGGCCCTTCGAGCCGCCGGTGAAGGTCATTGACCAGCGCCCGTGTCGGCGACACATACAGGACCGCCGGCTCGGGCGGCTGGCGTTCATCGGCCAGGATGCGCTCGATGAGTGGAGCCGCGACCGCCTCTGTCTTACCCGTCGCTGCCGGCGAGATCAGCACCAGGCTCTCTCCCCGGAGCACACGAGGTATTGCCAGTTCCTGGATCCGAGTCAGCTGTCCGAAGCGGGAGAAGAACGGAAACCAGGTCCGCCTGAGCTGCTGCCGGATTGCCTGCGGGTCCGCAGCAATCAAGGTTCCCTCAGCCTCGCTTCTTGCCCCGGCCTTCTTCGGCGCCTCCGAAGCGGGCCACGTCCAAGCTCTCGACCGCGTGCTTGATGAACGCCCGCACGCCGTCTGCCCCGCGCTCGGTCGCCGCCCTGAACACCCGCTTCTGCTCCAGCTCGCCAAACGCAAAACCAGCGTGCGCCCGCTGATACAGAGTCACCAACGTACTGAACGCCTCGACCAGCGCGCGGTCTTCCAGTGGTGCGAGCGTCACCCGTCGCTCGATGCGGTTGGCAAGCTTGAGGTAGCTGTACTCGTTCGGACTCGGCGTGGTCGCAAACACCAGCAGGAGCGACGGGTCACGGTAGATGTAGGGCACGGGCCGGACGCGATTGTGTATCATCCGGCCATCAACCCGCCTGAGCTCGGGGTCGTTCCTAGCAGTCCGCACCAGACCCTCCATGAAGTTGACGCTCTTGGCAAGGTAGACAACATCCCACAGCCTCGTAACGGTTTCCGCCTCGTCAACCAGCAGTACCAGCCCCTTGAGGCCGACCTGCCTGGCAATCCAGCTCAGGCCGGAGAGGATGTTGCAGTAGAAATCGGCGGCGGTCGAGAAGTCGTAGAGCGCCGGTATCCGCTGGCCGCCTCGAACCCGGTTCTGGCTCGTGGCGTCGGTCGCGTACTCCTTGGTGCTCTCGCCCTCAATCCACTGCCAGAATACCTCGCTCTCGAGGTTGCCGGCGTCAAGTCGCCGGAGCTTGGCGAGTACTGGACCAAAGAACACGTGGTCCCGCATCTCGAGCCCGGACGCATCGCGCAGCAAGTCACGGTAGCCATGCTCCCGGCCATCCTTCAGATAGCGCAGGTTGCTGATGAGCTCGCGGTAGACCCGCTTGGGTCGATGCGGGCTGACCTCGAGCGGGTCGAACCGGCAGACAGTCGCGCACATACCCTCCTTGAGCGCCCGGTGATGGATGTACTCGAGCAGGTGGGTCTTGCCGGTGCCGTACTCCCCCTCGACGAGGTACACATCGCCCGTGCCCTGCGCGAGACCGGCAAGCGCGGACTCCGCGATCGCGACTTCGCGCTCGCGGCCGAATGTGAATGCCTCGATGTCCTGGACCGGGACGATTCCCAGCCGGAACGCCTCGATGATCCGGCAGGCCTGGACGCGCGTCACCGCGCTCACCCGCGGGCTCACGCCGGCAACAAGCTCGGCTGCAGCAAGTCGAACCAACCGCAGTCGCCTGGTTGGCAGCCACAGCTTGAGCCCGCTCGCGAACTCGCAGAACAGCTCGGTACCGCCCCAGCGCGAGTCCCGAACCTCGCCTTCCCCGAAAACCGGATGCGCCACCACCCGAGTGCCGGTGCTCATTGCTGACCCTCAGCCTCTTCCCTTCGCCTGCCGAGGTCTGCTAGAACTCCTCGCGCTCGACGTCGGCCCGCTCGGTCTGCTCGAGCCGCTGGGAAGTTACGCGCAGGAGCTTCTCGGCAGCCTTCCGGTCGAACTCCTGGCCGGGCTCGGCACGCAGCTTGTGCAACGCTTCGACCAGGCTGACCACGAAGAGCCGCCGGTAGCTGATGTCGAACATGAAGGCGGCCACCGCCAGCCGGGCCAGCAGACCGATAACCCGGTCGCGACGCTCGGCAACCAGTTCAACATCATAGGCCGCCTCGAAGACCGCGGCGAGCCGTGTGCCCAGTCGTAGGAGGAACTCCTCAGGGTCGATCCCGAGGTCGTCAAGGTTGACGCGGACTCCGACAGGGTTGATGCCACTGAACTGGCTACGCAGTCGCTGTTTGAGTGCCTCATAGACCCCGCCAGAGCCCTCGAGCAACAGGTTCTCGTCCGGCACCGCGTAGAAGATCATCGCGCCGGGCAGACGCGAGTTGCCGCACTCGTCAACGAGCTGGCGCAGGTTGTCAAGCGCCCGGCGCCTGTCGCGCGAGGACGAAAGAGACATCCCGCGTTCGGCCTCGTCGAACAGCAGCACCAGCCCGTTGTAGCCGATTGAGTGCACCCACTGGATGAGCGAGCGCAACATCCTGAACGCTGTCGCCTTGTCAACCCGCTCCGAGATACGATGCCGCAGCCGAACTTCCCTGTCGACCTCCTCGCCCTTGAGCCACTGGACGATGCTGTTGAAGCCTTCGGCGTCGTCCGCAACCAGTGCGTCAAAGGCCGCGCGTACTGCGTTTGAGAAGCTCGAGCTCTCGGTCGGCGCGAGTTCTTCAACTTGGTGCTTGAGCTCGGTAACTCGCTCGGCCGTTACCCGCCTCGCGGCGTACCAGTGTCGCAGAACCGCCTCGATGCCCCGCTCCGTGCCGGGCACGGGCTGGTCCGAAGGAACCGGCACACTGATGCCTGCGACAACGGCTCGGTAGACCAACTCAAGCCGGTCGAACGGGCACTCGGTCGGACTCAGGCTGACGTACGAAACGCAGTAGTTGTTCCGAAACGCGAGATTCCGGACCGAGTAAAGGAAATGGGTCTTGCCGCCGCCGTAGTTGCCGGTCACCAGCTTGAAGCTCGACAGGTTCCAGGTCAGAATACCCTTCAGGTACTCCTCCTCCAGCACCCCGAGGTAGCGCTCCAGTCCAATGGTGAATGCGTCGAGCCCGAACTCGGGAGGTGTCCCGGTCGCGCCCAGCTTGCTGACGATCGCGCGCGCCAGACCCCTCTCCATCATCCCTCTTCCGGGTATGACAGGTGTGAGTAGTTGGTACCCTCGCCCTGATCATTATCCGGGACCCATAGCGCCTTTGCCCTGCTGGTCGTCGAGTCAAAAGCCGCAACGTGCAGCCGGGGCGCCTCGCCGCCCGGCGGCGACTGCCGCAGCCGATACAGGTCGTGACTGAACTGCACCCTCGGATATTCGAGGAACCGCCGCCTCACCGGGTCGGCACGGAACGCCTCGGGCTGGATGAGCAGAATCAGCTCGGACAGCAGCTCGAT
>JAWOHE010000038.1:0-21459 GCA_046485285.1 bacterium
GGCGGCGCGTGTTGAGCTCCGGCCGCTCCGGGTCCCGACCCACGCGAACGTGCGCAATCACCGAGTCCGTCGCACAGTCAATCACCGCAACCTCGTTCTCGCTGGCACAGGCGACGTAGATGCGGTTGCCCACCGAGTCCCAGAACGGCTGCGACGCCCCGTCAAGCGGGATCCTGCCGTACTCCCACAGCTCCGTGCCGTGCGCGATTCAGACCGTGTCGTCCTCACCGTTGCCGTAAGCACAGTAGACACGATTGCTGACCAGGTTGACCGCCAGCCCACGAGGCATGAATACGTACCTTGAGAAAGCTCCGAGGTTGTCCTCGCACCAGATGGTGAAGACCCAGTTCTCCTGGATCCCAACCAGGTACCCCTGCGGCCGGTTGTAGACGAGCCCGGTCACCTCGCGGCCGGACCACACTGAATCCACGATGTACTGCCCGTACCCGGTCGCCGCCAGCGCGAGCAGGAGCACGAGGACCGCGGGGCGGAAGCATCGGTAAGTGGCCATCGTCTGTCCGCTGAACCGAGTGTACGTCAGCCTGCCCCGGCCGTCAACCCGAAATACCCCTGGCCCGACCCGCGCGAGTCCGCTTGACGCGCCCGGCCCGTACGCTATCGTTGAGCGGAGGCAACCGTGATGAAGATACTGCGCACTGCCGTCCTGCTGTCCGTCCTCGCCGGCCCGGCGCTCGCGGCCCGGCCCTGGGCCCCGGCCGAGTTCGAGGCCTGGTATCGCGACTTCACCCCCCGGACCGTCGCCCGGCCCGAGACCCTGCTCTTCGGCCCGCGCCGCCACAACTACCTCGAACGCATCCGGCTGATGGCCGACTTCGTTGCCCGCCACCAGGTCGCGGACTCGAACTCGCCCGACTACGGCGGCATCATCGAGGCCGAGCACATGCCCAACGTCATCGAGACCGACAACACCCAGGAGGCAATCTGGGTCTGGTCGCGCTGGCACGAACTCACCGGCCGGGACGACTACGCCGAGAACGTCCGCCGGGCCTGGCGCTACGTGCTCGCCCACCCGGCCTACTGGGAGCACAACGGCGACCCACTCTCGCTCTGGTACGCGGTCTGGAACTCCGGCCTCGCGCTGATGGCCGAGGCCCGCTACCGGGCGGCGAGCGGCGACACGAGCTTCCGCGCCTACGCCGATTCCTGCCGCGGCTTCTACCTCGCGAACCCGCTCCCCCCCACCGGCTATCGCGACAACTTCGTCACGGCCCAGTCCTCGGGAATGGCGTATCCCTTCGCGGTCGGAACCGGCGACGCGGTCCTGCGCGACTCCGCCGTCGCGCGTGGCGCGCGCGTTCGGGCCTGGATCGAGGAGGACGCCGCCGCCCGGCTCGCCTGGCAGGACTGGGCGATGTCCGGCGGCACCGCGTTCTGGGGCGTCGCGAACTCGGTCGGCCGGGCGGACACCGCGGCCGGCCGTGCGTGGGTCGCGACCTACGCCGAGTCCCTGCCCGGCTTCTACCCGTCCGGCACCTGGAACTGCTCGCACAACATCTGGCTCGCCAACGCCTACCGCGCCGCGGCCGAGCTCTCCGGCACGCGCGAGTGGCGGCTGATGCACCAGTACCTCGTCGACACCCTGCTCACCCGGGACACCGACCGCGACGGCGGCATCCCGGCGAACTGGACCGACCCGGACAACCGCGACCAGACCTGGGTTTCGACCTATCTCCACTTCATGGGCTTCGAAGTCTTCACGACCCCGACCCACGACCGCGACGCGGCCCAGCTCGAGTTCGCCCTGCCCGGGCCGGGCCGGCTGGTCATCGCGCCTGACTCGGTGCCGGTTCTGGTCCCGGTCGCCAACGTCGGGCTCGAGCCGCTCGCCGGGGCGAGGACCGTCGTCAGCGGTCCGGGCTACTCCGACGAACTCGACTGCGACCTGCCCTTCCTCGCCTTCGACACCCTCACCGCCCGCCGGTTCCCGGTTCCCGCGCCCGGCGACTACACGCTGACCGCGGCAATCGCCGTGGCCGGCGACGCGAACCCGGCCAACGACACGAGCCGGGTCAGCTTCAAGGCTTACGGGCTCCGGACCGTCTCGGGTACGCTGACCGACTCGAGCACCGCGGCCCCGGTACCGGCCCGGCTCCATGCCTCGGTCACCGGCGACGCGGCGGTGTGGGACTCCTGCGAGACCGACCCGTCCGGCAACTACTCGCTCCGCATCATCGACACGACCGTGACCATCACCGCCCGGCCCCGGGCGCCCTGGTATGACCGGAGCTGGGACTTCGTGATCGCCGGCGACACGACCATCGACCTCGCCACGCCGACCGCCCACCTCCTGCTCGTCAATAACGACCCGGCCGCCGCCTGGCAGGCGTACTACACCGATGCGCTCGACGCGCTCGGCGTGACCTGGACCGCCTGGTCGCGGCCGGACTCCGGCGCCCCGCCCTGGCGGCTGCTGCCCGAGCTCCGCTCGCCGACCGTCGTCTACTACTCCGGCGACGCGGCGACCGGCACGGTCCCGGCCGACGACCGCGACAGCCTCGCCACGCGCGCCGCCGCCGGGCTCAGCCTCCTGCTCTCCGGTCAGGACATCGCCGAGGAGCTCGCCGGCACGCCCTTCCTCGAGGACCTCTGCGGCGTCCAGTTCGACTCCTCGGGCTGGGCGCGGTTCTTCGTCTTCGGCAACCGGGCCGACTCCGCCGGCCGCCTCATCCACGCCATCGCCACTGCCGGCGGCGACGGCGCCGGGAACCAGCGCTCGCGGGATATGCTTTCGCCGCTGCGCAACGGCGCGGCGACGCTGATGGTCTACGACACGACGGCCGGCCCGGGCGCGGCGGTCCGCCGCCTCGACCCGCAGACCGGCAGCCGCATCATCACCCTCGGGTTCGGCTTCGAAGCCGTCAACCAGCCCTCCTCGCGGCCCGACCTCCTGACCCGGCCGCAGTTCCTCGCCCGCCTGCTCGACTGGCTCGGCCTCGCGACCGGCGTCGCCGAGCCGGTCCCGCCGCGGCCGCTCGCGCGCCTGCGCGCCGCGCCCAACCCGTTCCGGGAGACGGTCCGCTTCTCCGGCCTGCCGCCCGGCACCAGCCTCGCGGTTCACGACGCAACCGGCCGCCGGGTCGCGCTCGTTACCGCCCGCGACGGCAGCGCGACCTGGGACGGGCGCGGGCTGCCGGCCGGCGCCTACTTCGCCCGGCCGCTTGGCGGTGGCGGGCCGACCCTGCTCCTGCTCAAGCTCCGCTGACCCGGACGCGAGACGGCGGGCGGGAGGTCCCGCCCGCCGCAGAACGGACTGCCGGAACTACTGCCCGATAATGACCTTGACGGTCTCCCGGCTGCCCCGGCCCCTGACGTAGTAGACGCCCGGGGTGAGATGCCGGACGTCGTTCGCGCCCGGCTCGAGATCCATCACCTCGCGGCCGGACACGTCGAGCAGCGTCGCCGGCCGGGCGCCGGGCAGCGCCGGCAGGTTCAGGACGCCGCGCACCACCGTCGGGAGCCGGTCGGCGGCCACGCCGATGCCCGGGCTCTCGGCGATGCCCGCGGGTACGACCCAGACCGTCCGGGCCAGCACGTTGTTCTCCCAGACCATCTCGGCCCGGATGCCCCAGGTGCTGCACCGGGCCTGGAACTGGCCGCGCACGAGCGGCGTCCACGCCGAGAAGTCCAGCGTGTCGAGCCGACCCGGCTGGAGGATGACCGAGGCGGTGTCCCAGTAGCCGTCCGAGACCTCGAATCGCGCCCGGATGAGGTCCGGCATCGTACCCCGGTTCTCGACCTGCACCGACGGCACGACCGCCCGGCCCGAGTCGGCGCTGTCCGCCGGCGCGAACATCCGCGTCACCGCGACGTCGTAGACGTTCACCTGGCAGACCCCGTCCCGGTGGTTGTTGGGCTGGATGTCGTCGCCGGCCAGCTCGGTCGAGCACCGGACGCTGAGCTGGCCCCGTTCCCGCGCGGCCCAGGCCGGGAACTCGACGTAGCGGAGCTGGCCCGGGCCGTGGCCGGTCACCGTCGCGACCTCGTCGTAGCTCGAGCCGATGCGCATCCGCACCTGGTAGCTCTCGACGTTGTTGGCGTAGTTATACACCGAGCACGCCGGCACGACCACCGCGGCCGAGTCGAGGCTCCCGGTCGGGCTGACTATCCTCGTCACCCCGACGTCGTGGTCGATCGGGTTCGGCAGGTACTGCCGGATGAGCGCCTCGATCTGCGCCTCGTTGTATCCTTCGGCGATGTAGCGGATGATGCCGTCCGGCCCGACGATGTAGTTGAGCGGGACGTAGCCGTTCTGGCGGTAGACCCCCCAGACCGTGCCGTTGTCGCGTACGAACGGGTAGCTGTACATCCGGGCGTACTGCAGGAGCACGCTCGGCGCCTCGTTCAGGTTCACCGCCAACGGCACGAACCCGTTCGGGCCGTAGCTCTCGTAGAAGACCTGCAGGCGCGGCAACTCCGCGCGGCAGGTCGGTCAGGTCGAGGTCCAGAAGTTCAGCAGGACGACGCTGCCCCGGAAGTCTGACAGCGAGTGGTATTGCCCCGCGGTGTCAGGCAGGCTGAAGTCCGGCGCCTCCTGGCCAACCTGAAGGACCGCCAGCGCGGGCCCGGCCAGGGCCAAGAGACCGACCAGCACCGGCAGGACAGGACGGGCTCTGCTCATGCATCACCTCTTCTTCTGTTGCGGCCATCGGGATTGCGCTTTGCCGACACCATATCGTATTCACGGCCCCGGCCCGGTCAAGCCCGCACCGCCGGGAAGCTGCGCTGAGGATGAACCACAGAGACATCAAGAGGGAGACAATCGCCGGGTTCGAAGCCGGGATTCTCCGTGCTCGTGCCCTGGTGTTGAATCCGGCGCGAACCGCCGGGGTTCTGCCCCGGGGCCTTCCGGCTTCGTGCCTTGGTGTTCTATTCGGGACGCCCGGCACCGGCCTTGACTTCCTCCGCCTTTTGGCTAACTTCAGGGCAAATGTCGTTCTTCCGCCCGGTGCGAGTGATTCGCACCCTGCACGAGACCCCGCGCTGGGTCGGCCGCCTGCACTGGCTGACGACCGCGCTGGTCGGCGTCGCCCTGCTGCTCGTCATCGCCCGGTCCGGCTACGGTCTTGTCACGACCCCGCTCCTGCGCGGCGCGGTCGTCGGCTTCAATTTCCTGGTCCTCGCCGCGTTCGCGGCCGACGTCGTGCTCGGGTTCGTTACCGCGCAGTCACGCTGGCAGCACTTCAAGCGCCGCTGGTTCGACGTCGCCGTGCTCGTGCCGATCGGGGTCGCCATCGCCGCCGGCGGCACGGGCATCACGTTCGTCGTCCTGCGCCAGTTGGTCGTCGTCGGCCAGGCCTTCACCCGCTCCCAGCGCTTCGCCGGCTTCCTCGAGGAAATGCGGCTCCAGCCGGTCCGGCTGCTCGCGCTCAGCTTCCTCGCGATGATCGCGCTCGGAACGCTCTTCCTGACCTTCCCGGCCGCGACCCGCGACGGCTCGGTGACCGGCATTGTCGACGCGCTCTTCACCGCGACGTCGGCGACCTGCGTCACCGGTCTCATCGTCCGGAGCACGCCCCACTACTGGTCCGGGTTCGGCCAGCTCGTCATCCTGGTCCTGTTCCAGCTCGGCGGGCTGGGGATAATGACCTTTTCGGCCAGCCTGGCGGTCGTGCTCGGCCGCAGGCTCGGGCTCGGCGAGCGCAGGACCGTCTCCGACATCATCGGCGAGTCGCGCAACGTCGACATCGCCCGAATCCTGCGCTACATCATCTCGATTGTCCTGACCGTTGAGCTGGTCGGGACGCTGCTCCTGTTCCTGCGCTTCCTGCCCGATTTCCCACGCTGGACCGACGCGCTCTGGAATGCGGCGTTTCACTCGGTCTCGGGCTTCTGCAACGCCGGTTTTTCGCTCTTCGACGATTCGCTGGCCCGCTACCGGGTCGACCCGGCGGTCAACCTCGTGATGGTCGCGCTGATTCTCACCGGCGGGCTCGGGTTCGTGGTCGTTCGCGAGCTCTTCAACCGCACCACCCTCCGCCGCGGCCCGCTCTTTGGCCTGCGCCGGCTCAGCGTCCACGCCCGGCTCGTCCTCGCCACTTCTTTCGTGCTGGTGGTTACCGGCACGGTCGTGTTCTTCTTCACCGAGTACGACCGCGCGCTGGCCAGCCTGCCGACCGCCGGCAAGCTGCTGGCCGCGCTGTTCCAGTCGGTGACCGCCCGCACGGCCGGGTTCAACACCGTGTCGTTCGAGGCGCTCCACCCGGTGACGCTGTTTCTCTGGGCGATGCTGATGTTCGTCGGCGCCTCGCCTGGCGGCACCGGCGGCGGCATCAAGACGACGACCTTCGCCATCCTGCTGCTGTCGGTCCGGAACCGCGTCCTCGGCCGCGAGGACATCACCGTCGGACAGCGGGTCGTTCCGCGCGATGTGATCTACCGGGCGACCTCGATCGTCGCGGTCGCGGGCGGGCTGGTCGCGCTGGCGTTCGCCCTGCTGCTGCTGACCGAGCGACAGCCGTTCGAGAACCTGCTCTTTGAGACCTTTTCCGCGTTCGGGACCGTCGGCCTGTCCACCGGGCTCACCGCCGAACTCAGCGCGGCGGGCAAGGTCGTCATCACCGCGCTGATGTACGTCGGCCGGATCGGACCGCTGACCCTGGCGCTCGCGATGCGCACCCGCCGGGCCCAGGTCGCCATCGGCTTTCCCGAGGCGCGGGTGCTGGTCGGCTAAAGGAGGCTTGCGATGAAGCAGTTTGCGGTTATCGGGCTCGGAACCTTCGGCGGCCGGGTCGCCCGGGCGCTGGTCGGCAAGGGCGCCGAGGTCATCGGCCTCGACTCCGACCCGGCCCGGGTCGAGCAGTTCAAGGACGAACTCACCCAGACGCTGGTTGTCGACGCGACCGACGAGGAGGCGATCGCCCATTCGGGCGTGCTCGACGTCGACGCGGTCGTCGTCGCGATGGGCGAACGGATGGAAGCTGCGATTCTCGTCACCGCCATCCTGCGCCGGCTCGGCGCCGGCCACGTCATCGCCCGGGCCTCGTCCAGCCTCTACGCCCAGATCTTAGAGGACGTTGGCGCGGACCGGACCGTGCTCATTGAAGAACAGATGGCCGACCAGGTCGCCAAGACCCTGGTCGCGCCCGACCTGCTCGACCAGATAACCCTGTCAAGCGGCCACAGCCTCGCCGAGATGAAACCGCGCCGCGAGATGGTCGGCCACAAGCTCGGCGAGCTTGACCTCCGGCGGCGCTACGGCATCAACGTCGTCGCAATCAAGAAGCGCCTGCCGGTCGTCACCGAGACCGGCGAGAGCGACTACGAAGTCCGGGTCAACGACATTCCCGGCCCGGACGACCGGGTCGAAGAGAGCGACGTCCTCGTTCTCGTCGGTCGCGACGAGGACATCGAAAAGCTCTCGACCGGCAGGTGACCCGTGCGGCTGCGCGCCCCCCGGCGACTCGGCGTCCGCTCCGCCTCCCTGCGCGGCCGGATGGTGCTCGCGATGCTCGCTTCGGCCGCGCTGGTGCTCCCGGTTGTCCTCATCTCGCTGTTCTACATCCGGCGGATGAACGACGCGGTCACCCGCATCGTCCGCGAGGACGTCGAACTCATCCACGTCGGCGACAACATCTCGCTCGGCTTCGCCCGGGCCCGGCGCGACGAGAGCAACTTCCTGCTCTACCGCGACTCGAGCTACCTTGACCAGAGCCGCGCGGCGGTGGCCCACGTCGTCGAACTCGCCGGGCGCGGCCGCGCGCTCGTGCCGGCCGCCGCGGCCGACCTCGACGCCATCGTCCTGCTCGTCGCGCGCTACCAGGCCCTGAGCGACACCCTGCTCCGGATCCCGGCCCGGGCCGGCGGCATCACCCCCGACCTCGCGCGCCTGCGGCGGGAGCACGCGGCCCTGCTCGGCCGGGCCGCCGCGGCCCCGGAGGGCGCCCGCCGGGACTCACTCCTCGAGGAAGCCGGCCGCCTCGCCGACGGGCTCACCATCGCCGCCCCGGGCGGCCGCGCGCTCGACGACAGCCTCCGGGCCATCCAGCAGGAGATCGTCGCCCGCAGCGAATCGGTCGTCGCCCGCGCCCTCCAGCGGGTCGAGAGCCACCGCCGCGAGGCCCGCCGGATGGCGACCTGGGGCCAGCGCAACATCATAACCGCCCTGCTCCTGACCGTCATCGCGCTCGTCTGGCTGCTCATCATCCTGCCCCGGCAGGCGGTGTTCCCGATCAAGCGGATGATGAACGCCCTCCGCCGCGCCGAGAGCGGCGACCTGGCGGTCCGGGTCAAGCTCGCGACCGGCGACGAGCTCGGCCAGCTCGCCCGCCAGCTCAACCGCACGCTCGCCCGGCTCGAGGAGTTCGACAGCGGCAAGGTCGAGCGCATCCTCCAGCTCGAGCGCCGGTTTCGCCTGCTCATCAACGACATCGCCGAGGGCGTCCTCGTCGTCGACCGGGCGTCCTCGATCCTCGCCGCCAACCCGGCGATGGAGGAACTGCTCGGCCGGCCCGCAAGCGAAGTCCGGGGCCGCCGGGTCCGCGCGTGCGAGCCGCTCGGATTCATGTTCGAGCCGCTCGAACGGGTGCTCGCCGGTTCGACCGGGCACCAGGAGTGCGACGTCCTGCCCGGCCTGCCCGGCTCCGCGGTCTGCATCGAGGCGTTGCGCAACCGCGGCGGCGATGTCGTCGGCGCGCTCATCGTCATCAGCAACCCCCGCCGGCCGGAAGTGCCGGACGACACGCCAAGCGCCTGAGTGGTCAGACGTCGCGCCGGTAGACGACCCGGCGCGGGAAGGGTATCTCGACCCCGGCCTTGTCGAATGCGCTCTTCAGCAGGAGCCGGAGCTCGCGCTCGACCGACCATTGCCGCATCGGTCGGACCGTCACGACGACCCTGATTGTCAACCCGGACTCGCCCAGGTTCAGGAGTCCCTGTACCTCGGGCGGCGAGAGCGCGACGTCGCCGTGCTCCGCGTACCACCTGTCCGCCGCCTCCCGCGCTACCGCCATCCCCTTCTCCGCGTCCTGCTCGTAGGCGATGTCTACGGTCACCATCGCCCGCATGAAGTCACGATTCATGTTCCCGAACCGCGTCAGCTCGCCGTTGGGGATCGTATGGAGCGTCCCGTCGTAGCTGCGGACCTGGGTCCGCCGGATGCCGATGAACTCGACCGTGCCCCGGACCTCGCCGGCGACGATGTAGTCCCCGACATTCACCGCGTCCTCGAAAAGCAGGAAGAACCCGGCCAGGAAGTCCCGCACCAGCGCCTGGGACCCGAACCCGACCGCGAGCCCGACCACCCCGGCCCCGGCCAGTATCGCCGTGAAATCCACTCCCAAGACCCGCAGGACCATCACCAGCGCCACGAAGAAGAACACGTAGTAGACGAGGCTTCGCAGGACCGTCATCGCGGTCCTCGCGCTCGGCTTCTGCGCCAGCCGGGAATGACCGGAAAGCAGCCGCCCGAGCAGGCGCCGGACAACCAGCGACAGGAACCAAGCGCCTGCCACGATCGCCAGTACCTGGCCGGCCTTGATTGCCAACCCCGCCAGCCGTTCCGCCGACCACAGCCGGGCGCTGAGCTCCCTGATCACCTCACGCCAGAGCACTACTCACCTCTCACCTCCAGCCGGCCGGCCCGGCCCTCGGCAACCTCGCCAACCTCGGCCGCCTCGACCCCGGCCGCAAGGAGCTCCTCGGCCATCTTCCCTGCCTGCCCCGGCGCGATGGCAACCAGCAGGCCGCCCGACGTCTCCGAGCCCCAGAGCAGGTTGCGGTCCGACTCGGACACCGCGCCGGACCATTCGACGAACCCGCCAAACGCCTGCTCATTCATCGCCACCCCGGCGTCGACCAGTCCCCGGGCCGCGAGCGCCCGCGCGCCGGGCAGGAAGGGCAGCCGCTCGAACTGCAGGCGCAGGGCTACTCGACTCGCCGCGGCCATCTCCTGGGCGTGGCCCAACAGGCCATAGCCGGTGATGTCGGTCGCCCCGTGCGCACCGTACGCCAGCATCGCCCGCGAGGCCGCGCGGTTGAGTGCAACCATCGAACGGACCGCTGCCCCGGCGAGTTCCGGGTCCGGCTCCTCGTCCGAGAGCGACTGCTGACCGAAGATTCCGGTGCCGAGGGGCTTGGTCAGAACCAGCACGTCGCCCGGTCTCGCGCCGTCGTTGCCGACGATCCGGTCGGGCGAGATCGTCCCGGTGACCGCCAGCCCGTACTTGACCTCCTTCTCGTTGAAGGTATGCCCGCCGACGACGACCGCTCCGGCCTCCTCGACCGCATCCTGCCCGCCGCGCAGTATCTCCACCAGCCACTCCTTCGGAGCCGGCGCCGGGAACCCGACAATGTTCAGGACCGTCAGCGGCTCACCGCCCATCGCGTAGACGTCCGACAGCGAGTTCGCGGCCGCGATCCGCCCGTACGTATGCGGGTCCTCGACCATCGGGGTCAGCAGGTCCACCGTCTGGACCAGCGCCAGCCCCTCCCGCAGGAGGAACACGCCGGCATCGTCGGCGGTGTTGATGCCGACCAGTAGTCGCGGGTCATTCGGCGGCTTGAGTTTTTCCAACACCAGCGCCAACTGCGCCTTGCCGAGCTTGGACGCTCAGCCCGCGCAGCTGACGGTGGCCAGGATTCCACGTCTTGGCATCCGGTTACTCCTCCTTCCTGCGCGCTGGTTTGTCATCCCCGACAGGCACGCGGCGCAGCACGCGCTTGTCGCCGCGGCGCTGGGTCAGTCCCGTCGAGTCGAAGTGATTGAGCAGCGGTATCGCGTAGCGCCGGGTCGTGCCCAGCGCCTGCCGGACTTCGGTCGCGGCAAGCTCCGCGCTCTTGGCGAAAAGCGCGGTCAGGACCTCGCGGGCCTCGGAAATCGCGTCGCGATGGAAGACCACGCCCTCACCGACGTCGACCAGCACGCCTGTCTCGAACAGCGCGGTCCGGACACGCTCGGCAACAGCCTTGCGCGCCCCGGCCATCGTCTCGGCAAGGTCGGGTGGCGAGAACCGTCCGGCCCGGACCGCCGCGGCGGCAGAATCGAACAGCGCCTGCTCCTCGGCCACCAGCCGGATCTGGTGTCCCGGACGCCGGAGCCGCCCCGCCTCGTCGACGAGCTCGCCCGCCTCGACAAGCTCACCGGTCACGTGCTCGAACAGTGGCACCGAGAACCCGCGGCCGGCCCGGGCCCGCAACTCGGGTCGCTTCAGGCCGACCCGGAATGGGCTCTCGCGGTGGAACTCCTCGGTCGCCGCGACGACCGCAGCCCGCGCCCGGGCGAGGTTCTCGGCGTGGACGACATAGTCCCGACCCTCAAACCGGAATCGCACCGCCCGGCCCTCCTGCTCCAGCGCGGACAGGTGAGCGGCAAAGTCCGCCTCGACCATCACCAACGCCCGGGCGAGCTGGTCCGGCTGTCGCGCCTCCAGCCCGTCCCTGGCCAGCGCCTGTTCTAGCACCGCCCGGGAATCGCCGGTGCTCTGGGCCTCGAGCCGGGCAATCGTCGCCGCATCGAAGCGCCGCTCCCGCACCGCGCCCGGTTCGAGCACGACGCCACCGCCGATGGTGTGCTGGGGCGAGTAGGAGCGAAGGACGTAGTGGTCATTCCAGTCACAGACGACCGGCTCCTCAAGCCGAAGCTGAACCAGCCCCTCCTCGCCCGGCGCGAGCTGCTTCCGGTCCAGCAGCACCGCTCGGCCCATCACCTCCGACGTCCCGATGTGAACCCGGACCCGGGTCATGTTTCGAAGCGGCCGCTCCGGCCCGGCCAGGAGCGCCAGCGTGCCATTCAGCACGTCGGTCGGCATGTAGTATCCCGGCGTCGCCACGACGAAGCCGCGCGCGACGTCCTCCCGGGCCAGCCCCTGCAGGTTGAGCGCTGCGCGGTCGCCAACCCGCGCCTCGCCGACCGCCAGATTGTGGCGCTGGATGCCCCGGACCCTGACCTCGTGTCTGCCGGGCAGGAGTTCGAGTCGGTCGCCGACCCGGCACGACCCGGACAGCACCGTCCCGGCGACCACCGTGCCGAAACCCTTGATGATGAAGCTCCGGTCGACCGGCATCCGAAACACGCCGCGGTCCTTCCGGCCGCGCACCTGCGCCACCAGCGCCTCGAGCGCCGCCCGTACCTCCTCGACGCCCTGCCCGGTCGCCGCCGAGGCGGCGATGACCGGCGCGCCTTCGAGGAACGAACCCCTGACGAGCTCGGCGACGTCATCGCGCACGAGCTCGAGCCAGTCGGCGTCGGCCAGATCGGCCTTGTTGATGACGACCATCCCGCGCTCGATGCCCATAAGCCGGCAGATGTCGAAGTGCTCGCGAGTCTGGGGCATCACCCCGTCGTCGGCCGCGACGACCAGCACGACCACGTCGATCGTGCTCGCCCCGGCCAGCATGTGCCGGACGAACTTCTCGTGCCCGGGGACGTCGATTATTGTCACCGAGTCGGAGAGGAACGCGAAGCCGAGGTCGGTCGTCATCCCGCGCTCCTTCTCTTCCTTGAGCCGATCCGGGTCGGTCCCGGTCAGCGCCCTGACCAGCGCGCTCTTGCCGTGGTCAATGTGCCCGGCCGTGCCGACGACGACGTGCATCAGCGGCGGCTCCGCCGGCTCGAGCCCGGGATGCCCAGCTCGGCACGGTACTTGGTAACTGTTCGGCGGGAGAGCTCGATGCCGTGCTCGGTGCGCAGGCGCGACTCGATAGCCTCGTCGCTGAGCGCCTGCTTCGGGTCCTCGCTCTCGACCATCCCGCGGATGATGTCCTTGATGCTCGCCCGCGACCGGTCGCCGGCCCCGGCGTTGAAGAAGTGCTTGACCGGGAAGATCCCGTGCTCGGTCTCGATGTACTTGCCGGTCGAGGCGCGGGAGACCGTCGAGGGATGCACGCCGATGAGCGCGGCCGCGTCGGCCATCGTCGCCGGCTTGAGGTGCTCGGGGCCGTGCTCGAAGAACCCCGGCTGGAGGTCGATGAGCGCCTGCATCAGCCTGCGCAGCGTCCTTCGGCGGGACTCGATCGCCCGGAGGAACATCATCGCCCGGTTGTATCTCTGCCGGGCAAACTCGACCTGCTCCCTGGAGTAGCGCGACGGGTTGCGGAGAATCTCGACGTAGCGACGCCCGAGCCGGAGCCGCGGCTCGCGGTCATCATTGTACTCGAACGCGAGCCTGCCGTCGCGCCGGAAGACCGTGAAGTCCGGCGAGACGTACTCGGCCGGCCGGCCCGCGAACCGCCGGGCCGGGCGCATCTCGAGGCCGTGGATGCACTCCGCCGCCCGGCGGACTTCTTCCTCGGTCGTGCCGGCGAGCTTCGCGATCTTGGCGAATTGCATCTCGAGCAGGCGCTCCCAGAACTCGGCCACAACCCGGTACTCGAGGCTGTCGGCCGGATGGCCATGCAGGCGGAGCTGGGTGAGCAGCGCCTCGCGGCGATCGCGGCAGGCGATGCCGCCCGGCTCGACTGCCCGGACCAGCTCCAGCACCTCGTCCAGCCGAACCGGATCGAGTCCGTGGGTCGCGGCGAGCTCGTCCGGCGCAACGGTGAGGAACCCGTCCTGGTCCAGCGACTGGAGGACGATCTCCGCGGTCCGGGCGCCTTCGTCGTCGAGCCGGGCGCGGAGCCCGGGCAGGAGCGCGGCGGCGAGCCCCGGCCCCTCATCCGCCGCCAGCTCCATCGGGTCGGTGTCCGGCCCGCCGTACTCCTCGCGCGGGGTCACGTGGTAGTCCTCGGAATCGAGCAGCTCCAGGAACTCCTCGGTCTCCCGCGAGGCCACGTCCGGGCCCTCTTCGGTCTCTGACACGAGCTTCTCCGACCCGACGGCCGGGATGTCGGCTGGCGCCGGGCTCGCCTCGATGTCGACCGGCTCGGCCGCGTCCGGCGCTTCCTCGAGCACCGGGTTCTCCTCGAGCTCGCGGCGGGCCAGCACCTCGAGCTCAAGCGCGGTCAGCGGCAGGAGCTTGAGCGTCAGGATGAGCTGGGGAGTGAGCCTGAGCTCGAGCCCGAGCCGCTGTTCGAGCCTGAGCGAGTCCTTCATATCCGGAACCGCTCGCCGAGGTACACCCGCCGGGCCCGCTCGTCGCGGACTAGGTCCTCGGACGTTCCCGAGAGCAGGACCCGCGCGTCGTACATTATGTAAGCCCGGTCGGTGATCTCGAGGGTCTCGCGGACGTTGTGGTCGGTTATCAGGATACCGAGCCCGTCGTTGCGGAGCCCGCGGACGATGTCCTGGATTTCCGCCCTGACAATCGGGTCGATCCCGGTGAACGGCTCGTCGAGCAGGAGGTAGGCCGGCCCGGCCGCAAGCGCCCGGGCAATCTCGACCCGGCGGCGCTCCCCGCCCGAGAGCGTCTGCCCCTTCTGGCCCGCGAGCTGGGCGACGTTGAACCTCTCAAGCAACTCGCCCACCCGCGCCTCGCGCTGCTCCTTCGGGTAGTCCAGCATCTCGAGAATCGCCAGGATGTTCTCGCGGACGGTCAGCTTGCGGAATATCGACGGCTCCTGCGAGAGGTAGCCGAGCCCGAGCCGGGCCCGGCGGTAGACCGGCATTCGCGTGATGTCCCGGCCGTCGATCTCGATGCTCCCGGCCTCCGGCCGGATGAAACCGGTCACCATGTGGAAGGTCGTCGTCTTGCCCGCGCCGTTCGGGCCGAGCAGGCCGACAATCTCACCACGGGCAAGCTCGAGCCCGACTTCGTTGACGACCCTCCGGCCGGAATAACCCTTGACCAGCCCCCGAGCGATGAGACCGCTCATCAGCTCCCCGGTTCTCCGCCGCCGCGCTCGACGAGCCAGCCGCGCGCCAGCCGCTCGACCTCGACGACGTCGAGCTCGCCCCGCTCGAGCCGGATGGTGATGACCTCGCCCGCGACCTCGACCTCGCTTGTCCCGGTCGACCGGTACCGGCCCTGCGCGCCGCCGGTCACCGCGACCCGGCGCAGCGCACCGGACTCGACCGCCAGCCTGATCGTGTCCCCGGTCGTGCTCGACAGCGAGTCCGCGACGCGCGGGCTTCCCCAGGCGACCCCGGTGTCCGCCCGCGTCCACCAGTATAGGGAGTCCGCGGTCAGCGAGGTCGCCCGGGTGCCGACCCGGACCCCGCCGGCGAGCAGGGCCGATCCGTCCTCGCCGTGCCAGGTCATCGTCCGGGCCCCGGCGGTCACAGAGTCACCCTCGCTGATGACGAGTTCGGGCTGGGAGTCGACCTCGCCGACCCGGCTGTCCATCCAGTACCGGCCGCGAGCACCCCGGAGCGTGAGCCCGTTGCCGGGCGTCCGGATCTCAAGGCCATCGTCCGCCTCGACCCGGCCCTCCTCGACGAAGTAGAGCAAGTGGGGCGCGGCAATCGAGAGCGAGTCAAGCTCGACCCGGACCCGGCCGAACAGCTCGGTCACCCGGGCGTCGAGCCGGTAGACCGCCGAGTCGGCCTCGACGCGCGAGCGCGGATCCACGATCCGCACCGATTCGCTCACCACCGCCACGCCCCGGCTCTCGTTGAACCGGGCAAACCGGGCGGTGATCAACGTCGAGCCATCGACTATCGTCACGCTGTCGCGGAAGACGGTCTCCTGGCCGTTCGGGGTCTGGACAATCTCCATCCGCCGGGCGTGCAGGTCGGCCGCGCCGGCGCCAGCGCCGAGGACAACAGACGCGAGGACAATTCGAGCGATCAGGGAGGAGGGGCAACAGGAACCGGGGATGATCGGAGTCACTTTTCTCCCTTCACCCCTGCCCCTTCCTCGCTCCCCGCTCCGTCTCCGGTTTGCGGCTCGAAACGGTAGTCGGCGCTGCCGGTGACCTCGCTCTGGATTTCAATCCGCTCGAGCCCCGCGTCCGAGACCAGCCCCTGACCGCGGACCTCGCCGCGCGGGGTCAGGATTGCCACCGCCGCGTCGGTCCGGACCAGCCGGGTCTCGTTGTTCCACGACAGCGAGTCGGTCGCGAGCAAGGTGCTGTCCGCGGTCCGGACCTCGACATTCCCGCGCGCGACGAGGTCGTTCGAGCGCGACTGAAGCGTCCCCTCGTCCGCGACCAATACCGCCCGCACCGCGCGCGCCTGGTCGTAGAACGTCACCCGCGGCCGCGAGACCTCGACCCGGCCCTCGCGATCGAAGACCTGCGCCGTGTCCGCCGCCAGCGTGTAGAGCCGCTCGCCGCTCGAACTCTCGTGCATCGTGAAGCCCTCGATGACCTGGTCCGGCCTGTCACCCGAGTCCGCGGCCGGCGCCGGCTCCCGGCACGCGGTCGCGAGCACCGCCAGCGCAAGCCCCGCACCGGCCGCTCGATGAACCCGCCCCAGCCACCTGCCCCGGGTCACGCCGCCTCCAGCGCCCCGGCCTTGCCCCAGAACACCCAGTCGGCCGGCCGACGCCTGACCTCGGCAAGGAGGCATCGAAGCGCGTGCCCGGCGTCCCCGGCCGGGTACACCCTGACGCGGAGCCGGCCGCGCTCGAAACTGCAGAAGAGCGGCACAACGCCGGTTCGCCCGGCCAGCCGGAACGCCGGCCCGGGCATCCGCATCCGTACCCCGTCCGCCTCGGCCAACACCATCCGCCCCCGGCTGGTATTGTCAAGCATGAAACCGACAAGACCACTGCGGCCGGCAACGAGCTCGGCCGCGCCACGGATGAGCCGCACGCCGGGACGGGTCCGCGTGCCGCGCAACCGCCGGTCAAACGCCCGGTCCGCCTGGCGCCCGACCGCCAGCGCGACCAGGTGCCCCCGGGCCCGGAACACCGCGGGCAGGAACTCCCAGGCCCCGAAATGAAAGGAGGCCATCGTCATATGCAGTAACTGTTCCATCGACTGCTGAATCTGATTGTCCCCGCTAACTTCCGCCTTGTCAATAAGAAACTGGCCCTGCCGTCCGTCCTGGCGGGCCATCAGCGCCAGATTTCGGCCGACCTGCCAGCCGTTCTCGACCCAGAAGAACACCCTTTCCCGGCCGAACAGGATTCGGTGATTGCGGCCCGTCTCCACCCGCGCGGAGCGGCTGAAAAGCAGGTAGGCGAGGACCGCCAGGCGTGCGAGCAGTACCGCCGGGCTAACCGGCAGCGCCCGGACCAGGGTCAGCGCCAGCGCGGGCAGACTCACAGGCGGCCCTCATGAACCCGGCGAACAACGGGTGCGGCCGGAGCGGCCGGGACTTGAACTCGGGGTGGAACTGGCAGGCCACGAAGAACGGGTGGCCCCGGAGTTCGACGATCTCGACCAGGTTCTCCTTCGGCGATACCCCGCTCGCGACGAGGCCGTGCTTCTCGAACACCGGCAGGTACCGGTTATTGACCTCGAACCGGTGCCGGTGCCGCTCGGCGACCTCACGCCGGCGGTAGCACCGGGCCGCGACGGTGCCCGGCTTCAGCCGGCACGGCCACGCGCCCAGCCGCATCGTCCCGCCCTTGCGTCTGAGCCCGCGCTGTCCGGGCAGCATGTAGATGACCGGGTGCTTCGCCCCCGGGCTGAACTCGGTCGAGTTAGCGCCGGCGAGCCCGCAAACGTTCCGGGCGAACTCGATGACCGCCACCTGCAGGCCGACGCACAACCCGAGGTAAGGCAGCCGCTGCTCCCGGCAATAGCGGGCCGCGAGCACCTTGCCCTCCATCCCGCGCGCCCCGAACCCGCCCGGCACGACCAGCCCGGCCAGGCCCCGGAGCTTGTCGCCGATCGTCGCGGGCGTCAGCTCCTCGGCCTCGAGCCAGCGCAGCCGCGCCCGCACCCCGCAGTGCCCGGCCGCGTGGAACAGCGACTCGATGACCGACTTGTAGGCGTCGTGGAGGCCGACGTACTTACCGCAGATGCCGATCTCGAGCTCGCCGCCGGGCTGCTCGGTCGCGAGCACGAACTCGGTCCACGCCCGCAGGTCCGGCTTGCCGGCCCGCAGACGCAGGCTCCGGCAGATCAACGCGTCGAGCTTCTGGCGGTGGAACACCAGCGGGATCCGGTAGATATTCGGCACGTCGACCGCCTCGATGACCGACTCGGTCCGGACATTGCAGAACAGCGCGATCTTCGCGCGCGCGTCCTTCGGCAGCGGCTGCTCGGCCCGGCACATCACCACGTCGGGCTGGATGCCGATGTCGCGCAGCTGCTTCACCGAGTGCTGGGTCGGCTTGGTCTTGAACTCGCACGCCGCGCGGACGTAGGGCACCAGCGTCAGGTGCACGAAGAAGACGTTCTCCCGGCCCTCCTCGAGCGCGAACTGACGCGCCGCCTCCATGAACGGCAGGCCCTCGATGTCGCCCACCGTCCCGCCGATCTCGACGATGACGACGTCGCGGCGGTCGGCGACCCGGCGAATCGCGTCCTTGATCTCGCCGGTGATGTGCGGCACGACCTGGATAGTCCGGCCGAGGTACTCGCCCCGGCGCTCCTTCTCGATGACCGAGAGGTAGACCTGGCCCGCGGTCAGGTTGCTGTCCCGGCCCAGGTCCCGGTCGATGAACCGCTCGTAGTGCCCGAGGTCGAGGTCGGTCTCCGCGCCGTCCTCGGTCACGAACACCTCGCCGTGCTGGAACGGGCTCATCGTCCCCGGGTCGACGTTGATGTAGGGATCGAACTTCAGCGGCAGGACGTCCAGCCCGCGCGACTTCAGCAGCAGCCCGATCGACGACGTCGCGATGCCCTTGCCCAGCGATGACACCACGCCGCCGGTCACGAAGATGTACTTGACCCGGTGCGCCTTCCGGCGGTTACTCGCCATCTATCGCCTCCCCCGGGCCGGCGTCAAGGCGCGGGGCGGGAAACCCCGCCCCGTGGGAAAGTCGGCCCGGCGCGTCCGCAATGCCAAACGGCCTGCTAGCCCTGGCGCTGCTTGTGCTTCGGGTCCCGCTTGCAGATGACCCGGACGACGCCCCGCCGCTTGACGATCTTGCAGTGGGCGCAGCGCTTCTTCACCGAAGTCTGCACTTTCATCGCGCATTTCCTTTCACTTGAACCGGTAGATTATCCTGCCCCGGGACAGGTCGTAGACCGAGAACTCGACCGTCACCCGGTCGCCGGGCAGGATCCGTATCCAGTGCTTGCGCATCCGGCCCGAGATGTGCGCCAGCACCGAGTGACCGCTGTCGAGCTCGACCTTGAACACCGCGCTCGGCAGCGTCTCGCGAACGACGCCCTCGAACTGGATGAGGTCTTTCTTATCCTTGGCCATTGCCGGTCAGGACTTCTGCCTTTCTATCACAGACGAGGATTGTATGCTCGAAATGGGCCGATGGCAAGCCGTCCTTTGTCACGACCGTCCAGCCGTCGGACAGCGTCACGACGTCGAACCCGCCGAAGTTGACCATCGGCTCGACCGCCAGCGTCATCCCGGCCTCGAGCCTCACCCCGCGTCCGGACCGCCCGTAGTTCGGCACCTGCGGCTCCTCGTGCAGCTCCCGGCCGACGCCGTGGCCGCACAGTGCCCGCACCACCGAGTAGCCGCGCTCCTCCGCGTACTGCTGGATGGCGTGGCTGACGTCGCCGACCCGGCTCCCGGCCCGGCACTGGGCGAGCCCGGCCGCGAGCGCCTGCTCGGTCGCCCGTAACAGCGCCGCCAGCTCGTCCCTGACCGCGCCCACCGGCCAGGTCCGCGCCGAGTCGGCGATCATCCCGCCGACCGTCACGCCCGCGTCGATCTTGCAGACGTCACCGGCCCGCAGCCGCCGGTCCGACGGGATGCCGTGAACCACTTCTTCGTTCACGCTGATGCACGTCGCCGCCGGGTAGCCCCGGTAGCCGAGGAAAGTCGGCGTCCCGCCCCGGGACCGGATTTCCCGCTCGCACAGCGCGTCCAGCTCCCGCGTCGAGACGCCCGGCCTGATTGCCGCGCCGGCCAGGTCCAGCGCCCGGGCCAGCACCCGGCCCGCCTCGCGCATCCGCTCGAGCTCGCGGCCCGACTTCAAGCTGATTGCCAGCGCGCGCCTCAGTCCGCGGCCGTCCGCTCCACCAGCTTCGCCAGCTCGGCGAACACCCGGTCCCTGCCGATGCCGCCGTCAATCCGCTCCAGCCGGAACCGGTCCTCATAGTACTGCACCAGCGGCTCGGTCTGCTCGTGGTACACCCCCAGCCGGTCGCTGATGACCTGCTCGTTGTCGTCCGGCCGCTGGTACAGCTCGCCGCCGCACCCGTCGCAGACGCCCGGGGTCGCCGGCGGCATGAACGACAGGTTGAAGATCCGGCCGCACTTCCGACACTGCCGCCGGCTCGACAGCCGCTTGACGACCTCCGCGTCGGCGAGGTCAATAAGCACCGCCATATCGACCTTCTGCCCGTGCCCCTCCAGCACCCGGTCGAGGCCCTCGGCCTGCGGAATCGTCCGGGGGAAGCCATCGAACAGGATGCGCTTCGTCGCGTGCTCGCTGACGAACGCGTTCACCACCTCGAGCACGACCTCGTCCGGCACCAGCTTCCCGGACGTCACGTACTCCTCGACCTCGATGCCGACCGGCGTCCGGCGCTTGATGTGGTCGCGGAACACCTCGCCGGTCGAGTAGTGAACGAAAGAAAGCTTGTCGCGAAGCAGCTCGGCCTGGGTGCCCTTGCCGCTCCCGGGAGGACCGAGCAGGACGATATTGACAGGGTTCATCTTGAGACTCCTATTCGCGCCGTGCACGAGAACCCGCACAGCTTTCAGTCGCCGGCAGTCTAACCGCGCGACCCGCGCCAGTCAAGCCACGCCCGCCGCGGACCGGGCAAGACGCAGAGACCCCAGGGAAGACCCTTCATCGCCGTCTCCTGTGGAAGCGACATCCCCTTCGACTTAGCTCAGAGCTTGCCCTGAGGTACTCGAAGGGGCAGGCTCCGCGTGGCGGAGTGGAGTAGCCCTTTCCTGTTCCGGTTCCTGGTCCTCTGTAGGAGCGACATCCCTGTCGCGATTAGGAGACGCATCGCGGGCAGGAAGGATGTCGCGGTTTGGAAACCGCTCCTACATCCGATTCGCGCCTTACGCGAGAGCCCGCACCGCACGGAACGCACACCCTCCCGCATCTCGAACGACGCGCCGCGGGCCCGCCCGCGCGCAACGCGCGGGCAGGCCCGCAGGTAATCCGCAACCAGCTCCAGCGTCGGGCGCCGCACCCGGCCGTGCTCAAGCTGGCTGAGATGCGAATAGCAGCCAGGCTCGCGGCCCACCAGGTGCGCCAGCTCGACCAGGCTCAGCCCGGCCCGAAGCCGCAACCCGCGTTACGCCGCGCCCGGCGCAACCGTCTCTCCCGGGCTGAAGCCAGCCACCTTCACATTACTACCTATAACTTATGTTAGTGGAAACTAACGGCCCGGCCAATCGCGAAATCGCCGCAATTGGTTGAAAAATCAGCACTTCACTCACCTCCGAATTTACCCCCTCCCCCATACCCCCTACCGTACCCCCTACCGTAGGGGGTACCGTACGGGGAACCGTAGGGGGTACGGTTGGGGGAACGGTTAGCCCTACCGTTGGGGGAGCCGTTAGCCCTACGGTTGGGGCAGCGGTAGGGGTAGCCGTAGGGCATACGGTTGGGGTAACGGTTGGGGGAACGGTAGGGCATACGG
>JAWOHE010000091.1:0-7976 GCA_046485285.1 bacterium
CTGCGGCCTGCCGGTCTTCACGCTGAGCGCCGTCACCCAGGCCGCGGGGGTCATCCGGCAGAGCGGCGCAGGTGCAATCGGCGAGCAGCCGGAGGACATCGCCGGGTGCGCGCAACGACTGCTGAGCCCGGACACCCGGGCCGCCGCGCTCAAGACCGGCGATGGACTCGGTATCGCCCGCGCAGCCGCCCACTACCGGCGGCTCTATGCGCGGGTCCTTGGACGCTGATGGTCATCTACTTTGTTGTCCTGGCAGTCGCCGTGGCAGCGATCCACCTTGCGGACCGCCCGCGGCTGTACCGGCTGGAACGACTGCTGTTCCTGGCGGTCGCGTTCCTGGCTCTCGTGCTCGTGGCCGGACTGCGCTCGGACAGCGTCGGGACCGATGCCGACGCCTACACGATGGCGTACCGCATGACCCAGACACTGGCGGACGTGGTCGGCGGGCAGTTTGAGGCAGGTTTCCTGTTCCTGTGTTGGCTTGGCCGCCAGGTCACCGATGACTACATCGCGCTCTTCACCCTTGTCGGTATCATCGTCTCAGTATGCTTCCTGTGGGGCATTCGCAGGTACTCCGTCAATCCCGCGCTCAGCGTCTTCGTCCTGCTCGCCTCCGGAGCTGTCTACTACTCATTCAACGGCCTGCGCCAGGGGCTCGCGATCGCGCTGTTCTTCGTCTCCATCGGCGCCATCTATCACCGCAAGCTGCTGCTCTTCCTGGCCTGCGTCGCCGTCGCCTACCTCTTCCACACTTCGGCGATTGTCATCCTGCCGGTCTACTTCCTGGTGCCGCGCAAGAACAGCCTGAGGTACAACGTTCTCGTCTTCGGCGGGGTGCTGGTCGCCACCCTGTTCTTCTCCGAACTCGCCAGCCTTGCCGGGAGGCTCAACCCGAGGTACGTCGCCTACACGGTCCCGACCGAAGGCAGTCGCGGCCTGCTTTTCGCGGCGTTCGTCGTCTCGATGGGGACCTTCTTCCTGTACTTCAAGCGGCACGTTCTCGCGCACCGGCCGTTGTACGACTTCCTGCTCAATATCTACCTGCTCGGGCTCGTCGTCACGCTGGTCGCCGTCGTGATGGGGACCGGGGCCTCGGGCATCATGCGGCTGGGCAGCTACTTCAGCGTGAGCCAGGTGCTGATCTGGCCGATCGTCTTCGCCAATCTCCGGCGCCACCGGGAGCGTGCCATCCTGCTCGCGGCCTTCACGGTCGGCTACCTCGTCTACCACGCGACGACCCTGCGCGCATTCAGCCAGCTTGTTCCTTACCGGTTCAACCCTTCGGTCCTGGCCTGGTTCTCGAGCATCTTCTAGCGCCAATGCAGCTTGAACCTTGAGCTACGCCAACGTTCCGCTGGTGACGGTCGGCATCCCGTTCTACAATGCCCGGGCGACGCTCGCCGATGCCATCCGCTCCGTTTTCGCCCAGCGCCTGGCCGACTGGGAACTCGTCCTCGTTGATGACGGCTCGACCGACGACAGCGGCAGCATCGCCCGGTCCGTCGCTGACAGCCGGGTCCGGGTCGTGTCCGACGGCCGGAATCTCGGCCTCGCGGCGCGGCTCAACCAGCTCGCCGCCGAGGCCCGCGCCGGGCTCCTCGCCCGGATGGATGCCGACGACCTGATGCGCCCGGACAAGCTGGCCGCGCAGGCGGAGTTCCTCGCCGCGAACCCGGCGGTGGACGTCGTCGGGACCGGGATGTACATCCTCGGCGCGGGCGGCCGCGCCGTTGCCAAGCGCCTGCCGACCGCCGCCCCGCTGTCCGCCCGGCGCGTCCTCGCCGGTACCGGCCTCATGCACGCGACCGTGATGGGCCGCACCGACTGGTTCCGCCGTAACCCCTACGACCCGGCCCGCCCCCCGGTCTATCCGCTGGCCGAGGACTTCGAGTTGTGGTGCCGGACCTCTGACCGGTCACGCTTCGCCAACCTCCCCGCCTGCTTGTACTGCTGCACCGAACACGCCTCGTTCTCCCTGGCCAAGTACGCCCGCGCCTCCCGGTCGGTCGCTCGCGCCCGGTGGCAACACGGCTCGCGCCTCCTTGGCCGCCTCCCTGCCGGCGTGCTGTGCGCCAGGCAGCTCCTCAAGATCCCGGTCTATGCCGCCGCCGTCGGGCTCGGGCTGCATCACCGCCTCATCGCCCGGCGGAGCGTCGGGCTCGCGGCCGGCGAGGTCGAACAGGTCGCGGCCGACGTGGCGCGCATCCGGGCAACTCCCCTGCCCCTGCGTCGTGGCGCGGCCGGAGCGGCATCGTGACTGCGCCCGCGCGGCAGCGGCTCTGCGTCGTCGTGTCCTCGGCCGGGACGATCAGGTCGTCCCAGTTGAACCACCTCGCGGCGCTGGGTCGCCGGTTCGACGTCACGGTCGTCGCGAACGCGACCGACTTCCGGCTTCTCGAACCGCTGGGGCCGTCGGTCACCGGGCTCGCCGTCGGCATCGAGCGCAGTGTCAGTCCCCGGCGCGACCTCGCCGCGCTCTGGGGTCTGTACGCGCACTTCCGCGCCGGCAACTACGCGGCCGTCTACTCGGTGACTCCCAAGGCCGGCCTCCTGGCGATGCTCGCCGCCCGGCTTGCCGGCATCCCGGTCAGGCTGCACATCTTCACCGGCCAGGTCTGGGTGACCGCACGCGGTCCGATGAGGACCATCCTGCGCGCCGCCGACCGGCTGATCGCGGCACTGGCGACGCACGTTCTGGCCGACAGCCGCTCGCAGGTGGAGTTCCTCGTCGCGGAGGGCATCCTCAAGCCGGGCAAGGCGCTGGTACTGGCCGCCGGGTCGATCAGCGGCGTCGACACCCGTCGCTTCGTGCCGAACCCGGCCGCGCGGGCAGCCATCCGGGCGCAATTCGGCATCGGCGGGTCGGAAGTCCTGTTCCTGTACATCGGCCGGCTCAAACGGGACAAGGGCCTCTTCGACCTCGCGCGGGCGTTCGCCGGGCTCGCGCGCGTCCGCGCGAATGTCCGCCTCGCCATCGTCGGGCCGGACGAAGAAGGCCTGTCCGGCCCGCTGCTCGAACTCTGCCGCGACTGCCGGGACCGGGTGGTCATCCCGGGCCGCACCGACCGGCCGGAGGACTTCATGGCGGCGGCCGACGTGCTCTGCCTGCCGAGCTACCGGGAGGGATTCGGCAGCGTCGTCATCGAGGCGGCGGCCGCGGGCATCCCCTCAATCGGGTCGAGGATCTACGGCGTCACGGACTCGATCGAGGAAGGCGTCACCGGGCTGTTGCACGACGCGGCCGACAGCGCCTCGCTCCTCGGCCGGATGCTCGAGCTGGTCGATGCGCCCGAACGGCGGCTGGCGCTCGGCGCGAAGGCCCGCGAGCGGGCAATCCGGGAGTTCTCCGCGGAACGCGTGACTGCCGCGTTTGTCGACTACTTGACGGGCCTGTTGTGAAAGCCTATGTCAGGTTCGTGAGGCCGGTCGTCGACCGGGTCGCGGCGGCACTGCTCGTCATCCTGCTCCTGCCGTTCCTGTCCGCGGTCGCGCTCCTTGTCCTCGTCTGCCTCGGCCGGCCGGTCTTCTTCCGCCAGGTGCGGCCCGGCCTGCGCGGGAGACCGTTCGAGCTCGTGAAGTTCCGGACGATGCGGCCGGGCCCCGGCAGCGGCGCCGAGCGGCTGACCGGCCTGGGACGCTTCCTGCGGCGCCTCAGCATTGACGAACTGCCGGAACTCTGGAACGTGCTCAGGGGCGAGATGGGTCTCATCGGGCCGAGGCCCCTGATGATGGAGTACCTCGCGCGCTACACGCCCGAACAGGCGCGCCGGCACGAAGTCAGGCCCGGGATAACCGGGCTGGCCCAGGTCCGCGGCCGTCGGCGGCTGACGTTCAGCCGGAGGATCGAGCTGGACGTGTGGTACGTCGACCACCAGTCGCCCTGGCTGGACCTCAAGATCCTCGGCCTCACCGTCGCCGCCGTGCTGTTCACGAAGGGCGACGAACCGGGCCAGACCGTCCGGGACGTCGACGATCTCGGCCCGCGGCCGGATTACCCCTCACCCCTGCCCTCCCCCCCGCGGGGCGAGGAAGAAAAGGAGGCTTCCCGATGAACTTCCGAGTGTATCTCAGGGCCCTTGAACTCGATGACTACCGGACGTCGGTCAAGTGGCGGAACGACGACGAAATCGTCTCGATGGTCGGCGGACCGAAGTACTTCGTCTCTTCGGAACGCGAGCGGCGCTGGGTCGAAGGCAAGGCCCTGGCCGATGGCCCGGATACGACCCTGGCGGTCTGCATCAGGGAAACCGGCAAGTACATCGGCAACGCCTCGCTGAACGAGGTCGACTACGTCAACCGCAGCGGTCGCTGTCCGGTGCTCATCGGCGACAAGAGCGAGTGGGGCAAGGGCCTTGCCACCGAGGCCTGCCTCCTCATCCACCGGTTCGCCTTCCGCGACCGGGGCCTCGAGCGCATCTTCGCCCAGGTCCTTGAAAACAACGCGGCATCACTTAAAATGTACGAAAAATGCGGTTACATCAGAGAGGGCCTGCTCCGGCACGCCGTCTACAAGAATGGCCGGTTCCAGAACCTTGTCGCGCTGTCGGTTCTGCGAGTTGAGTTCGACGTGGTGGCCCGGAAACTCGGTCTTGACTAGCACGGCCGCCCGCAGGACCGCCGGCAGCGAGGATGCCGCTCAGTGACTGACCTGCCCCCGAAGACCGCCGGCGAGTCCGCGCGCTGGGAGCACGGGTCGGAGTTTCACCTGGTTCCGCATCGCGGCGAACAGGCCGCGGAATCGCCCTGGGACGGGCGCGGCGTGTTCTATGCGACCGGCCGCGACGCGCTCCGCGGCCTCCTGGCCGAAGGCCGGGCCCGGTACGGCTGGCGGCGGCTCTGGCTTCCCGGCTACTTCTGCCAGGAAGTGGTCGCGGCGCTCGGGCGGACCGGCATCGGTCTCGTCGTCTACCCGGACGGGCCGGCTTCCCCTGCGCCGGGCTTCGAGCGTATCCCGTTCGAGCGCGGCGACGCCCTGCTCGTCGTCAACTACTTCGGCCTCCGGGCCGCGCCCGCCGGCGACGCCCTCCCCCGCGCTGCCGTCACGGTCATCGAGGACCACTCCCACGACCCGTGGTCGGCCTGGGCGAGGTCGAGCAATGCCGACTGGTGCATCGCGTCCCTGCGCAAGACCCTGCCGGCGCCCGACGGCGGCGTCCTGTGGTCGCCGGCCGGCCACCCCGCGCCGCCGGAACCGGCCGTGACCGACTGCCACCGCCAGGCCGCTCTCGAGAAACTGGCGGCGATGACCCTGAAGGCGCTCTACCTCGAGGGCCGCTTCGACGACAAGGAGCTGTTCCGCCGCCTCGCGACCGCCGCCGAGGGGCGGATGGGTTCGGCGGAGGTGTCCGGGATGACCGGCTGGACCCGGGCGCTCCTGCCGACCCTCCCGGTGACGTCCTGGCGCGAACGGCGGCGCAGGAACCACCGGGCGCTGGCGACAGCGCTCGACGGTATCTCGTGGGTCGAAGTCCTGCCGTCCCGTGACGCCGACGGCGGATGCCCGTTCTCCGGCATCCTCCTGTTCGACTCGCCCGGGCGCCGGGAGCGCGTCCGCGAACGCCTGCTCGCCGCCCGGGTCTACCCGGCGATACTCTGGCCGCTCGAGTCACCGGCCTTACCCGGGATTCCGTCCGAGGCTGTCGCGCTCAGTCGCCGGATGCTGTCCATCCATTGCGACATGCGCTACGCTGAGGAGGACATGCTGCGTGTCGCCGGGCTGGTCATCCGTTTCGGCGCCGACCCCGAGGCCAGGCCTGCCGCCGAGGCGTGAAGCCTTGAACGTCGACCTCCTGTCCCCCGACTCACCCCGGTGGCGGGAGTTCCTGGATTCCGTCCCGCACGATGTCTACCATCGTCCTGAGTATGCGCGGCTTTCCCGCCTTGTTGACGGCGGCGAGCCGGTCGGTGCCCTGCTCAGTGACGGCGACTTCGGCCTCTTCATCCCGCTGTTGCTGAGGAACGTCGAGTCCGGGGGTGGCGGCGCATTGCGTGACGCGATCAGTCCCTACGGTTACCCGGGCCCGCTCCTGCGCGGGAGCGGCAGAGCGGCCGAGGAGTTCCTGCGGCAGGCCCTGGTCGAGCTTGAGTCGGCGCTCCGGCAGCAGGGGGTGGTCTCCGTGCTGGTCCGCATGCACCCGCTCTACCCGCTCCCCGGGTTCTTCTACGACCTGCCCGGCGTCAGTCGCCACGGCGTGACCCTCTCCTCGGACCTGGCGCTGAGCGCGGAGGAGCTCTGGCACGCGACCCGCCGGGGCCATCGCACCGAGATAGCGAAGGCCGAGCGGGAGGGCCGCCAGCAGGTCACAGTCGACGCCGACTGGGACGTCTATGACGATTTCAGGAAGATCTACGACGAGACCCTTGACCGACTCACCGCCGACGCCTACTACTACTACCCGGAGCAGTACTTCGCCGAGCTCAAGCGGACCCTTGGCGACTACCTGCACCTTGCCGTCAACCGCATCGACGGGGAGGTGGCCTTCATGATGGTCTTCTCCGAATGCTGCGGAATCATCCAGACTCACCTCGGGGGCGTGAGCGACAAGTTCGTGTCCGAACACCCTCTGAAGCTGGTGCATCACAAGGCCAGGCTCTGGGCGAAGGAACGCGGCAACCGGTTCTACCATCTCGGCGGCGGCGTCGGGGCGCAGGCCGACTCCGTCTTCTACTTCAAGGAAGGATTCGCGAATCTTCGCCACCCGTACCACACCTGGCGCATGATCCCGGACCCCGAACAATACCGGGCGCTTGTCGCGGACTGGGAACGCCGCTCGGGCACTGCCGCCGACGGCCTTGACGGCTGGTTCCCGGCCTATCGGAAGGCGCCGGCCCGGCCCGCGAAGGGGCACGGATGAGGTTCGAGCCCGGGGAGCCTCGGTCGTGAAGCGCATCTACCTGTCACCGCCGCACATGTCGGGCGAGGAGCTTGCGCTCATCCGGGAGGCGTTCGAGTCGAACTGGATTGCCCCGCTCGGGCCGATGGTGAACGCATTCGAGCGCGAGTTCGCGGCGGCGGTCGGGGTTCCGCACGCGGTCGCGTTGTCTTCCGGGACCGCCGCCCTGCATCTCGCGCTTCGAATCCTGTCCGGGGACCATGACCGAAGAACGATGAACGGTGAACGAAGTAACGAGGTCGTCTGCTCCAGCTTCACCTTCTCGGCGAGCGCGAACGCAATCGCCTACGAAGGACTGACGCCGGTGTTCATCGACTGCGACGCGCGGTCCTGGAACATCGACCCGACGCTCCTGCGCGAGGAACTCGCGGACTGCGCCCGGAACGGACGACTGCCCCGGGCGGTGGTGGTCGTTGACCTCTACGGCCAGAGCGCGGACTACGACCCGATACTGGCCGCCTGCGCCGAGTTCGACGTCCCGGTCATCGAGGACGCGGCCGAGGCGCTCGGCGCGACCTACCGGGGCAAGGTTGAGTCCAAGGCCAAGGTCGAGTCAGTTACGACGAACCAACCGTCTTCTGCTCAACCTGGACCTCAGCCTCAGCCTTTCTTGTCCGCCGGCAGCTTCGGCAAGGCGGCGGCATTCTCGTTCAACGGCAACAAGGTCATCACCACCTCGGGCGGCGGGATGCTGGTCTCGCACGACAGGGCGCTGGTCGAGAAGGCCCGGTTCCTCGCGACCCAGGCCCGCGATGAGGCGCCGCACTACCAGCACTCGGAAATCGGCTTCAACTACCGGATGAGCAACATCCTCGCGGCAATCGGCCGGGCCCAGCTCCGGGTGCTGGCCGAGCGCCTGGCGGCCCGGCGCCGGAACTTCGACTACTACCGCCGGGCCCTCGGCGACCTGCCCGGCATCGGCTGGATGCCCGAGGCGCCTTACGGCCGGAGCACCCGCTGGCTCACCTGCCTGACCATCGACCCCGAGGCGTGCGGCGCGACCCGGGAAGACGTCCGGCTCGCGCTCGAGCGGCAGAACATCGAGGCCCGGCCGCTCTGGAAGCCGATGCACCTCCAGCCGGT
>JAWOHE010000055.1:0-23449 GCA_046485285.1 bacterium
TAGGTCACGACGTCGACGGAACGGGCGAATCCGCGCAGCGCCTCCGCGTCCTCGTAGGGCGCCGAGGTCGTGCGCCAGGCCACATGGGACGCCGGGCAGTCCGTGCCGGGTTCGTAAATGTGGCAGCGCAGTCCGAGCCGCGCGGCCGCCATCGACAGCATCCGCCCCAGCTGCCCTCCGCCCACAGCGGCACGGCTCATTTTGCAGACAATTCGGCACTTGACCCCGGGTGCGGCTCGAAGCGCTCCGGGCCCGTCTGCCGAAGCCTTACCTCGCCAGCACCAGCCGGCCGGATTCGCCGGTGTCCTGCCTGCGGACGAAGTAGACCCCGGGCGCAAGGTGCCGGACGTCATTCTCGCCGGGCTGGAGCAGGGCGACCCGCCGGCCGTCCGGCGCGTACAGCCCGACGCCCTCGGTCCCGGCGAGATGAACTGAGTACCGCGCCGGGTTGGGCCGGAGCCCCAGTGCCGGTCGGGCGACCGGTGCAGGACGCGGCTCCTCGACCCCGGCACCGAGGAACTCGATTATCCGCAGGCCCCAGAGACCGTCGGAAACATAGGCCAGGTTGCCAGCCGCGGCCACGTCGTTGGCGAAAAGTGGCTGGAACCCACCGACCCGGTAGTGCCCGACCTCCGCCGGGTGTTCTGGGCTTGCGACATCGAGGATACGCAGGCCCCTTACCGCTGCCGCGGCATACAACAAGCTGCCGGACCGGGCCACTCCGAGACACCCGCTACGCACAGGCCAAGATGCTGCCAGCACTGGCTCCGCCGGGTCGGAAACGTCAATCACGCGGACATAGCCGGAGTCCCGGGGGTACGGCCATCCGTCGTCCGCCACATAGGCATAGTTACCGGTCACTGCCACGCGATAGAACGAGCCCGGTCCGGGCGCGGCACAGAACCCGACTTCGTGCGGGTTCGCCGGGTCGCTCACGTCAATGATGCGCAGCCCTGAATCAACGTCCGACACGTACGCCAGTTCACCGACAACCGCCACATCCCAAGCGAAGCTGGCCGGGTAGTGCCCGGCCTCAGCCGGGTGCTGCGGGTCACTGACGTCGACAATCCGCAGGCCGTCGTCCAAGGCAGCAAGATACACGTAGTCGCCGACAACCGCCATTCGCCACCCGCTGTAGCCGGCATCCAGGCTCCCGAGATGCGCCGGTTCGGCAGGGTCAGTGACGTCCCAGACCTTGAGCGCGAACTCCTCTGCGCTCGTCGCGTACAGCCGGTTCGACTGGCAGGCCACCGAGTAAAAGTCGCCGACCCTGTCGAGGCGTATAACCGAGAGCATCCGGGGTTGTGACGGGTCGCTGACGTCGAGCACGTACACGCTGCTCCTCGTCCCGTGCTCCCAGTCCGTGCTGTCCATGCACAGGTAGACGATATCGCGGTCCGGGTCAAGGGCAACCGACCAGCCTCCCTGGTCGTCGCCCCGGTCACCCGGCCAGAGCCCGACCTGCCGGCAGTTGAGCGAGTCCTGCCCGAGCGCAGGCAACGCCAGCGCGAGCAGAACGACAATCGTTGGAATCAGCAGGAATCGGACCATCGTGTCCTCCCTTCGGCCCGCGGGACTCGCGGAGAGGTCAGGGCCGGTCAAAGCTAAGTGCCGCCCCCCCCCGCACTTACTGACATCCGCACTCTCATCGTTCCTCCTCGCCGGACGCCCGGCCCGGCCTGCGCAGTCCTCTACCGATTCGGCAGGGACGCGGTCCGTCTGAGCCACGGAGCCGTCGCGACTCAAGCCCTGCCGTCGGGAACAGGTTAGGCAGGATGCCCCCCGTGTCAAGAGAAGATCTCACCGTCGCGGCCGGGCCGACCTCGAAGGGGCGACCGGCCCTCGGGCGAGCAGGAGACACGGGCTGGCCGGAAGCCGGACGGTCAGCGGCCGATGGCGAGCCGGTCGGCGAGGAAGGCGGGCAGGCCGGCCTGCCTTATCCGGGCCTGGACCGCCGGGATGTCGTAGGCGACCCGGAAGAGACTGAACTCGCGCCGCGCGGTGTCGTATAGCGCACAGCAGGCACGCGGGTCGCCATCGCGCGGCTGGCCGACACTGCCGACGTTGACCAGGTAGCGGCCGCCCGGCCGGACCGTGAAGCCCTCGACCGGCAGGACCCGGGTCGCGCCGTCGCGCCGCTCGACCGCGAAGGGGTGGTGGGAATGGCCGATGATGCAGAGCGGCAGGGCGAACGAGTCTATCGCCTCCTCGCACTCGCCCGCCGAAACGATGTACTCCCAGCCGGCCGGCGCCGCGGGCGAGGCGTGAACTAGGTGGACCGGGTCGGCCTTCTCGACCAGCGCGAGCGAGTCGAGGCAGGCAAGCTCGGCCTCGCCGAGCTGCCGGATGGTCCAAGCCAGCGCCGCGCGGGCGCGCTCGTTGAACGCGCCGGCCGGGTGGCGGCCGACCGCGCCCCAGTCGTGGTTGCCGGCGACGACCGTCGCCCGCAGGCCCCGGACGACGTCGATGCAGGCGGCCGGGTCCGGCCCGTAGCCGACGATGTCGCCCGCGCAGAAGAACTGGGTCGCTCCCCGGTCCCGGAGCGTTTCGACCACCCGGCTGAGCGCTTCGAGGTTGGCGTGGACGTCGGAGAAGATGCCGAGCTTCACGTCTCGCTACCGGGGTCCGGCGCCGGCCTGCCGGTGAGGTCCCGGAAGATGCCGTCGAGCACGCCGTTGACGAACCGGCCGGAGTCGTCGTCGCCGTACTTCCGGGCGATGTCGACCGCCTCGTTTATCGTCACCTTGGGCGGGACGTCCTCGAAGTAGGTGAGCTCGACGCAGGCCAGGCGCAGGAGCGCGCGGTCGAGGTAGCGCAGCCGCTCGAGCCGCCAGCGCCGGAGGTGCTTCCGGATCATCGCGTCGACCGCGGCCTGGTTCTTGAACACGGCATCGACCAGCCGACGCAGGTACTCCTCGGCCTCGTCTGACGGGTTGCGGCGGTGAACGATCTCGTCGATGACCTCGTCCGGCTCGTCGCCGACGAGGTCGTAGCGGTAGACCACCTCGAGCGCGGCCTCCCGCGCCAGTCGCCGCTGGGTCACCGGGCGCTACTTCAGCGCGGCGTTGAGGTCGGTCATTTCGATCGCCGCCAGCGCCGCGCTCCAGCCCTTGTTGCCGGCCTTGGTGCCGGCCCGCTCGAGCGCCTGCTCGAGGGTGTCCGCGGTGATGATGCCGAAGGTCACGGGCACGCCCGAGTCGAAGTACACCTTGGCCAGCCCCTTGGCGACCTCGGCGTTGATGTACTCGTTGTGGGGCGTGTCGCCGCGGATGACCGCGCCGAGCGCGACGATGCCGTCGAACCGCTTCGTCGCCGCGAGCTTGCGGGCGACCGCGGGGATCTCGTAGGCGCCGGCAACCCAGTAGACGTCGGTCGCCTCGGCATTGTGGCGCTCGAGGCAGTCGAGCGCTCCGGCCAGGAGCTGGCGGCTCAGCAGGTCGTTGAACCGCGACACGACCAGCGCGAACTTACGCCCGCGCGCGTCGAGCTTTCCGTGGAACTCGCGTTTCTCCATCTCTGACTCCTTTCTCGATCTCCCCCAGCAGGTGGCCGAGCCGGTCGCGCTTGGTCACCAGGTATCGGACGTTGCGCCGGTTGGGCCGGCAGATAATCGGCACCCGCTCGGCTATCTCGAGGCCGAAGCCCTGGAGCCCGACGACCTTGCGCGGGTTGTTGGTCATCAGGCGAATGCTCGACAGGCCGAGGTCGGCGAGGATCTGGGCGCCGATGCCGTAGTCGCGCAGGTCGGGCGCGAAGCCGAGCGCGAAGTTGGCCTCGACCGTGTCGAGCCCGTCGTCCTGCAAGCGGTAAGCGCGGAGCTTGTTGGCGATGCCGATGCCCCGGCCCTCCTGCCGCATGTAGAGCACGACGCCCCGGCCCGCTCGCTGGATCGCCTTCATCGCCTCGCTGAGCTGCTGGCCGCAGTCGCAGCGCAGCGAGTGGAGCACGTCGCCGGTCAGGCACTGCGAGTGGACCCGGACCAGCACGCCCCGCCGGCCGCGGACCTCGCCCTTGACGAGCGCGATGTGGGCGTAGGGCTCGACCGCGTCCTCGTAGACGACGGCGCGGAAATCGCCGAACTCGGTCGGCAGGTCGGTTTCGACAACGCGGCGGACGAGCTGCTCGGACCGCTGGCGCCGGTCGATCAGGTCCTTGATCGTGACGATCTTGAGCCGGTGCTTCCGGGCCAGCACCCGGAGCGCCGGCAGCCGCGCCATCCGGCCGGTCTCGGTCATCACCTCGCAGAGCACGCCGGCCGGCGCGAGCCCGGCCAGCCGGGCGAGGTCGACCGTCGCCTCGGTGTGGCCCGCCCGGACCAGCACCCCGCCGTCCTCGGCGACAATCGGGAAGACGTGGCCGGGCCGGGCGAGGTCACCGGGCCGGGTCGCCGGGTCGACCAGCGCCCGGATCGTCAGCGCCCGGTCGTGGGCCGAGATGCCCGTCGTCGTGCCCCTGCGGGCGTCGACCGACACCGTGAACGCGGTGCCGTGCAGGGCGGTGTTGGCCGGCGACTGGACCCCGAGCTCTAGCTCGGCGGCCCGCGCGCGCGTCAGCGAAACGCAGACCAGCCCGCGGCCGTGGCGGGCCAGGAAGTTGACCTTGGCCGGGGTCACCTTCTCGGCGGCGAAGACGAGGTCGCCTTCGTTCTCGCGCGCCTCGTCGTCAACGACGATGACCACCCGCCCGCGGCGGATGTCGGCGACGGCCTCGTCGATTGTCGCGAACTGCCCGCGGTCGACTTCGGTCCTGCTCACGTGCTGGTATGCTCCTCTCCCGGGCCCGGACGGTCGGTGCGGCCCGACGAACGCTTCGGATAGGTTAGCCGAGTTGCCCGACGCAGTCAAGTCCGGCGGCCGCCCCGGGCGGCAAGTCCCGGCGAGATGGCAACTTCCGGGCCCATGAGGTCGGACCGGGCGTTCCTTGACACCCCTTGAGCCGCTCATATACTGGCGTGATGTCGCCTCAAGCCGGTCCTGCGGGTCGCGGCCGGACCCCTGATGGCCAGTGGCTGCGCTGTGACGGCTGTGGCGAGATCCTCTACCGCAAGACCCTCGAGGCCAACTACTACGTCTGTCCGCGCTGTGGCCACCACTTCCGGGTCACTCCGGACCGCTATATCGCCGTCCTGCTCGACGAGGGGAGTTTCGAGGAGCTCGACGCCGGGCTCGCCTCCGACGACCCGCTCCGGTTCCCCCATTACCGGGAGAAGCTCAAGGAGGCGAGGGAGAAAACCGGTCAGGCCGACGGCTTCGCCTACGGCCGGGCCGCCATTGCCTCGATCCCGGTCGTCTTCGGCATCCAGGACTTCCGGTTCATCGGCGGCAGCATGGGCTCGGTCGTCGGCGAGAAGGTCGCCCGCGCCATCCGGCTCGCCCGCGGCGAGCGCCGGCCGCTGGTCATCGTCGCGAGCTCGGGCGGCGCCCGGATGTACGAGGGCATCTATTCGCTGATGCAGATGGCCAAGACCTCGGCCGAACTCGGCCTCCTGCGCCAGGCCCGGGTGCCGTTCATCTCGGTGCCGGTCGACCCCTGCACCGCCGGGGTGATGGCCTCCTACGCCTCGCTCGGCGACATCATCATCTCCGAGCCGGGCGCCCTGCTCGGCTTCGCGGGCGCGCGGGTCATCGAGAACACCATCGGCGGCAAGCTGCCCGAGGGCTTCCAGCGCGCCGAGTTCATGCTCAAGCACGGCCTCATCGATAAGGTCGTCGCCCGGCGCGACCTGAAGGACACTGTCGCCGCCCTGCTCGCGGTGCTGTGGCCGGAGGACAGGCGTGGGCCGGGTTCGGTTTAGCGGCGTCACCAAAGTCTTCGACCGCAAGGTCACCGCTGTTGACCGGCTCGACCTCGAGGTCGCCGACCGCGAGTTCTTCGTCCTCGTCGGCCCGTCGGGCTGCGGCAAGTCAACGACCCTCCGCCTGCTCGCCGGCCTCGACGAACCGACCGCCGGCACGATCCACATCGGCGACCGCGACGTCACCTGGACCGAGCCCCGCGACCGCGACATCGCGATGGTCTTCCAGAACTACGCCCTCTACCCGCACATGTCGGTCCGCGACAACATGGCCTTCGCGCTCAAGCTCCGCAAGGTACCGAAGCCGCAGGTCCGCTCGCTCGTCGGAGAGGCGGCCGGCATCCTTGGCATCGAGGAACTGCTCGACCGCAAGCCCCGGGCGCTCTCCGGCGGCCAGCGCCAGCGCGTCGCGCTCGGCCGGGCGATTGTCCGCCACCCGCAGGTGTTCCTGTTCGACGAGCCGCTGTCGAACCTCGACGCCAAACTCCGGGTCGGGATGCGCGCCGAACTCGCCCGGCTCCACCGCCGGCTCGAGACGACGGTCTTCTACGTCACCCACGACCAGGTCGAGGCGATGACGCTCGGCCAGCGCATCGGGGTGATGAAGGACGGCCGCCTGCTCCAGGTCGCCGACCCGCTCACGCTCTACAACCGGCCGGTCAGCCGGTTCGTCGCCGGCTTCATCGGCTCGCCGCCGATGAACTTCCTCGAGGGCCTTGTCGAACTCGAGCCGCTGCGCTTCAGCCACGCGGCGTTTTCGCTCGGTCTCGCCGGGCGCTACGCCCGGCCGCTCGCGCCCTTCGCCCGCCGGCCGGTCACCCTCGGCGTTCGTCCCGAGAACATCCTCTTCGAACGGCCCGACTCGGGCGCCGCGCCGGTCCGGGCCGGGGTCGAGGTCGCCGAGTTGATGGGCAACGAGAACATCCTCCATCTCAGGGTCGGCACGGCGGCGGTCATCGCCCGGGTCCCGCCCCGCTTCGCGCCCGCCCCCGGCGAAACGGTCGAGGTCTATCTCGCCCCGGACGCGCTCCACTTCTTCGACCCGGACAGCGAGGCCGCGCTCGACTGAGCGCCGCGGCCGCTACCGCACGAACAGCCACGCCAGCACGCCCGCGAACAGCAGTGCCGGCAGCATGTTGATGACCTTGAGCTTCCTGACTTCGAGGATGTTGATGCCGAGCCCGATGAGCAACAGGCCGCCGACCGCGCTCACCTCGTTGACGATCGCGTCCGCGAGCACCGCCTGCAGGGAGCCGGCGGCAAGCGTCAGCCCGCCCTGGTAGACAAGCAGCGGCACGGCCGAGAACGCGACCCCGATGCCGAACGTCGCGGCCAGCGCGACCGACGCGAACCCGTCCAGTACCGACTTCGCGAGGAGCAGGTTCGGCGGCTTGCCGAGCCCCTCCTCGACGGCGCCGAGCACGGTCATCGAGCCCATGCAGAAGAGCAGGAACGCCGCGACCATCCCCTCGGAGAAGCGCGCGCCGCCGAGCCGGAGCCGGCGCTTGAGGAACTCGCCGAACCGGGCCAGGTGCCGGTCGATGTCGATGAACTCGCCGGCAATCGCGCCCGGCACGACCGAGAAGATGACGACCAGCCAGTTCGCGGTCCTGATCGCCATGCTCGCGCCGATGGCGATTGAGAAGAGCCCGATGCCCTGGAAGGCAATGCCGGTCAGCCGCGCCGGCAGGCGCGCGCCGATGAGCAGGCCGGCCGCGCTGCCAGCAACCACCGCTGCGACGTTCACCAGGGTACCGATCACGCGAGACACTATACCGGCCGGGACCGGGCCCGGCAAGAACGGCCCGTCTGGCGGGCAAGCGGGCCTGCGGCCGGTGCTTGACCGCCGAATCCGCCCGGCTAGACTGGCGCGATGGTCGAGGTGCTGACCTTCGTCCTTGCCGGCGGCCAGGGCGAGCGGCTCTTCCCGCTGACCCGCGACCGCGCCAAGCCCGCGGTGCCCTTCGGCGGGGTCTACCGCATCATCGACTTCACGCTCTCCAATTGCGTCAACTCCGGCCTCAAGCAGGTGTTCCTGCTCACCCAGTACAAGAGCTACGTCCTCGAGAAGCACATCAGCGCCGGCTGGAACATCTACTCGGCCGAACTCGGCGAATTCATCAGCCTGCTCCCGCCCCAGCAGCGGATGTCAAAGGACTGGTACCGCGGCACCGCCGACGCGGTCTACCAGAACACCTACGTCGTCAGCGAGATGAGCCCGGAGTACGTGCTCGTCCTCTCCGGCGACCACGTCTACCGGCTCGATTACCGCAAGATGCTTAGCTTCCACAAGCAGGTCAAGGCCGACGCGACGATCGGGCTCTACGAGGTCCCGATCGCCCAGGCGACGCGCTTCGGGGTGATGGTCACCGACGAGGACGACCGCATCGTCGGGTTCGAGGAGAAGCCCCGCCGGCCGAAGGCCAAGCCCGGAGCGCCCGACCGGGCGCTGGTGTCGATGGGCGTCTACCTGTTCTCAACCCCGGCGCTGATGGGCTCGCTGCTCGTCAACGCTGAGAACCCGGACTCGACCCACGACTTCGGCCGCGACGTCATCCCCTCGATGATCGGCGGCTACCGGGTGTTCGGCTACCGCTTCGCCGACGAACCGCCGAGGTCGGCGGCCCTCCACCAACACGCCGCCGAGCCGTACTGGCGCGACGTCGGAACGATCGACGACTACTACCGGGCGAATATGGAACTCGTCGCCCCGGTCCCGCCCTTCAACCTCTACGACCGCCACTGGCCGGTCCGCACCCGGCCCCGGCCCGACCCGCCCGCCAAGACCGTCCACTCCGACCTCGCCGGCGGCCGCGCCGGCCTCGCGCTCGACTCCCTGCTCGCCGACGGCGTCATCGTCTCGGGCGGACGGGTCGAGCGCTCGATTCTCGGTCCCCGGGTCCGGATCCACTCGTACGCGCAGGTCGAAGAGTCGGTGCTGTTCAGCGATGTCGAGGTCGGCCGCCACGCGCGCATCCGGCGCGCCATCATCGACAAGATGGTCCGCGTACCGGACCGGGCCGAGATCGGCGTTGACCTGGAGGCCGACCGCCGGCGCTTCCACGTCACCGAGGAAGGGGTCGTCGTTCTCGCCCGGGGCGCTTCGCTGTGAGCGCCGCGCCAACGATCCAGGGCCGCGTCCGCGAGATGCTCTCGCCCCGGGTCTACGGCCCGGGCGTCAGGCGGGTTCGGATGCTCCAGACCCACACCTCGTGGGTGTTCCTGACCGGCCGGTACGCCTGCAAGGTCAAGAAGCCAGTTAACTTCGGCTTCCTCGACTACACCGACCTTTCCGCACGCAAGTTCTTCTGCCGCGAAGAGTTCCGGCTCAACCGTCGGCTCTCACCCGACATCTACCTCGAGGTTCTGCCGATCACCGAGCGCCGGGGCCGGCTTCGGCTTGGCGGTTCCGGCCCGGTCGTCGACTGGTGCCTGAAGATGCGCGAGCTTCCGCAGGAGTCGATAATGACCGAGCAGCTCCGACGCGGCCGCGTCAGCGTTGACCACGTTGACGAGATTGCCCGCATCATAGCCGACTTCCACTCCGCTGCCGAGCGCGGTCCGGAAATCAGCCGCTACGGCAGCTCGGAGATCATCCGCCTCAACTGGGACGAGAACTTCGCCCAGACGATGGAGTTTCGCGGCCGGACGATCACCCGGCCAGCCTTCGAGCTCATCAAGACGGCAGTCGAGCGGTTCATCCGTCTTCGGCGCGGCCGGTTCCGCCGCCGACGCGAGCAGGGCTTCATCCGCCGCTGCCACGGCGACCTTCACTCCCGCAACATCTTCATCGGCGACCGGGTCCACGTCTTCGACTGCATCGAGTTCAACCCGCGCTTCTCCTGCTCGGACACCGCCTCGGAGATCGCCTTCCTCGCGATGGACCTCGACTGGTTCGGGCGCCGCGACCTCGCCGGGTTCTTCGTCGAGCGCTACGTCGCCCGCACCGGCGACTCCGGCCTGCTCCGCCTGCTAGACTTCTATCGCTGCTATCGCGCCTACGTCCGGGGCAAGGTGACGAGCTTCAACCTCAACGACCCCGGCGTGCCGCCCGCGGCGAAGGTCAAGGCCCGCGCCGTCGCCCGCAGCTACTTCCGGCTCGCCGAGCGTTACGCCCGGCTCCTCGACCCCGACCCGCGGCTGGTCGTGATGCTCGGCCTGCCCGGCACCGGCAAGAGCTACGTCGCCGCCCGGCTCGCCGCGCGCATCGACGCCTGGCATCTCAACAGCGACTCCGTCCGCAAGCAGCTCGCCGGCGTCTCGATCGAGGCCGACGGCCGCGGCGCGCTCAGCCCCAGGCTCTACAACCGCGAGCTCGGCATCCGGGTCTACCGCGAACTCCTGCGCCGGGCGCGGGTCTTCCTTGCCGCCGGTCACCGGGTCGTCGTCGATGCCACTTTCCTCCATCCCGACTCGCGCGCAAAGGCCCGGGCGGTCGCCGACCGGCTGGGCTTGCCCTTTCTGTTCGTCCACGCCGATTGCCCGGAGAGGACCGTCGTCGCGCGGATGCGCCGGCGCTTCCGGCAGGCGTCGGTCTCCGACGCCGACCTGCGCATCTACCGCGCGATGAAGAAGCGGTTCGCGCCGCCCGGGCCCGGCCCGCACCTTATCCGCATCGACACCCGCCGGCCGGTGTCGCAGTCGGTCAACGCGATTGAGCGCGCACTACTTCGTATCTGACGCCCACCTCGGGGCCGCCCCGCCCGGCGCCGAGGCGCGCCTCGCCCGTTTTCTCAACGGGCTCGAGGGCCGGGCCGACTCGCTCTGGATTCTCGGCGACCTCTTCGACTTCTGGTTCGAGTACGGCCGGGTCATTCCCCGCCACGGCTTCCGGATCCTCGCCGCGCTCGCCCGACTCCGCGAAGCCGGCATCCGCGTCAGCTACCTCGCCGGCAACCACGACCTGCGCTTCGGCGGCTTCCTCCGGCGCGAGCTCGGCATCGAGACCGGCGCCGGCGGCGACATCGAGCTCGACGGCCGGAAGGTCCTCGTCCGTCACGGCGACGAGATTGACCGACGCGCGGTCTCGCGGCTGTTCCGAGTGCTGATGCGGAGCCGGCTCAACAACGGGCTCTACCGGCTGATTCACCCCGACCTCGGCATCGCCCTCGCCGGCTGGGTCGCCCGCCGCAGCCGCGCGCGCGGACCTGACGAGCGCCTCGCCGGTGCGATGCGCGAGTGGGCCCGCGCCCGCCTCGCCGAGGGTCGCGACCTCGTTGTCCTCGGCCACCTCCACCGGCCCGAGCTGACCGCCTTTCCCGGGGGCGGCAGCTACCTCAACGCCGGCGACTGGATCGAGAACTTCAGCTACGGCATCCTGCGCGACGGTCGCCCGGCGCTCGAGCGGTTCGACGGGTGAAGCGCTGGCTCACGCTCCGCGACGGCGCCTGGCACGGCGTCCGCGCCTTCTTCAAGCTGATGGCGATCGTCGGCCCGGTCTACACCGCGGTCACGGTCCTGCGCTACACGCCGGTAATCGCCGCGTTTGCCCGGTTCGCCGCGCCGCTGATGAGGTACTTCGGCCTCCCCGGCGACGCCGCGCTGGCGCTCATCATCGGCAACCTCATCAACCTCTACGCCGGCATCGGCGCCATCACCGCCCTCGGCCTGCCCACGAACCAGCTCACCGTCCTGTCGCTGATGCTGCTCCTCAGCCACTCACAGATTCTCGAGACCGCGGTCTTCTTCCAGATGAAGGCGAAATGGTGGCTGCTCTGGGCGATCCGGCTCGCGGTCTCGCTCCTCGTCGGCTGGGCGCTCGGCTTACTGCTCGTGCCTGCGTCAGCGGCCGGGTCGGCCGCGCCGGCCGCGACCGACACCCTCGCCCGGCTGGCCCGCCTGCCCTGGCCGGGAGTGGGCCCCGCGCTCGGCGGCTGGGCAATCGGGCTCTGGGACACTGCCTGGAAGATGTGCCTCGTCCTCGTCGCCATCTTCATCGGGCTCGAGTACGCCAAGCGCTACGGCCTGCTCGAGAAGATGCTCACCGGCGTCAACCGGCTGACCCGCCACATCGGCCTGAGCCGCGCCGCCGGCCTGCCCTGGCTTGGCGGCAACGTCTTCGGCATCGTCTTCGGCGGCGGGCTCATCATCGAGAGCACCCACGCCCACAAGCTGTCCCCGCGCCAGGTCACCCTCGTCGCGACCTTCCTCTCGCTCAGCCACGGACTGTTCGAGGACACCGCCATCTTCGCCGTGATGGGCGCGAACCTGTTCTGGATATCCGTCCCGCGCCTCGTCCTCGCGGTCGCCGTGACCTGGACGCTCAGCCGCATCCTGCGCGAGCCAACCGAGACCGCCCCGGAGGCCAACAGTGAAACCGGATGAGTTCCGCCGCTTCCGTGTGGAGATGAACGAGCGCATCCTCGGTGCCGGCCACCTCGGCATCAGGCGCTTCTTCGCGCTCGACCACCAGGCCTACGAAGACGGTGCCCTGCCCGTGAAGACCAAGGAGCTGATGGGCCTCGTCGCCTCAACCGTCCTGCGCTGCAACGACTGCATCGCCTACCATCTCGACCGGTGCGTCGAGCTCGGGGTGACCGACGAGGAACTCATCGAGGCTTTCAATGTCGCGCTGGTGGTCGGCGGCTCAATCGTGATTCCTCATCTCCGCCGCGCCTTCGCCTACCTCGACGCCGCCCGCGGCCGCTGACGCCAGACTAGCGGCCGGCCCGGGCCGCCCGGGCGAAAGCGCCGAAGTAGCCGCGCAGGAGCTCGGGCGACGAGCCGTAACGGTTGTCACCGTAGAAGTAGTCCGCCAGCACCTCCCGCGCCCGGGCCAGCTCGCGGCCCCGGCCGCGGTTCCGGCCGTCGGCGAGACTCAGGTCGAGCAGCTCCAGCGCCCGCTCGACCGCCCGACGGCGGTGGTCCGGACTGCCCCGCTCCTGCCATAGCAGCGCCCGCTCGACCTCACTGCCGACATTGGCGACCTGCTCGAGGAACGGAAGCCGGAACCAGCGCCCGGCGGCCAGTCCGGCGTGCAGTGCGCTCATCGTGCCACCAGCCGTGCGATGACACTGAGGACCACCTCCCGGACCGCGGGGTCATCGACACCGCGGCTGCGGTTGCCCTGCGACGGCCGGATGTTGATGAGCGAGTCAAACTCGACCCACTCCGGCCCGGCCACGCCCGGGTAGAGGTTGACGCCCCACAGGTGACGCTGCTCCGAACCATCGGCCAGCAGCAGCGCCTCCTCGTCGGAGTGGAGTTCGCCGTTCACCGCCATCACCCCACGCTCGACGTCGATGACCGCCTTGACCATATCGCCGAACATCGCCTCGGCCATCGCACCGAGTTCGGCGAGCGTGAGCCGGTCGCGGACGATCTCCATCAGCGAGAGAATAGACGCCGCCGCCGCGCGGTCAAGTCACCTCGGCCGCGGGCAGGGACGGCCGCCATCACAGGTCCTTGCCGTACACACGCCAGGCCGACTTCCAGCAGTTCCTGCCCGGCCTCAGCCCGGGGACGAGCTCCCGCGCCGCGCGGCGCAGTTCACTCGCCCACGCGAACGGGTAGTTGAGGGTGAGGCTCGCCCGGCCGCCCCGGCCCGCCGCGATCAGCGACGGCAGGACCTCACGGAAATCGGCGGGCCGGTCGAACAGGTTCACCGTCGTCGAGCGGTAGCGGTTCTCCGGACCCGCGATGTAGCCGTGGCGGACGATGTGCGCCGGCACGCCGGCAACCCGGCAGCCGCCCGCCTCGACCCGGACCCGGGTGTGCGGCCCGATGCGTGACCAGAGCCAGCCCGGGTGCTCGTGGAAGATGACCCGCCGGCCCGACTCGCGCCAGTGACGGTAGCCGCCCGGCAACCGTCGCGGCCGCGGCCCGCCCGCGATCGCGGGCAAGTCCCAGAAGCTGTCGGTCGCGTCGGTCGCCTCAAGTCTCATCCCCAGCCGCCCGGCGATGCGGTACACCGGCGATGGCCGGCGATAGAGATAGGTGTTGATGCCGACCCAGCTCAGGCCGGCCTCCCGGCAGACGTCGACCAGCGCGGCGGTGAAGCGCCGGGCTATGCCCCGGCCCTGCACGTCAGCGGCCACCCGCATCCCGTAGAGCCAGGCGTCCCGGCGGTTGAGATGCTGAACGCCGCAGAACGCGACAAGTCGGCGTCGGCGCCGCCAGACCCAGAGGCTGCCCGGCGCGCCCTCATCGAGGTGCCAGCGGATGATGCCCCTTACGTAGCCGAACCACTTGAGTCGCTTTGCGAACGCTTCCACCTCGGGGAACAGCTCGGGCCTGTAGCGCTCGAGTGCCATCGCGCAGTATACCGGCGGGCCCGGCCGAATCCACCCTGCCTTGCCCGGAACCGCCCGTCAGGTTCAGGCTGGCGGCCCGAACCCGGGCACCGGGTGCAGGAACTGCTGGAACTCAAGCTTCCTGTCCTCCGGGTCCCGCGCGAAGAAGTGGTAGATGCGGTACTTCGGGTTCTCCTTCGGCTCGCCCGTCGCGATGTCGCGCATCTTCTCGTACATCGCGTCCACCTCCTCGCGCCGGTCGTAGAAGAAGGTAATCAGCCCGTCCCGGTCCGGCTCGGGCTGGCGGTGGAACCCGATGAGCATGTTGCCGTGTCGCAGGATGGCGATGTCCGGCTGTTCCAGCCAGACCGTCATCCCGACCCGGTCGAGGTAGAACGCCCGCACCCTCTCGAACGCGGCGGTCTTCAGGAAGACAATGCCTGCCATGCCCGCAGTCTACCCGGCCCGACGGCCCGGGCAAGCCGGCGCTCAGGCCGCGGGCAGGGTGACCGTGAACCGGCTTCCGTGGCCGGGGTCGCTCTCGGCCTCGATCGTCCCGCGGTGCTGTAGCACGATGTGCTTGACGATTGCCAGCCCCAGCCCGGTCCCTCCGAGCTTGCGTGAGCGGGCCTTGTCGGTGACGAAGAACCGCTCGTAGAGCCGCGGCAACTGGTCGGCCGGGATCCCGATGCCGGTATCCTCAACCACGAGCCGGACCACCTCACCGTCCTTCCCGAGCCGGACGTTCACGCGACCGGCGTCGGTGTACTTGATCGCGTTGTCAACGAGGTTGACCAGCACCTGTTCGAGATGGAACTCGTCGCCCGCGACTGACGGCACGCCGGGCTCAACTTCGAGCCTGAGCTCGAGGCCCTTCTCCTGTGCCCGGCGCTCGAAGATGCGCAGGACGTCTTCGGCCAGCCGGCCGAGATCGACCGGTGAGACATCGAGCTTCGGCCCTTCCTCGACCTGCGACAGCACCAGCAGGTCCCGGACGATGTTGATGAGCCGGTCGGTATGCCGACTGATGACCTCGACATAGCGCTTCTCGTCGCCGGTCAGGGTCTCGGCGAGCGTCTCGAGGAAGCCCTTGATCGCAGTCAGTGGAGTGCGCAGTTCGTGCGAGACGTTTACGACCAGGTCGCGCTTGACCTCGGCCATCCGCTCGACCTCGGTAACGTCGTGGAAGGTTATCACCGTCTCGCGGCTGGACTCGAGCCTGGTAGCACTGCACAGGTAGCTCCGGCCCCGGAAGCGCGCCGTGGCGCTCGCGGTGAGCTCTTCCGCCTCGGCCTGGGCCAGTTCGGCGAGCGCCGGCTCGCGGACAGTCTCCCAGAGGAATCGCCCCTCGGGCCGCTCCTCGCCGACGATGGCCCGGAAGCTCGGATTCGCCAGCGTCACCCGGCCGTCGCGGTCGAGCACGACAAGGCCCTCACGCATCGCGCCGATGACCTTATCGAGCGTCTCCCTGCCGGACTTCTCCTGCGCGACCAGCGTTCGGAGCCGGGCGACCATCTCGTTGAATCCGGCCGACAGCTCGCCCAGCTCGTCTCCGCGTCCGGCCGGCACCCGGACCTCGAGGTCGCCCTCGCCGACCCGGCGCGCGGCCCGGACCAGCCTGCCCACCGGCCGGGCGATATCCCGGGCAACGAGCAGCGAAAGCACCAGCGCCAGCAGTGTCAGCAGGCCGGCGGCCAGCACCACCTCGGTCCCCAGCCGGCGCAGGAGCGCGTTCACGTCGCGCATCATCACTGCGGCCCGGACCGCGGCGATGACCCGGCCGTCCCGCTCGAGCGGCACCGCGACGTAGAGCATCTCGCTATTCAGGGTCCGGCTGAAACGCGTACTCGCCCCGACCTCGCCCGCCATCGCGGCAATCACCTCCGGCCGGGCGGAATGGTCTTCCATCACCCCCGCCCGCTCGCGGGAGTCGCCCAGCACCCGGCCGTCCGGCGCGACAACCGTGAACCTGACCGCGACCCTTTCCCCCAGCCGCTTGAGCGCGGCATCAAGCGACTCCGGGCTCGACCACGGGCTCTGTTCGAAGCGGTCGGCGAGAGTCCTGGCGTGCTGCTCGAGCTCTCCGGTCAGGCTCTCGACGTGGCCGGTCCGGACCGTGCCCAGCAGGAAGAACAACAGCGCGGTGACGAGCAGGACCACCACCAGCAGGTGGCCGCCGAAGACCCGCAGGAAGAGTGACCGGTGCATGGTCAGGAAGCCTGCCCGCCCTCCTGCTCGACGCAGTGCTTGATGACCCGGCCCTGGGCCGAGTAGATTGCGTCCTCGGCAATGTTCGTCGCGAGGTCGGCGACGCGTTCGAGGTTAAGCGAGACCATCATCAGCTTCAGCGCCCGGTCGATCGTCGCCGGGTCGGAAATCATGTAGGTAACCAGCTCGCGGTTGACCTGGTCCTTGAGCGCATCGACCATCGAATCGCGGCTGCAGAGCTCCCGCGCAAGTCCGACGTCGCCGCGGGCGAAGGCGTCGAGCGCGTCGGCGAGCATGCCCACCGCGATCTCCGACATCCTTGGCAGGTCGATCAGCGGCTTGACCTGCGGGCGGTCGGCAAGGTAGCAGGCCGCCTCGGCGATGTTGACCGCATGGTCGCCGATGCGCTCGAGGTCGCTGTTGACCTTGGTAACCATCACCAGCGTCCGGAGCGCCGAGGCCTCGGGCTGGTGGAGCGCGATGATGCCGATGGCGTCGTTCTCGACTTCGATCTCCAGCCGGTTGACCTTCTCTTCCTCGACGTCGATGACCCGCCGCGCACGCGTCGGGTCGCGCCGGACGAGACTCTCCATGCTCCCGGCGAGCATGCCCTCGGCCAGCGCCGCCATCCGGAACAGTTTCTCTTTGAGCTCGGCAATCTTTGTTTCCAGTATCGTCATCTCGAACTCCTCTCGGCCGGGTGCCTCCTCATCCGAACTTGCCCATCAGGAAGTCTTCGGTCCGCTTGTCCTTCGGCTTGGTGAAGACCTGCTCGGTCTTCCCCCACTCGGCGAGCTCGCCGAGCATCAGGAACGCGCAGTGGTCGGAGACCCGGGCCGCCTGCTGCATGTTGTGGGTGACGATGACGATGGTATACTCGCGCTTGAGCTCGACGATCAACTCCTCGAGCTTCGCCGTCGAATGCGGATCGAGTGCCGACGCCGGCTCGTCGAGCAGGACGATCTCCGGCCCGACCGCGATCGCCCGGGCCAGGCACAGCCGCTGCTGCTGCCCGCCCGACAGGCTGAAGGCGTTGTCCTGAAGCCGGTCCTTGACCTCCTCCCAGAGATTGGCCTGGACCAGCGCCTGCTCGACCCGCGCCCGGATTTCACCCGAGTCGCCCAGCCGGTGGATGCGCAGGCCGAAGGCGACGTTCTCGAAGATGGACTTCGGGAACGGGTTCGGCTTCTGGAACACCATTCCCACCCGGCGGCGCAGGTCAATGACGTCGACCCTGGGCGAGTAGACGTTCTCGCCATCAATGACGATCTGCCCGGTGATCCGGGCCGAGAGAATCAGGTCGTTCATCCGGTTGATGCAGCGCAGGAGCGTGGACTTGCCGCAGCCCGACGGACCCATGATCGCGGTCACCGCGTTGGCCGGGATGTTGAAGCTGACATCCCGCAGCACGTGGTTCGTGCCGAAGTGGAGGTTCAGGCTCTCAACCGCGATCCTGGTTTTGCCGCTCATCTCTCTCCTCTAGACCTGCCAGGTATTGGTGCGGGCAACCCGCATCCTGATGACGAACGCGAGCGCGTCGAACGCCAGCACGAAGACCAGCAGCACCAGCGCGGTGCCGAAGGCAATCGGCCGGACTTTCGCGACCTGGTCGTGCTGGGTCGCAAGTGCGAAGAGATGGTAGGGCAGCGCCATGAACTTGCTCGACAACGAGGTCGGCAGTTGCCGGGTGAAGTACGTCACGCCGGTGAAGAGGATCGGCGCGGTCTCGCCGACCGTCCGGGCGACCGCCAGCAGAGCCCCGGTCAGGATGCCCGGGAAGGCGTAGGGCAGGACGTTGCGCCGGATCGCCTCCCACTTGGTCGAGCCCAGCGCCAGCGCGCCCTCGCGGAACGAACCCGGGATCGCGGATATCGCCTCCTCGCAGGTGGCGATGATCCACGGCAGGTTGACGAGGCCGAGCGTCAGGCCCGACGCCAGCACCGACATCCCGAACCGCATCGCGTTGACGAACAGCGCCACCCCGAACAGGCCGTAGACTATCGACGGCACCCCGGCCAGGCTCCGCACCGAGCTCCGGATGACCCGGGTCAGCAGGTTGTTCGGGGCGTACTCGGCAAGGTAGATCCCCGAGAACACCCCGACCGGCACCGAGAACACCAGCGAGACGAAGGTCACCAGCACCGTGCCAATGATGCAGGGCAGGATGCCGCCTTCGGTCATTCCCGCTGTCGGCGGCCGGGTCAGGAACTCCCAGCTCAGCACGCCGCCCCCGTTCCAGGCCAGGTAGCCGATCAGCAACAGGATGAAGGCGATAAACGCGAACAGCGGCACCGCCAGCACCACGAACCCGATGTTGCTGCCGAAGCGCCGGCGGGGAATCGCGCCCGGGACGGCGCCCGTCCCGCTCACAGCGTGAAACTCCGCTTCTCGCGCCGGATCAGCGACTCCGCGAGCAGGTTCGTCCCGAGCGCAATTAGGAACAGCACCAGCCCGAGCGCGAACAGGGCGTAGAAATGGGTCGTGTGAAACGGCGTTTCCCCGAGTTCGACGGCGATTGTCGCGGTAATCGTCCGGACCGGGTCGAACAGCGACTTCGGGATTATCGGCGCGTTGCCGGCGACCATCAGCACCGCCATCGTCTCGCCGATCGCCCGGCCGAACCCGAGCATCACCGCCGCCAGGATACCCGACTTCGCCGCCGGCAGGACGACCCGGACTGCCGTCGCCCAGGGCGTCGCGCCGAGCGCGTAAGCCGCCTCGCGGTAGCTCTGGGGCACGACGCGGAGCGCATCGTCCGACACCGAGATGATCGTCGGCAGGGACATCAGCGCCAGCAGGACCCCGGCGTTGAGCAGGTTCAGGCCCGAAGGGACCCCGAACAGCCGGGAGATGAACGGCGCGACGACGACCAGCCCGAAGAACCCGAGCACAACCGACGGGAACCCGGCGAACAGCTCGACGACCGTCTTGATGAGCATCCGCAACCGGCCCTTGAGCCGCTCGGAGATGAACACCGCCCCGGCGATGCCGAACGGTATCCCGATCGCCAGCGCGATCAGCGTGGTCGCCAGGCTCCCGACCAGCAGCGGCACGAGGCCGTAGGACGGCTCGCCATAGGCGTCCGGGTTCCAGCGCGTCCCGAACAGGAACCCGCCGACCGGCGTCCCGGAGAAGGTCCGGACCCCGTAGAACACGAGGTAGCCGAGAATCCCGAACAGCACGACCGCGGCCAAGAGGGCGTTGACCAGGAACACCAGCCGGGCCAGCCGGTCCGAGAAACTGCGCAGCCTCACGTCAGTATCTTGCCGCGCCCCGGCAGGGTGTCAATACCCCGCCGGGGCGCCGGCCGTCGATTACCTGCCCAGCGCGGCCTCGTTGGCGGCCCGGTAGTCGCTGGTGATCGGGAAGAACCCCTCCTGGGCGACTATCGCCTGGCCCTCCGGCCCGAGTTCGAAGCGGATGAACTCGCCGGCGTTGCCCTTCGGCCTGCCGCTGGTGTACTGGAAGAGCGGCCGGGTCAGCGGGTAGAGCCCGGCGTTGACCTTGTCCTCGTCGAGCGGCGAGACGTACTCGCCCGTGCTGTTACGGACCGTGACCGCCTTGACCCCGGTCGCCTCGCGCAGGTAGCCGACCCCGACGTAGCCGACGCCGGTCTCGTCCGATTTCACCGCCTCGACGATCTGGGCGTTGCCGTTCATCTGGCGCATCGCCGTCGCGTACTCGCCCTTGACCACCGCCTCGCGGAAGAACACGAAAGTCCCCGAGCTCGGCTGTCGGCCGTAGAGCGTTATCTTCTTCGCCGGCCCGCCGACCTCGCTCCAGTTCTTGATCTCACCGCGGTAGATCGCGCCGATCTGCTCCGGGGTCAGCTTCTCGACCGGGCTCTTCTCGCTGACGATGACTGACAGGCCGTCAATCCCGATGACGATCTCGACCGGGCTCACGCCGTTGGCGCGGGCGGTCGATATCTCCTTCGACTTGATGTCACGGGAGGCATTGGCGATGTCACACTCGCCGTTGGTGATCGCGTTGATGCCGACGCCCGAGCCGCCGCCGGTGATCGAGACCGTCACGTCGGGCCGGGCCTTGCTGAACGCCTCGGCCAGCCGCTGGGTCAGGTTGAGCATCGTATCCGAGCCCTTGACCATCACCTCGCCGGCCTGGATTGTCCCGGCCGCCAGCAGGGCCGCGGCGGCCAGTGTTGTGAGTCGCTTCATTGCAGTCTTCCTCCTGCTCCCGGCCGCCTAGAGCGACAGCGGCGGGATGGTTGCGGACCACTCGAACCGGAACTGGGCCATGAACGTATCCTTCGGCTTGCTGGCCTCACGGCGCGCCTGCTCGCGCACCCAGGCGAGCTGGAACTCCATCCCGGGCAGGCCCTTCTCGCGGCGCTGGAGATGCCAGTTGCCGCCCGCGCCGTAGCGATACAGGCTCTTGTCGAGGTTCACCTCCATCGTGCCGTCGTGCTCCTCCTTGCGCTCCCAGGTGCTGAACCGGCCGAAGACCTCGAACCTGCGCCGGGCCAGCGTCACCACCGGCATCAGGTCAATGCCCGACTGGGCGTACTTCTTCGACTTCTCGACCAGGGCCGAGTCGACCACCGACCCGGCCGAGTCGCGGTTGATGCCGTAGTAGCTGAACTGCCGGGTGTAGTTGTAGGCGATGTACTCGCCGTTGAGTGCGACCGGCCCGAATGCCAGCCGGAACACCGGGGCTAGTCCGACGATCCCGACGTTGACCGTGTCCGGGTTCAGGTACTTCGTGCCGTCGGAACTGCGGCCGGCCTTGTCGTTCCTGTACCGGCTCATGTCCTCGGCATTGTACGTCACCGAGGCGCCGAACATCAGCCCGGCGAGCGGCGTGACCCTGAGATTGGCGAGCAGTTCGGGCGAGGCATTGACGTACTTGCCGACGTACTTATAGCCCTCGCCATTGTAGACCCCGAGCTGGAGCTCGCCCAGGCCCGAGGGCAGGAAGCCGTTGACGGTCAGGCCGTAGTCGGCGCTCGCCGCGATGTCCTGGGCATCGGCCAGCGACTTGTCCGGGTGCAGGTAGTCCCACGAGTATACAAGCCCGAAGTAGTGCTTCTGGAGGCCGGCCGTGAGCAGGAAATCCGGAATCGGCAGGGCGATCTCGGCGAAGGCCTCCTTCAGCCGCACCGTTGCGCCGTCGGCGTACTTGTCCGAGGAGAACATGTCCACCGTGAGCTTGGTGAACAAGGCGTCGGTCCACCGGTGCGAAAGCCGGACGTACCCGCGCTCGAGCGCGAACCGGCTGATATCCGGGTTGGTGACACCGAACTCCTTCGACGTGTTGGTGTAACGGAACCAGCCGTTGTGTTCGAGCACGGACTGACCCGGGTCCTGGGCCAGCCCGGTCGCGGTCGCGGCGGCCATGGCCGCCAGCACGAACAGGCGCTTCATCGTGACTCCTTTCATCGTGGCCAGATTATCACCCCGGGCTTCAGGCGATTATGGACTGGATGTGAAGATCCGGTGAAGAGCGCAACCCGGCGGGCCCAGCCGCGCTAGGCGGAGAACTTGTAGCCGATGCCGCGCACGGTCCGGATGTGCTCGCCGGCCGGGCCCAGCTTCTCGCGCAGGTTGCGCATGTGGGTATCTATCGTCCGGTCAATCACCGGCTTGTCATAACCCCACACCCCCTCGATGAGCTGGTCCCGTGAAAACACCCGCTCCGGGCTCCGGCAGAGCAACTCGAGCAGGCGGAACTCGGTCGCGGTCAGGTCGAACGCCTTGTCCCCGGCCCGGGCGGTGAACTTCTCGGTGTCCAGCTCGAGCGGCCCGGTGCGAATCAGCCGCTCCGGCCCGCGCGGAACACCGCTTCGCCTGAGCACCGCACGCACCCGCGACACCAGCTCGCGCGGGCTGAACGGCTTGGTGATATAGTCGTCGGCCCCGGTCTCCAGGCCCAGCACCCGGTCAGTTTCCTCGGCCCGGGCGGTCAGCATTATCACCGGCACGTGGGCCAGCCGGCTCTCACCCCGCAGGTAACGGCAGACATCCACCCCGTCCGCGTCGGGCAGGGCGAGGTCCAGCACCAGCAGGTCCGGCACCCGCGTGCTGATGTAGCGGTAGAACCCGCCCGCATCGCCGAACCCCTCGACCCGGAACCCGGCCCGCTTCAGATGCAGGGACACGAGTTCGAGAATGTCCGGCTCGTCGTCAACGACTGCAATGGTCTTCGGCATTCTGATCGTCCGGCTCCAGAGTAGGCCGCAAACAGGCAACGGTCAAGTCAAGAAATCGTGGAGGACCGGACCGCCGCGAGCCGGACCGGACACAAGGACACCAAGGGAATCCCTTCGTCGCCGTCTCCTGCGGGAGCGACATCCCTGTCGCGATTCGTTCCGTCCGGCTAACGTCGCAATTGTGAAACCGCTCCTGCATCCGATTCGCGCCTTACGCGAGAGCCCGCACCGCACGGAGCCCACACCCTCCCTCATCTCGCACGACGCGCCGCAGGCCCGCCTGCGCGCGACGCGCGGGCAGGCCCGCAGGTAATCCGCAACCAGCCACAGCGTCGGGCGCCGCAACCGGCCGTGCTCAAGCCGGCTGAGGTGCGAGTAGAAGCCCGGCTTCCGGCCTATCAGGTGCGCCAGCTCGACCAGGCTCAGCCCGGCCCGAAGCCGCAACCCGCGTAACGCCGCACCCGGCGCAACCGTCTCTCCCGGTCCAAAGCCAGCCACCTTCACATTACCATCCATAGCCTATGTTAGTAGAAACTAACGGCCCGGTCAATCTCGAGATCGTCACAACCGATTGGAAAATCAGCACTTGATTCACCTCTGAATTTACCCCCTCCCCCATACCCGGTATTACTCCCCCAGTAACTCCGGGGGTTACTCCGGGAGTAACTCCCGGGGTTACTCCCGGTGTTACTCCGGGGGTTACTCCGGGGGTTACTGGGGTAGTTACTCCGGGGGTTACTCCCGGGGTTACTGGGGGAGTAACTGGGGTAGTTACTGGGGGAGTTACTCCGGGGGTAACTGGGGGAGTTGCTCCGGGAGTTACTGGGGGAGTAACTCCGGGAGTGCGGGTGGGGGTCGGACAGTTGCGTGCCATAATGTCTGCAAATTGGCAAAGAGAGAGTGGCCATTGAGCCGTGCCGCATTCCGATGAGAATGTGGCGTCAGTTATGATCGAAAGGAGGCTCGAATGGCCACAAGAAGAATGACCGATAGTAACACAGCCGAGGCGCCCGGACAAGGGTTTCTACTGGATGACCCGGAAGTGCT
>JAWOHE010000012.1:0-31520 GCA_046485285.1 bacterium
CGCCGTCGAAGCCCTGCGACACGCAGCTTTGCCCGCCTAGGGCCGCGCCGTCGCATAGCTCGCTGCCCTCGATCACGCCGTTGCCACACACCTGGTTGACGCAGCCGGCGGTGTTGTAGCCCGAGCAGGTCGCGTTGCAGGCCAAGCTCCCGCTCGAGAAGCCCTGGGTCGCGCAGGTCTGGCCGTTGAGCGCGATGCCGTCGCACAGCTCGGCGCCCTCGATGATCCCGTTGCCGCAGATCACCTCGAACTGACAACTGCTGGAGCAGCCGTCGCCATTGGCGGTGTTGCCGTCGTCGCACTGCTCACCGCGGGTCGACTGGGTGATGCCATCGCCGCAGAACTCCAGGCGACAGGTGCTGGAGCAGCCGTCGCCACTCTGGTCGGCATCGGTGCGTTCGAGCGCGTCTGGCAGGCGACGATACCGGGCGGCGGCATGTGGGGCGTCGGTCGGCTCGCGGTCGGCGACCTCGACGGCGATTCCATTCCTGAGCTGGTCGCCAGCTCGGGTGGCCACGTGCTGGTATTCAAGTGCGCCGGCAACGACTCGTTCTACCTCTGGCGGTTGCACGAGGCGGAAGGCGACCTCATCACCATTCACGACATCAACGCCGACGGCCGCAACGAGCTCATCTTCGAGTATGACCACGGGATCGAGGTCTGGGCGTATGGAACGCCAGGCGTCGCCGAACGGGAGCGGCGGCGACTGGCCGCAGTGTCGGTCGAGCCGTCGGTGGCACGGGTCGGGGCGAGCGTGCGGCTGGTCGGGTTGCCCGAGACCGCGGGTGTGAGTCTGCTCGACGCAACGGGCCGGGTCGTGAGGGCTGTCGAGACCCGGGGCGGGTACCTCGGCACCCGGGGCCTTCGGGCCGGGACCTACTTCCTGCGGGTCGAATCCGGCCCGCATTCAGTCCGTCTCAAGCTGCTGCTCACCAGCTAGCCAATCCCGGCCCGGCTCTCGGCGGCCGGTGAGGACAGGGCCCTGACGCCCATCCGGGCCGCTAACCCGGCGCCTGCCCGGTGCGCTATCCAGACGACCGTCCGGGGGACCATCCCGGCCGCCCGGGACGTGCCCTGCCCGGTGCGGTGCCCGGGGAGTTCCCGCCCGCTTGACGCCTGCCCGCTGAGTCCGTATCATCCCGCCGTGCCCCGGACGCCGAAGAAGAAGCCTGCCCGCCGCAGTCCGGCCGCGCCGCCGCGCCGGCTCGAACTACCCGGCCCGCGCTGGCTCGTGCCGCTGGCGCTCGCGGCCATCGTCCTCGTCGGCCTCGGCCTGCGCGCCGCCGACCTGCGCGCCGACCCGCCGCCGGACCTGTCCTGGAGCTTCGCGCCCTGGACCGACGAGGGGCTGAACGCCTACTCGGCCCGGAGCCTCGTCCTCCACGGCGCCTGGAAGACCGATGACTTCTTCCCGTTTGTCGTCTACCCGCTGTTCAACCTGCTCGTCGCGCTCGCCTTCCGGCTGTTCGGCGTCGGCTTCGTGTCGGTGAAGCTCGTGTCGCTCCTCGCCGGCCTCGGCTCGATCGTCGCCCTCTACTTCCTCGTCCGCTCCTCCGCCGGCCGGCTCGCCGGGCTCATCGCCGCCCTGCTCCTCGCGCTCTGCTACCCGCACGTGATGTACACCCGGCTCGGGCTCGTCGAGTCACTGCAGGTGCTGTTCCTGCTGCTCACCGGGCTGTGCTGGGCGAAGGGTCTCGAGCGGCCGTGGGCGCTGGCGCTGTCGGGCCTGTTCGCCGCCGGCACGGTCCTGCTCGTCAAGATCTCGGCGCTGTTCGTCGCCCCGGTGATGCTGGTCATGCTCATCGTCCTCGCCGTCGAGGCGCGGCGCGACCCGGCGCGGAAGGCCGGCCTCGGCCGCGACGTCGGGCTGTTCTTCGCCGGTGTCGGTGCGGCGGTCGCGGTCTGGCTCGCGGTCGTCGTCCTGCCCCACAGCCGCGACTACGTCACCTACGTCCTGCGTCACTCCTTCGAGTCGCCGGCCGGCCACCCGGCCGACCCCGCCGCCTACCTCCTCAACACCTTCACCGTCGGCGCGGCGTCGCGGCTCTTCCCGAAGCTCGGCGTCACCGCGCTCGCCGGCTTCCTGCTCCTGCCCGGCCTCGGCCTCTCGCGCCGGCCCGCGTTCCGCTACCTGCTGGCGTGGTTCGTCTTCGCGCTGCTGATGCTCGGCTGGATGAACTACCGCCCGCCCCGCTACGAGGTCATCCTGCTCCCGCCGTTCATCGCCGCGGTCGCGGCCGGGATCGCCCGGCTCATCGAGGACGGCACGCTCCTACCGGCGGCTCGCGCCGGCTGGCTGCGCGCGCTGGGCTGGACGGCGTGGCTCTGGCCGCTGGCGGTCCAGCTTCTCATCCACAGCGGCGGCTTCGGCGGCGCACTCGCCTCGTCCACGGCCGGCGGCGCGCTCGGTGCCGGGCTCGGGGTCGCGGTCGCGCTCGCCGCGGTCAGCCTCGGTCTCGCGCGGCTCGCCCGTTCGGGCCTGTCGCTCGCCCGGCCGGCAGGCCGGTTCGTGCTCGCCGGCATCCTGCTCGCGCTCATCGTCCGGCTCGACCTCGCCCAGTTCGCGCGCTGGCACTCGAACCGCACCCACGACATGGTCCGCTACTCGCAGGAACTCGACCGCGTCCTGCCCGACGGCGCGGTGCTCGCCGGCGGCTGGGCGCCCGCCCTGCTGGTGGAGTCGCGCAAGCGGGCGCTCTGCCTGACCGACTGGGCCAACAACGACGACCCGGTCGGCCGGTTCGGGATGACCCACCTCGTCTCCCACGAGGAAAACGACATCAACCTGCTCGAGAAGAACCGCCCCGGCCTGCGCGCCCTCCTGCGGCCGGTCTGGCAGGGCCGAGTGCGCGGGACGCGGCTGACCGCCTTCGAGCTCGCCCGGCCCGGGGAGTAGCCGATGACGGCGCGCGGCTTCGAACGGAAGAACCTCATCCAGACCGGTGTCGCGCTCGCGCTCGGCGTGCTGGTCTACCTCGTCCCGATACCCGGCATCCCGGACCCGGCCAAGCGCTGCCTCGCCATCCTCGCGGTCGCCTCGTACCTCTGGGTCACCGAGGCGGTCCCGCTCTTCGCGACGGCGTTCCTCGTTGTCCTCGCCGAAGCGCTCCTGCTCTCCGGCCCGCTCAAGCTCGGCTTCCAGGTCTTCCTCGCCCCGTTCTTCGACCCGGTGATCATGCTCTTCCTCGGCGGGTTCATCCTCTCCCAGGCTCTCGCCAAGTACGACCTCGACGGCCTGCTCGCCTCGGCCATCCTGCGCCGGACCGGCGCGAAGCCGAAGAACGTCCTGCTCGGAATGATGGCGGTCGCCGCCTTCCTGTCGATGTGGATGTCGAACACCGCCGCGACCGCCCTGCTCGTCGGCCTCGCGCTGACGATCATCCGCCGGCTCGACGCCGACGACCCGTTCCGGGTCGCGCTCATCCTCGGCATCCCGTTCGCGGCCAACATCGGCGGCGTCGCGACGCCGATCGGCACCCCGCCCAATGCCATCGCCATCGGCATTCTTGCCGAGCGCGGCATCCAGGTCAGCTTCGTCCGCTGGATGGCGATCGGCCTGCCGGTCACCGCCGCGATCTTCCTCGTCCTCTGGCGGCTGCTGCTTCGGCTCTTCCCGGCCCGGGCGCAGTCGGTCGCGCTGCCGCCGCCGGGCGATACCCGACTCGACGCCCGCCAGTGGACAATTGCCGCGGTCTTCGCCGCGACGATCCTGCTCTGGCTGACCGCCGAGTTCCACCGCCTGCCGTCGGCGGTCATCGCGGTCATCCCGGCTTTCGTCTTCACCGGCCTGCGCATCCTCGACAAGGAGGACTTCGGCCGGGTCGGCTGGGACATCCTCATCCTGATGGGCGGCGGGCTGTCGCTCGGCGTCGCGATCCGCGAGTCGGGCCTGACCGACTGGGTGCTGACCCTGATCCGGCTCGGCGGCGTCAACCCGGTCCTGCTCACCGCCGCGCTCACCGTCGTCGCGATGGTCGTGACGACGTTCATCTCCAACACCTCGACCGCCGCGCTGCTGCTGCCGCTGGTCGCCGGCCTCGCGCCCGACCCGGTCGTGCCGGTGCTGGCGGTCGCCATCGGCGTCTCGGTCTCGATGGTCCTGCCGGTCTCGACCCCACCCAACGCCATCGCCTACGGCTCGGGGCTGGTATCGGTGCGGACGATGGCCCGGGTCGGGCTCATCCTGTCCGCCATCGCGCTGGTCATCGTCGTGCTCGGCGTCGTCGGCCTGGCGCGCCTGCTCGACTACGCTCATTAGAAGGGAGGCATCGTGGAAAGCGCCAAGTCCGACCATTGCATGAACTGCAACGCGACGAGCGTCACCAACCTCGTCCACGTCCGCACCGGCGAGCCGGTGCGCGTCTACGTCAAGTGCAACGCCTGCGGCTCGTACGTCGCCCGCTACACCCTCAGCCGCTACACGTCGGACCAGCCCTACGAGTCCCTGCTCCGGCTGCTCCGGCAGTACGCCTACGCCTCGGGCAAGCGCTGCCTCGAGGAGGTCGAGGAGTTCGGCACCGCCATCAGGGCCGAGTTCGAGCGCGTCGAGCGGCTCGTCGCCGCTTCCGAGGAGAAGCGCCGGGTCGAGGAGATGATCGAGGACGCACGCCGGCCCGACAAGCCGGAAGGCTGATCAGCCGCCGCGCCGCTCCCGCACGAACAGCAGCGGGAAGGCAATGTCCGAGAAGGTGCAGGGCAGCCAGACCGCGACGAGCAGGAACGCGAACAGCCCCAGGTACTTCACCGCCGGCAGCGTCCCGTCGAACGCCATCCCGAAGTGCGCGAGCGACGCGACCGTGCTCAGGAGGACGTGGGCGAAGTGCGGCGCCCGGGTCGTCGGCCGGAACCAGGATATCGCGATGCCGGCCAGCGCCGCCGGGTTGACGAGATACCAGAGCTCGATGAAGCCGACGTGTGCCTCTGCCCCGGGCAGGCCCAGCAGCCGCTCGCCGAGGTACGGGATGAGCGAGTCGGACAGCGTCCCGATGCCGACCGAGCCGAGGTAGCCGACAACCAGCAGCAGCCAGGGGTTGCACCGCGTCCGGCCGCCCTCGCACTTGTAGAGCCCGTACATCGCCGAGGTCGCCATCGCGCTCGCGAACACGTGCAGCGGGTGGAAGGTTGCGAACAACCGGTGCGACACCGCGTCGGGCAGGCGTCCCAGCGGCACCAGCAGCGCGACGCCGAGCGCCGCCCCGCCCAGGGTCCAGGGCAGGTGGTGCCCGAGCTCGTGCAGGATGCGGCGCATCATCGCCGCGCCGACTTCGCCCGGCAGGCCGGGCACCGGCCCTCGACTTGCATCGTGTGGCTGCTGACCCGGTACCCGGTCCGGCGCTCGACGCGCCGCCGCTCTGCAGCCGGGAAGGCGCAGCCGATGACGTCGACCCGGCCGCAGCCGGTGCAGACGATGTGGTGGTGGTGCCGGCCCGGCTCGGCGCCGCAGGCGGCGTAGCTTCGAACCCGGTCCGCCCGCTCGACCCGGGTCAGCAGCCCGGCCCGGACCAGTTCCTCGAGTGCCCGGTAGACCGTCGGCAGGCCCAGCCGGCCCATCCGCGGCCTCAATCGGGCGTGGACCGCTTCAGGGGTCAGCGCCCGCCCGGTCCGCAGGAGCAGGCCGGCGATCGCCAGCCGCCGGGGCGTTGCCTTCCGGCCGTCGGCGCGCAGTGCCGACCGCACCGCCGCCTCATCCATAGATGGAACTCACTTCCATTTACTGTACCGGCGCCGGCCCCGGCGTCAAGCGCCGGGGCCGGCGAGTCGATGCCTGCTCGCTACTCGACCAGCGCGAACCGCCGGGTGACCGCCGTCGCGCCGACCGCCAGCCGGCAGAAGTAGCTGCCGGCGGACACTCGCGCCCCGTCGGGGCCGGTGCCGTCCCAGTGCAGCGACCCGTTCGTGCCCGGGGTTCTGCCCCGGAGGAGTTCGCGCACGACCCGGCCGTCAACGCCGACGATATCGATCTGCACCGGCTCGTCCCCGGGCGCGACGTACTGGACGACGACCCCCCGGGCCGTCACTGTCGGGATGAACAGCGCCGGGTTGGACCTCGTCTGCACCTGCCAGACCGGGGCCGTCACCGCGACGCTGCCCGGGTGTATGTAGCTTGCATCCGAGAGATACAGCCCCACGCCACACTCTCCGCCATAGACCAGGAAATTACCGTTCCCCGAATCCCAGGCGCCGCAGCTGTTCCGGCGCGGCTGGGGGACGTCGCCGCCGGCCGCGAACCGGGTCCACGCGAGGCTCGGGACGTCAAGCTCATACAGGTCCGCCAGGAAGTTCGGGGCCCAGCCGCCGAAGACGTACAGCTTCCTGCCGTCGCCCGACTGGGCGTGGGCGAAGCCGGCCCGCTCCGCCGGGGGATTGCCGCTGGGTGCGAGCTGGGTCCACCGCTCGGAGCCGGGCGTCAGGTCAAGCTCCCAAAGGTCTCCGTAGAACGTGCCGCCGGCCTTGCCGCCATAGACCAGCAGCCGGTCGCCGTCGGCATCCAGCACCGCTGCGCCGTCGTAGCGTGCCGGCGGTCGCCGGCCCGAGACCGCTATCTGTCGCCAGGCCAGGCTGTCGAGCCTGAGTTCCCAGACGTCGTCCTGCGCGCCCGAGGACGCGTAGCCGCCAAAGATGATGAGCGAGCGGCGGCCGGGATGGTAGGCGGCGAACGGGTAGGCGCGGGCGCTCGGCGGGCTCCCCGAGGGCGCCAGCGATTCCCAGTTCGGGTTTCGCGGTACGAGGTTGAGCGCCCAGACGTCGTTGACCAGCGCCCCGAATGCCGGCGAACCGCCAAAAACTATCGCCCGGTTGCCCGGCGGGTCGATGACCATCGCGCAGTCAGCGCGCCCTGAGGGCGGCGTCCCGGCCGGGCGCAGTGGCGACCAGCCGGAATACCCGGCGTTGCCGGCCGGCATCTGCCAGACATCACTGTAGTAGCGGTCGTCGGCGTAGACCGACGTGCCCCCGAAAAGGATGACCCGAGCGTTCGCGCTGTCGAAGACCATCCGCGCGGCACAGCGTGCCGGCGGGCTCAGGGTCGTCCATGCCTGCGCGTGCGACCGGCCCGCAGCAAGCAGCAGGGCCAGGCACGCGACTGCGGTGCCAAGGCTTTTCATTGCACCTCCCGTGTGATGCTCGCCCGATTCTAGCGCCCGGCGGCGGGGTGTCAATGGCCCGCCGCGCCCCGCGTCCAGGCCCGGAGACGGTGCCGCGTTAGAGCGACTTGAGACAGGCGAACAGCGTCCGGAGCGGCACGCCGGTCCCGCCCGCCGGCGCGTAGTCCCAGCCTTCCTTGGTGAAGGCCGGCCCGGCGATGTCCATGTGCACCCAGGGTATTCCCTTGTCGACGAACTCCCTGAGGAAGAGCCCGGCGATGATCGTCCCGGCGTTCATCGGCTTGCCGATGTTCTTGATGTCGGCGACCTTGCTCGCGATGTGGGGCCGGTAGGGCTCGGCGAGCGGGAGCTGCCAGAAGAACTCGCCCTGCTCCGCGCCCAGCCTGATGATGCGGTCGACCAGCGCCTGGTCGGTCCCGAGCAGGGCGGTGTACTCGTCGCCGACCGCGACCACGGCCGCGCCGGTCAGCGTCGCGAGGTCGAACATCACATCCGGTTTGAGCGTCGAACCGTAGGCCAGCGCGTCGGCCAGGATCAACCGGCCCTCGGCGTCGGTGTTCAGCACCTCCGAGGTCTTGCCGCCGAAGTGACGAATGACGTCGCCCGGCTTCTGGGCGCTGCCCGACGGCAGGTTCTCGACCAGCGGCACGAGCCCGTGAACCTCGAGCGGCAGGTCGGCGTCGCCGAGCAGCTTGAACAGCCCGAACACGGACGCCGCGCCCGCCATGTCCTGTTTCATCCCGTCCATCGACGGCCCGGGCTTGAGGTTGAGCCCGCCCGAGTCGAACGTCACGCCCTTGCCGACCACCACGACCCGCTTCTTCGCCTTCCGCTTCGGCCGGTAGTCGAGGTGCACGAGGCAGGGCGGCTCCTGTGAGCCCGCGCCGACCCGCAGGATGCCGTTCATCCCGCGCCGGACAAGCTCGTCCTTGCGCAGGACCTCGACCCCGATGCGGTCCGGCTTGGCCAGCCAGGTTGCCAGCTCGGCCATCATCTCGGGCGCCTTCTGGCTCGGCGGCTCGTTGACGAGGTCGCGTACGTAGCAGACCGCTTCGGCGACCGCGGCCGCCTCGCGGGCCGCGCGATCGAGCTCCGCCTGCGCCCCGGCCGGCGCGAGCAGCGTGAGCTGAGCCGGTGGCCGGCTCTCGTCGTCCCGGACCCGGCGGTGCTCGATGTAGCGGTAGCTGCCGAGGAGGACGCCTTCGACCGCGGCCGCGGCAAACCGCGTCGCCGGGCCGGCGGCAAAGCCGACCCCGGGCAGCAACAGCCCGAGCTCCTCGACGCCCATCTCCTCCGCCGCCTTGGCGGCCTTCGCGGCCGCGGCGCGCACCCGGTCGGCCGAGTACTCGGCCCGCTTGCCGAGCCCGGTGAGGATCAGCCGCCGGCGCCCTTTCGCCGCCCTGAGCACGACGACACGCTTGAGCTGGCCCTTGAAGCCCTCTTCCGCGGCCACTGACCGGAAGGCCGCCGCCTCGGCCTGCCCGAGCCCGGCGATGCCGGGCCGGTCCTCGAACGCGAACGCGGCCCGGAACCGGCCGCTCCACTGACGCGCGGAACGCACTCTGACTTTCACGATGACTCCTTTCACATCCGGATGCCTGTCGCGGTCCGTCCCTAGAATCTGCCCGCCCGACGCGCGGTGTCAAGTCCGCGTCGGCCGGGCGACGTCAGTAGGGACGAGCTTGGCCCTGCTCGCGCCACTCGCGGAAGAGCGCGCGGCACTCCTCCGCCCGGACCCCGCCCACCAGCTCGACCGCGGTGCCGCCCATTGCCCGCAGGCGCTCGGCCGGGATTGTCAGCTCGTTGAACCCGGCGGCCCGGGCATCGGCAATCGTCGCGCCGTAGACGATGCGGCCGACCCGAGCCCAGTGTGCGGCCGAGAAGCACATCGGGCACGGCTCGCAGGTCGCGTAGAGCGTCGCGCCGGCCAGCACGACCTGCCCGAGCTCCCGGCACGCCGCGCCGATGGCGTTGACCTCGGCGTGTCGGGTCGGGTCGCCATCGCGCCAGACCGTGTTGCAGCCGGTCGCGACGACCTGACCTCCGAACGCGATGGCGCAGCCGAACGGGGTCTGGCCCGACGCGATGCCGGCCCGCGCCGCGGCGAGCGCGGCCGCCATCCCGGCCCGGTCTTCGTCAGTCACGGCCATAGTTCTATGCGAAAGCCCGGTCCTGTCAAGACCGGCGCGCGCTTGACACGCCGCCGAAGCCGCCTATTCTCGCCCCGTGCCTGCCGGCCTGAAGGTCTTCAGCCCGCCGATCCTCTTCAACGAGGAGGCGGTGCGGGAGCTCTGCCGGCTCGCCCGCCAGGGCTACGAGACCCGTCACAAGCGCGAGACCTTCGGCTTCCTCTTCGGCGTGGTCTCCGCCGACCACCGGCTCATCGTCCGCCACGCCCGCTACTACCGGGGCGGCACGAAGACCCGGTACTGCGTCACCCTCACCGAGCGAGAGATGTTCCGCCGCCGCCAGGACCTCGCCCGCGAGCTTCACCTGCGCTTCCTCGGCAGCTTCCACTCCCACGTCGAGGTCGGCGGGTTCGTCTCACGCGGAATGTCGGCCGACGACCGCGCCTCGTTCCGTCGCGACGGTGATGCGTCGATCGAGGCGCTGGTCTCAATCTGGGCCGGCCGACCCAAGTCTGTCCGTCCGACCGCGAAGACCGTCGTGGCGTGGGAGCCTGAGACCGGCTACCACTACCGGGTCCGGGTCTACGCCCGCCAGAACGGCGACGTGCGCCGGGTCCGGGTGCGGATCATTCGATCCGGCGTCGTCATTGTCTACTAGCCCTTTCCCGCCCGCGGGGCGGGGGAAAGCGAGGACCCATGCTGACTGCCATCCTGCTCGCCGCGGTCGTGGCCGCGCCGACTGAGACGCCACGCACCATCCAGGTTTCCGGCACCGCCGAGGTGACGGTCGCGCCCGACATCTGCTACATTTCCTTCGGCGTCACTGCCGAGCACAAGTCGAGCGCCGCCCTGGCCTACCGGGACAACACCGCGGTGATGGCCGCGGTCGTTGCCGCCATCCGCGCGCTCGACATCCCGGACAATGACATCAAGACCGCGAACCTCACCATCAGCCCGAGCTACCGCTGGGACGACAAGGACCGCCGTCCCCAGTTTGAGGGCTACGAGGTCAACAACACGCTGGCGGTCAGCCTGCGCGACATCACCCGGGTGTCGAACGTCCTCGACGCCGCGGTCGCGGCCGGTGCGACCACTGTCAGCAACGTCAGATTCACGGTCGAGAACCCCAAGCAGTACCTCACCGAGGCACGGGTCGAGGCGGTCAGGGCTGCGAAGGCCAAGGCCGGGGCGATGGCCGAGGCGGCCGGCGCCCGGCTCGGCGCGGTGCGGACCATCCTCGAGCACGAGGTCGGCGGCTACGGCCGGCTCTACGCCCAGTCAAACGTCGCGGCCGAGCGCGGCCTCGTCGAGTCCGTCGGCGCCGGCGACGCGGTCTCACCCGGCGACGTCAGACTCAGCCAGTCGGTGACAGCGACCTTTGAACTGCACTAACGGCGAGGCGGCGGGAAGGCACCGAGCAAGGTTGACCACTGCCCGGCCGGGTCTATAATCGTTGCTCTTTGCTGATGAAGTACTGGCGCACACCCCTTGATGCCGACCGCTGCAAGTCGCCGCACGGCATCGTTCACATCATCGTCGACCGCTGCAAGGGCTGCGGTTTCTGCGTCGACTACTGCCCGAAGCAGGTCCTCGAGTTTTCGCGCCACTTCAACCGCAAAGGCTACCACCCGCCGGTGGTGGTGAAGCCAGAGGCCTGCGTCGAGTGCGGGCTGTGCGGCGCGATATGCCCTGAGTTCGCCATCTGGTCAACCCCGGACCCGGAGTGCGTGCTTGATGAGCCAGCCGAGAGCCCGAAAAACTGACTCCCCGGTCCTGACCGGGTCGCACTACATCGACGGCGACGAAGCCTGCGCCGAAGGTGCGATTGCCGCCGGGTGCCGATTCTTCGCCGGGTACCCGATCACGCCCTCGACCGAGATCGCCGAGCGCATCGCCGCCCGCTTCCCGCTCGTCGGCGGGACGTTCATCCAGATGGAAGACGAGCTCGCCTCGATGGCCGCCATCCTCGGCGGCGCGTGGGGCGGCGCCAAGACAATGACGGTCACCTCCGGCCCGGGTTTCTCGCTGATGCAGGAGAACATCGGCCTCGGCGTGATGACCGAGACCCCCTGTGTCGTCGTCAACGTCCAGCGCGGCGGCCCGTCGACCGGCCTGCCGACGCTTACCGGCCAGCAGGATATGATGCAGGCCCGCTGGGGCTCGCATGGCGACTACGAGATCATCGCCCTTTCGCCCTCGTCGCCCCAGGAGTGCTTCGACCTTACCGTCACGGCCTTCAACCTCTCCGAGCGCTACCGCTTGCCGGTGCTGTTCATGATGGACGAGTGCGTCGGCCACATGACCGAGAAGGTCGTCATCCCGCCCGAGGGTGAGATCAAGGTCGCGGAACGCCGCTGGTACCGGGGACCCAGGGACCGCTACCTGCCCTACCAGCCTGACCTGGACAAGGTCCCGCCGATCGTCCGCGCGGGCGAGGACTACCGTATCCACATCACCGGCCTGACCCACGATGAACGCGGCTACCCGGTCATCACCGCCGCCTGCCAGCACGTCTGCGTCAGCCGGCTGGTCGACAAGATCCGCGATAATACCGACGACATCGTCATCACCGAGAAGGACGGGCTCGACGGGGCCGACGTGGTCGTCGTCAGCTACGGCATCAGCTCGCGCGTGGCGACTCGGGCCATTGACCTCGCCCGCCGGCAGGGAATCCGGGTCGGCGCGCTTCGCCTCGTGACCGTCTGGCCGTTCCCGGAAAAGGTCATCGCCGACCTCTCGGCCCGGGTCAAGGCGCTGGTGATGCCCGAGATCAACCTCGGCCAGATGTTCCGGGAGTTGCAGCGGGCGGCCGCCGGGCGGTGCCGGACCCTGCTGGTCCCGCACTGCGGCGGCTGGGTCCACGACCCGGCTGACATCCTCAAGGCCATCCAGGAGGGCGCGCGATGAGCACCGCGACCCCGACCACCCCTCCCGAGCGGCACCCCCACGAAGACTTCCTGCGGATGGATCGCATCCCGCACATCTGGTGTTCAACCTGCGGCCTCGGCACCGTTCTGAACGCCTACATTTCCGCCATCAAGCGCAGCGAGCTTCCCCGCGAGCGTCACGCCATCGTCTCCGGAATCGGGTGCACCGGCCGCGCCGCCGGCTACGTCAAGCTCGACAGCTTCCACACCACCCACGGCCGGGCCCTGCCCTTCGCGACCGGACTGCACCTCGCCAACCCGGAGCTCAAGGTCACCGTCTTCTCCGGCGACGGCGACCTCGTCGCGATCGGCGGCAATCACCTCATCCACGCCGCCCGGCGCAACCTCGACATGACTGTCGTCTGCGTCAACAACTTCAATTACGCGATGACCGGTGGCCAGTTCGGCCCCACCACGCCCGAAGGCGCCAAGCTGACCACCGCACCCTACGGCAGCTACGAGCACCCCTTCAACGTCCCGTTTCTCGTCGATTCCTGCGGGGCGACCTACGTCGCACGCTGGACCGCGCTCCACGTCCGCGAGCTCATCGACTCAATCGTCGAGGCGCTCGCTCACAAGGGCTTCAGCTTCGTCGAGGTCATCGCACCCTGCCCGACCGTCTACGCCCGGCGCAACCGGCTCGGCAGCGGCCTCGACCTGCTCCACTACTACCACGACAACTCCGAAGTCCGCAACGGGGCCGACACCCGCGATGTCGACATCTCGTTCCAGGGCAGGCTCATTGTCGGCAAGTTCGTCCAGCGTTGCCGGCCGACGTACCTCGAGACGATGGACGCCGCGCTCGGCCGCTCGGTCGGCAAGGCCTTCGTCTGCTACGAGGGCCCGATGCACATGCACCATGGCGGAAATTAAGTTCTCCGGATTCGGCGGCCAGGGCATCATCCGGATGGGGGCGATAACCGGCAAGGCCGCCTCGCTCTACGACGGCAAGCAAGCCACCCTCACCCAGAGCTTCGGCCCCGAGGCGCGCGGCGGCGCCTGCTCGGCCCAGCTCGTCGTCACGGCCGAGCGCATCCTCTATCCCTACGTCATCGTCCCCGATATCCTCGTTGCGATGTCACAGGAGGCCTACGACAAGTTCGAACCCGAACTCAAAGACGACGGCTGGCTGCTGATCGACGAGGACCTTGTCCGCCCTCACCCGGCCCGCGCCCAGGTCCGACAGCACGCGGTCGCCGCCACCCGCATCGCCGAGGAAATGGGCAACCGGATGTTCGCCAATATGCTGATGCTCGGCTTCCTCGCCGCGATCACCGGTGTCGTCCCGTTCGAGGCGCTCGAGAAGGCGTTGCCCGGCAGCGTCCCGGACCGGTCGGTGCCCAAGAACGTCGAGGCGATGCGCAAGGGCTGGGAAATCGGCAAGTCCCGGCTCGCCGCCGCCGACTGACCTGCCCTTCGCAGTGCCGAGCGCCCCTCCCCGGGGCGCTCGACCGTTCCGGGGCGGCTAGAGCCGCGCCTTCAACCGCTCGGGCAATTCCTGCGGTTCGTAGACGACCCCGATGCCGGCCGCTTCGAACGCCGCCACCTTTTCGGCCGCGGTGCCGGTCCCGCCCGAGATTATCGCACCGGCGTGCCCCATCCGCTTGCCGGGCGGCGCGGCGTGCCCGGCGATGAAGCCGAACACCGGCTTCGAGCAGTTCCGCTTCACCCACTCGGCCGCCCGCTCCTCGTCAGTCCCGCCGATCTCGCCGACCACGACGATCGCCTTCGTCTCCGGGTCGGCGTCGAACAGCTCAAGACAGTCGAGGAAGTTCGTGCCGATGACCGGGTCGCCGCCGATGCCGACGACCGTTGACTGGCCGAAATCTCCGGTGTTGGCCGCTATCTCGTAGGTCAGAGTGCCGGATCGCGAGACTACTCCGACGCACCCGCGCCGGAAACTCTGCGCCGGCATTATCCCGAGTTTGGCCCTGCCCGGCGAGATTGCTCCCGGGCAGTTCGGTCCGAGGATTCGCGTCGCGCGACCCCGCGCATAGTCCAGCACCCGCACCATGTCGAGCGTCGGCACTCCCTCGGCAACGCAAACGACCAGCCCCAGCCCGGCGTCAACCGCCTCGTACATCGCGTCGGTGGCGAAAACGGCCGGCACGAAGATTATCGCGGCGTCGGCGCCCGTCTTCCGGGCGGCATCCTCGACCGAGTCGAACACCGGGATCCCATCGACCTTCTGGCCACCTTTGCCCGGCGTCACGCCGCCGACCACCTGCGTGCCATAGGCCTTCATCGCCTGCGCGTGGAATGCACCGTCGCGGCCGGTGATGCCCTGCACCAGCACCCGCGTCGTCTCGTCAACCAGGATGCTCACTTGCCACCTCCGGCCAGTTTCACCGCCTTTGCGACCGCCTCGGCCATTGTCGCCGCCGGCGTCACGTCCGTACCCTCGAGCAGTGCCCGCGCCTGCTCGGCATTGGTCCCGGTCAGCCGCGCCACGACCGGTACCCGGATGTCCGCCTGCTTCTTCGCCGCCAGCAGCCCGGTCGCGATGTCGTCGCACCGGGTGATGCCGCCGAAGATATTAACGAGTATCGTCCTGACACTCGGGTCGGACAGGATTATCCGCATCGCGGTGACCATCTTGTCCGGTGACGACGACCCGCCGACGTCGAGGAAGTTGGCCGGCTCGCCGCCGTAGCGCTTGATCAGGTCCATTGTCGCCATTGCCAGCCCGGCGCCGTTGACCACGCACCCGACGTTCCCGTCAAGCTTGATGTAGGACAACCCGGCTCCCTTGGCCTCGACCTCCTTCGGCTCCTCGGCCGAGAGGTCGCGCAGGGCCTCGTTGTCCCTGTGCCGGAAGAGCGCGTTGTCATCGAAGTTGATCTTCGCGTCCAGCGCCAGGAGCGCCCCGCCCTCGAGCAGCACCAGCGGGTTGATCTCGATCAGCGAGCAGTCGCGGCTGGTGAAGATCTCGTAGAGCTTCGCCGCGATCGCGGCGAACTCGCGCGCCAGCTTCGTGTCGCCGCCGAACAGCGCCATCCCGACGTTCCGGCCCTGGAACCCGAGGAGGCCCGCACCCGGGTCGATCGCGACCTTGAGTATCTTCTCGGGTGCCTCGCGCGCAACCTGCTCGATCTCCACGCCGCCGGCGGCCGACGCCATCAACACCGGCTGCCGGCTTGTCCGGTCCACCACGATGCCGACGTAGAACTCCTTCTTCACGGCGGCGCACTCGGCGACCAGTACCTTCTCGACCCGCAGGCCCTTGATATCCATCCCGAGGATCGCGCCGGCGACACGCTCGACATCCTCCTGCCTGTCGACCTTCTTGACACCGCCCGCTTTTCCCCGGCCGCCAACCAGCACCTGCGCCTTGATGACGACCGGCAGGCCGATCGCGCTGGCGGCGGCGGAACACTCGGCAGGTGTCGCACAGACCTTCTCGTGCGGGACCGGGATGCCGGCCTGCGCGAAAATCTCCTTTGCCTGGTACTCGTGGACTTTCATAGGCCTGAAATCTAGCCCCGGCGCCCCGCCTGTCAAGGCGTGTCGGACACGAAGCGGGACGAGCGGCTGGCTATACCTGCGACCACTTGCCGCAGCGGTCGCCGTAGCGGTCGATGACCGCGCCCTCGCGTACGGTCTCGACCACCTCGCAGCGGTTCGGACAGCCGTCACACTCGAATGCCCGGCTCTCGAACTCGGTCTCCGCGGTCCCAAATCCGGCGAAGCGGCTTGCCCGGCCCTCGGTCTCCTCCATCGCCAGGATCGCCGCGCCGACCGCTCCCATCACCAGAAACTGCTCCGGCACCTGCACTGGCTGGCCCAGCGCCCGTTCGAACGCATCCCGCACACCGACGTTGGCCGCAACGCCACCCTGGAACAGGATCACCGGCTGGATGTCCTTCCCCTTTGCCACCGTGTTCATGTAGTTGCGGACAATCGCATCGCACAGCCCGGCGATGATGTCGTCAGTCGAGACGCCTAGTTGGGCCTTGTGGATCATATCGCTCTCCGCGAACACCGTGCATCGGCCGGCGATGTTCACGCGGTTCCGCGCCTTCAGCGCCCGCGCGCCGAACTGCTCGATCGGGATGTCGAGCCGTGACGCCTGGTGGTCGAGAAAACTACCTGTCCCCGCCGCGCAGACCGTGTTCATCGCGAAGTCCACCGGGATACCGTCGCGCAGGATGATTATCTTCGAGTCCTGACCGCCGATCTCGAGCACCGCCCGCGCCTCGGGGTGGAACCGGCCCGCCGCGACCGCGTGGGCGATTATCTCGTTCTTGACGATGTCGGCCTGTACCATTACCCCGGCCAGCCGCCGTGCCGACCCGGTCGTCCCGGCGCCGGCGATGCGGGCTGTGCCGTCGACGCGGCTCCCGAGCACGCGGAGCAGGGCGCGGATGGAGTTTATCGGCGTGCCTTGTGTCCGCAGGTACTCGGCCGCGAGGACGTTGGCATCGCGGTCGATCACCACGCCCTTGGTCGAGATTGAGCCGACGTCAACGCCCAGGTATGCTTCGACCACGCTTCCTCCTCTGCACCAGGTCCACGAACGCCTCGAGCCGGGTCTGGAGCCCGGTATGCGAGGAATGCTCGTCGAACGACAGCGACAGTAGTGGCACGCCCGAATCCTCGGCGAGCTGCTGCAGCGCCTCGAGTGCGATGTTCTCCGGCATGCAGGTGAAGGGGAAGATGTGGACGATGCCGTCCACCCGCTCCCGCTCGACGAAGTCGATCGCCTCACCCACCGTCCTCAGTGCCTCACCGCCCGGGCAGACGCGCAGGTAGCGCCGCGCCAGCCGGCGCGAGCGATAGAAGCTCCTGTCAAGACGCAGGAGATGCAGCAGGTGCCGGTACAGGCTCCGCCCGAACAGCACCTCTGCCCCGAGCCGGCCCAGCTCCTTCTCGATTTCGCCGTTGGCGAACTGCTCGATCATGAAATATATCTCGCCGACGAGCCCTACCCGGAGTGCAGGTCGACGGCCGTTCGTTCCGAAGATCCGCCGGAGCTCGGCCCGCGCGGCGCGAACCCCGGCAACGCTCCGTGCGCCCGCAACGATATCGAGTCCCGGCCGCACCAACCTCTCGGCCCCGGCGAAATCCACCGCCCGGTGCCGGTTCAGGAGCCGCCTGAACTCCTCGCTCAGCCGGCTCCTCACGAACATCATGTACACGGCTCGGATGACCCGGAGCGGCGAAACGCCGAACTCAGACGGCATCAGCCGGAAGATAAACTCCCACGGCGTGTACTGGCTCACCGGCACCAGCCGGTACCTCCGTCCGGTCCGGGCCAGCGCCTGCTCGTGCAGGTAATGGTAGTAGCCGAACCGGCACTTCCTCGCGCCGGCCGCCATGAAGACCGTGTCCGCGCCTGCTTCGAGCGCCTCGAGGAAATTGCCCAGCGTCAGCTTGAACGGCATGCAGATCAACTCGGGCGCGTGCTCGACGCCCAGCCGGAGCGTTCGCTTCGACGTCGGCGGTGGCAGGATGACCTCGCCTCCGAGGTCCTCGATGAGCGCCCGCAGGACCGGCGTGTCGTAGCCGAACCAGGGAAAGGTGACCTTCACGCCATCAGGCGGCCCGGCGGCGCTCGGCCAGCTCCAGGAACGCCTCGACGCGGGTGACGAGCCCGGCCGTGCCGGTATGCTCGTCAACCACCAGCTGTAGGAAGGGCACCGCCCGCCTCTGCGCCTCTTCCCGCATCAACTCCGCGACGAGCGAATCCGGTCCGCAGCCCATCGAAACCACGGCGCAGACGCCATCGACCCTGCCGACGAAGAACCGGAACGCGTTGTAGAGTTCACGCTCGAAGATCCAGCGGATGTTCTGCGCGAAACCCTCCCGGCTGCGCAGGACTGCCAGTGGCAACTCGTCCTTCAGCCGCACCCGGTAACCATAACGCTCGAATGCCTTGACGATCGGCAGGCCGACGTAGTCGTCACCGATGTTGTAGAAATGCCCGATAAGTGCCACGTTGCGCTCGCCCGGGCCAAACTCAGGCTCAACCGGGCTGTGGTCCAGTAGTGGCCGGGCCGACACCAGCGCCCGGACAACCCTCGCCGGGTCCCCGGTGAGCTCGAGCCCGGCCCGGAAGTGCGGCCAGAACATCCCGCGTCTGATGGCCGGGGCGATGAGTCGCGTCTCCCCGCCCATCATCATCCGGGCGATGTCGACGATGCCAATCATCTTAGGGCAGGCATAGAGATGGTCCTCGAGCGACACCATCCGGGGCAGGAATATCGCGTCGACCCGGTCCTTCAGGTCCAGGATGTGGCCGGCAACGATCTTGACCGGCAGGCAGACCTCGCTCGACACGCATTTCAGGCCGGCCGACAGGAGGACCTTGTCCGTCGGCCGACTGAGTACGACCTCGACGCCGAGCCCGGACAGGAAGGACTGCCAGTAAGTTCCGTATCGGTAGTAGAGCAACCCGCGCGGTAATCCTACCCGCATACCCGAATTCTACGACCCGCCGCAGAACAGTCAACCGGCCGGGCGGTTGCCCGGTGGTCAGGGCATTGCGAGCCGGCTACCGGTGCCGGCGGAACTCGCCCGGATCCAGCGGCTCTGCGCCGAGCCGGGCGAGCAGTGCCCGCGCGCGGTCCAACCCGGCTCCGAGGTCACCGGGCCGGTGGGCGTCAGAACCTGTGGTGAAACGCTCGACGCCGGCCGCTCGGGCCTGCCTGAGGAGCGCAAACGCCGGGTAGGGTTCGGCGTCGCCCCGGCGAAACGCCGACGTGTTCACCTCGATTGCCGTCCCGGACCCGGCGATGGCCGCGAGCGCGCGGGGCAGCTCGGCCGCGGCCGCGGCCAGGAGCTCGGCACCGAGCCTCGGCACCACGTACTTGCGGTAGATGTCGAGGTGGCCGAGCGCGTCGAACAGTCCGCTCTGGGCCGCTGCGCCGACCCGGTCAAAATACCGGCGCATCAGCTCGGCCGGTGGCAGACACCGGAACCGCTCCGCAAACTCGTCCTGCTCGCGACCGGAACTGAGCGCCAGGTGGTCAATGCAGTGCACCGAGCCGAGCACGAACTCGAACCGGTGTCGGCCGAGCAACTCACGGACCAACGGCTCGAACCCGGGCTCGTAGCCGACTTCGACGCCGGCCAGCACCCGGAGGTCGGGAAACTCATCCCGCGCGGCATCGATCGCCGCCAGGTAGCAGCTGACCCAGTCCGACGCAGCCGACATCAACCTGCCGCCTACCCGGACCTGTTCGCGATCCACCCGCGCCGGGTCGGGCTCGTAGTGGCTGGTGAAGCACAGACCGTCCAGTTCAAGAGCGCGCGCCCGGGCGCAGTACTCACGCACTGACCCGGTCGCATCAGGCGAGAAATCCGGGTGAACGTGCAGGTCGAAGTTCATCGCCCGGTCTCGAGCCAGGTCGCGGCGTTCCAGCCCGCCTCCACTCCCGGGCTCCAGCCCGCGCTCAGTCCAAAGCGTCCGAACGCCAGCCTGGCGCCGGCCGCCGCGCCGATCCGCCAGCCGGTCCGGGCAGTCGAGTAACTCAGGGCCGGCCCGAACACCATCGGGTCAGTGAAGTACATCCGCGCGCTGCCGGCGACGTCGAACCGCGCGGCCGCGGCCCGGAGGCTGACCCGACCGACCCCGGTCTCGACCCGGACCGCCGCGGCCCGACCATGCCCGGCCGTACCCTCCGGGTAGCCGTCGTCGAACTCGAGGCCAAGTCCAAGCACCGGGAGAGCCTGCCAGCGCAGTTCCGCGTGCGCCCGCCGGAAACTGGGCTCGTCGAGCCGGTAGCGTCGCTCGACTCCCATCGTCAACCGGACCGGCCCGATCGGCAGACCGATGTCGAGACCGGCACGGCCCGGCAGCGAGTCGGTCACGTAGTCCTGGAGACTGCTCGCCGAGGCGCTGACCGACAGTGCGCCCGGCGTCCATCGCGCGCTGACCCGGCCCGAGAACCGGTCCCGCCGATCGGTGGTCGACTGCCAGCGGCCCAGCGGCGCAAAGAACCCGGCCGTGCGCGCGTCCGCGCCCAGCGCGAGCCGGAACCGGTCCCAGTTGCCCTCCACCGTCGCCGCGCCAGCCCAGCCGCCGCCGGTCGAGCCGGCAGCCTCGGCCGCCAGCCGGTACGGTCGGCCCAGCCAGTCAAGACCGGCCCCGCCGAAGGTCAGCGAACGGCCGAAGAACGACCAGTGCGAATCCGCCGGCGCGATGCCCGGCTCGTAGTCAAGATGCCCGAGGGTCAACGCGAGCCTGAACCCCGCCCGCTCGAACCCGGCCCGCGCTCCGACCGACTTCTCATCGACCGCGCGTCGGCCGGCCAGCCGGGTCGAGTCGCTGTTGCGGCCGTCAAGTCGGATCCGGCGCGGCTCGCCGTCTGCGCCCAGCACCGCGTCCCGCCCGGCCCACGAGCCGAACCCGGCGAGCGTGAACTCCCCGAAACGCCGCTCGACCGCGAGCCCGCGCAAATGTCGGGCCTCGAGCGGCAGGCGCAGGGCGCGCATCGACGACGGCCCATCGGGGCTCCGGCCCGCGCGGTCGGCAAACCGCCGATGCGGCCCGCTGAAGACCAGCCCGAGCCCGGACCCAAAGGTGAAGTCGCCCGCGCAGGCCCGAGTGGCGCCGGACTCGTAGGCCAGCGAGCCGCCCAGCCAGTCGGGCAGTATCGGCTCGCCTGCGTCGTTCTCGGCGGCCAGCGCAGCCGACCACGGCCCGCGCTCGATTGAGGCGGCCGCGCTTCCCGACCACCGACCGCCGGGTGGCATCGTGTCGGCCCGCAGGCTGAGCCGGGCCGAACCGCCGGCCGGCGACTGGACCGGGCCGACGCGCACGAACGGCAGGACCAGCCGAAGCCAGTCCGGGGTCAGGCCCGGCACCCGGCCAAGCTCAGTGGTCGAGCTGAACCCGCCGACCGAATCTCGCCAGCCGACGATCCGCCAGGCAAGCACCGGGTCGAGCCAGGGGATTTCGAGTAACTCCTCGACGCCCGCGCGGTTCAGGTCGATCGGCCGCGCACGTAGTGCCTCGGCGGCCTCACGGACGTGCTCGTCGTCAGCGTTCGGCGTGAGGTCGATCGGGAGCGCCGGCAGGGCGGCGCCGAACGCCGCGGCAATGAGCGGCACTACCAGCATTGCACCCGCAGCCCGAAGATGTGGCTGTCGCGAAGCTGGGCGTGGTAGCGCAGGGCATAGTCGACGCCGACCGGCCCGGCCGCGAAACCGAGCCCGGCCGAGTACCCGAGCGGCGGCCAGCGCCCACCGCACCGCAGCGCGAGCTGGGGCAGCAACCGCAGCTCGAGGCCCAGCGCGACCTCGGGATCGGCTACTGACCAGCCGACGTCGAGCGCCGCAGTGAGGTCGTCGAACGGCTCGGCGGCGAAACCCGCGCGGACGGTCGCCGGCAGTTCGTCGCCCCCGGCAAACCTCGGCGCGTTGACCCGGCCGCCCGCGGCACCGACCCGCAGGCGCCGGCCCGCCCAGGTGACGCCGGCGTCGAGCGCGACGGCCGCCTCGGTCCGCTCGGTGCCGGCGGTGACTGTCAGAAGGTGCGCGGCCGCGCCGACCGACCAGCCCGCCGCCGGCCGGAACGCGCCCGCGAGCCCGAAGTCGCGCTCCCGGAACCGGTCATAGCCGAGCTGGCTCGCCCCGGCGACACACGACCAGCGTTCGAAACTCGCGGCCCCGCCCAGCCCGAAGTGGTCGACGCCCTCGAGCCCGTGCGGACGCCAGTAGCCGGTCGCCGCCGCGAGGCGAGGAGCCGCGACCGCCAGGGCAGGGTTGTGGGAAAGCGCGCTTCGCCAGTCGGGGTGAGCGCCGCCGGCGAGCATCGCCGCCGCAGAGCCAAACGGCAGCCCGGCTTCGAACGCGGCCAGTGCCGCCAGCAGAAACGCGGACTGCAACGACCTTCTTCCTCGGCGCGCCCGCCGGCTACTTCAGGTAGTAGAGGAACCGCCCGCAGTTGGGGCAGGCAACGACCTCGGCCCGGCAGCGGACGACCAGCTCCGACGGCAGGACCACGTAGCAGCCGCCGCAGAACTCCTTGACGACCTGGACGACGACCCGGCTGCCGTAGCGCTTCATTATCCGCTCGTAGAGCGTCAGGAGCTTGGGGTCGATCTTCTTGGTCAGCTTGGCGCGCTCGCGCTCCGCGGTCCGGATGAACTCGGTCGAGGCCTTGACACCCTTGAACCCCATCGCCTGGTAGGCGGCCGACTCGATGTCGCGGAGAATCAGGTCGAACTCCTCGAGCGCCCGGAGCGTCTCGATCTTCGAATTCATCGGATCTTCTCCTCCAGGCCCCTGACGAGTTCGAGGAACTCCTCGGGCGTCTGCGGGTCGAACAGCCGCTTCTCCTTGGCCAGCTCCTGGCAGACCATTGCCACCCGGCCGAGCGTTATCAGGTACTGGTTGCCCCGGTCCTGGGGTGGCGCCATTATCAGGAAGAACAGGTGGACCGGCTTCTTGTCGATGGCGTCGAACTCGACGCCCTTGACCGAACGGCCGACCGCAACCTCGAGCCGGTCAATCAGCAGCGACCGGCCGTGGGGAATCGCCACTCCCTTGCCGATCCCGGTCGAGCCGAGCTCCTCGCGCTTGAGCAGCGTCTGGAGCAGCGTGTCGGCGTTGTCGCCGGCCTGGACCATCGCGACCAGGTCCTTGAGCACGTCCGCCTTCTTCCGACCTTTGAGGTCGAGGTTGATGCGCTCCGGGGACAGCAGAGACGTCAGGGTCAATCAACACCTCCTGTCAGGGCATCTTCGGTGACGGGGTCGCGCCGCCCCGGCGCGCCGTCGGCAGGTCGCCCCACAGCCGCTCCAGTCCATAGAACTGTCTGGCTTCACCTGAGAAAATATGCACGATGACGTCGACGTAGTCAAGCAGCGCCCACTGGCCGTGCTCCAGTCCTTCGACGTGCTTGACCCGCTCGCCGCGCTCCTTCATCCCGGCGACGACCGCCTCGGCCAGGCTCCGGGCGTGGACGCTCGAGCCCGCGGTCGCGATGACGAAGTAGTCGGCGAGCGCGGTCTGGCCGCTGAGGTTAATCGCGACGATGTCCTCGCCGAGCTTCGCCTCGAGAATCCCGACAATGCCCTCGGCCAGCTCCGCCGGCGTCATCATCGCAGTGCCAGCACTCCCGGGAAGAATGTTCCATGGTCGCGCCCGACGACGACCCGCAGGTCAACGAACCGGCTCGAGTCGAGCCCGGCCCGCGCCTCGGGTGCCAGCCGGCCGCGGAGCGGCACGAACCACCAGCGCCGGCCGACCGCCAGCTCGGCCGCCACCGTCTCGGCCCGGTCGCCCGACGGGTCCCGAAGGTCGATCACCGCCGTTCGCTCGACGACCGAGTCGCAGTTGCCGGTGTCGTAGACGTCGAACCCGCGGCGCAGCAGCTCGTCGGCGACCGCCCGCGCCATCCGCGGCGCGCCGCAGCCGTTGAAGACCTCGAGGCTGACCGACTTGCGGTCGAAACCGGTGCCCGGCGGCGCGGCGAGCCGCCGCAGGACGAACAGCACGGCGACCGCGAGCCCGGCGGCCGACGCGGCGACAACGGCCGCGACGATTGCCTTCACCCGCCCGTCCCCTGCCGGGCCGCCAGCTCCGCCTCGACCAGCGCGAACTGCTCCGGCGTGTTGATGCCCAGCACCTCGTCCGCGCCCGCCGCCGAAACCGCGACGACGCGGCCGCCCGCGGCCCGGATGCCTCGGACCGCGTCGGTCAGGTAGTACTCGCCCGAGACCGGGCTCGGTGAAATCGTCTCGAGCACCGGCCGGACCCGCCCCCAGACGAAGCTGTAGGCGCCCGAGTTGACCTCGCGGATGCGCCGGGTCGGACCGTCGGCGTCGCGCTCCTCGACGATCGCCTCGATGCTCGCGCCCTCGCCGCGGACGATCCGGCCGTAGCCGGCCGGGTTGGCGAGCTCGGCGGTCAGCACCGCGACGTCGGCCGACGCCTCGCGCCGCGACTGCCAGAGCCGGCGGACCGTCTCGCCCCGGACCAGCGGCGCGTCGCCGCAAAGCACCACGCATTCCTCTTCGTCGGCGAGCAGTTCCCGGCCGGCGAGGAGCGCGTCGGCGGTGCCCCGGGGCTGGCGCTGGACCGCGTACTCGAGCGACTCGCCCGCGAACGCCGCGCGGACCGCCTCGTGCCCGGCCCCGACAATCGCGATGACCCGGCCGGCGCCGCCCGCGCGCGCTGCACCGATGACGTGGCTCAGCACCGGCCGGCCGTCCAGCGCCAGCAGCACTTTGGGGATTTCCGCCTTCATCCTGCTGCTGCGGCCGGCCGCGAGGATGACGGCGGTCATTCGACGACCCGGTTTCGCCCGTCGACCCGGACCCGGACGAAATCCGGCGGGGCGGTGGAGTCATCAACGAGCACGACGCTCATCACGATCAGCTCGTCGTCGACCTCGCCCAGTCGGGCGGCCGCGCCATTCAGCACGCACGCGCCGCTGCCGTCCGGTGCGTCGATTACGTAGGTCTCGAACCGCTGGCCGTTATTGACGTTGACGACCTGGACCAGCTCGTGGGGCAGGATACCGGCGGCGCGGCTGAGCGCGGCGTCAAGCTCGAGACTGCCCTCGTAGCGGAGGCTCTTGCCGGTGACCCGCAGTCGCTGAATCTTGGCTCTGACGAATCGGCGGTAGGAGGGCAATGCCGGCCCGGGCTACTTCTTCTTCGGCTTGGCCTTGGGCTCCGGCTTGCCGGACGCTGGCTCCTTGCCGGCGCGCGGCTTCTTCCTGGCGGCGGTCTTCGCAACCGCCGGTGCCGGGCGCACGACGAACTCGAGCAACGCCATCTCGGCCGCGTCGCCCGGGCGCGGGCCGAGCCGGTAGATCCGGGTGTAGCCGCCCGACCGGTCCGCGAACCGGGGACCGACCTCGCCGAACAGCCGGCGCAGTGCGGCGCCGTCGCCGATGAAACGCGCGGCCTCGCGCCGGGCCGCGAGCGTCCCGGTCCGCGCGTAGCTGACCATCCGGTCGGCGAAACGCTGGGCTTCCTTGGCCTTGGCCAGCGTCGTCTGGATGCGGTCGTGGGTGACGAGCTCCCGCACCAGGTTACGGAGCAGCGCCCGGCGGTGCTCGTGGGTCCGGCCCAGCTTCTTGACCTTGTTGCCGTGGCGCACCGGTTACTCCCGCGGCTCCGGTGCGACGACGTCCATCCCGAAGGTAAGCCCCATGTCCTCGAGCACCTTCTTGAGCTCCTCGAGCGACTTGCGGCCGAAGTTCTCGATGTCGAGCATCTCCTTCTCGGTCCGCTGGACGAGGTCGCCGACGGTCTGGATCGAGATCTTCTCGCCGGTCCGCTTCGAACGCCCCTTCTTCAGGCAGTTGAGCGCACGGTTGGACAACTCGAGCTCCTCGATGTCCATCACCATCATCTCCATCATCCGGTCGCGGTCGCGGTAGAGCTTCTCCTCCTCGATGAACTCGGGCTCCTTCTCCTGCGGCACCATCACCGCCATGTGGTTCTTGAGGATCGTCGAGGCCTGGATCAGCGCCTCGTCGGGCCGGACCGTACCGTCGGTCCAGACCTCGAGGATGACCTTCTCGAAATCGGTCCGGTCCAGCACCCGCATGCTCTCGACCCAGTAGTTGATCTTCTTGACCGGCGAGAAGAACGCGTCGAGGAAAATCGTCCCCTGCGGCGCGCTCTGGTTCTTCTTGAGCCGGTCGGCCGGGACGTAGCCGCGGCCGTTCTCGACGACGAGCTCGATGTTGATCGCCCGGTTCTTCTCGGAAATCGTCAGCAGCTTCTCGTCCGGGTTGGCGATGATGAGCTCGGGCGGCACGGTCAGGTCCTTGGCGGTGAACTCGCGCCGGCCCTTGGCGTGGAGCATGCACGACTTCGGCGTCTCCGACCACAGCCGCATCCTGAGCTTCTTGATGTTGAGGATGAGCTGGGGGCCGTCCTCGAGCACCCCGTCGATCGTCGAGAACTCGTGCGGGACGTCCTCGATCCGCACCTGGGTGACCGCCGCGCCCTGGACCGAAGAAAGCAGCGCGCGCCGGAGCGCGTTGCCGATGGTGTTGCCCCAGCCCTTCTCGAGCGGGGCGATGATGAACCTGGTGTACGACTCGGTCGCCGAGTCGGCGTCGAACTCCAGCTTCTCCGGGATGACAAAGCGCTTGAGTTTCATCGCGAGTAGAGCTCCACGATCAGCTGCGTGTTGCAGGGAATGTCCTTGACGTCCTCAGGGGCCGGCTCGCGCTCGATGCGGCCGACGAGCCGCTCCGTGTCGGCGGAGAGCCAGGTCGCCTGGGGCGCCTCCTTGGTGGCGGCAATCGGCTTCAGGAACGCCGCCGCGGCCTCGCCGTTGGCGGTTATCTCCTGGCCGGACCGGACCTGGTACGACGGGATGTTGACCCGCCGGCCGTCGACCAGGACGTGGCCGTGCCGAACGAACTGCCGCGCCTGGGAGCGCGAGTCCGCGAATCCGAGCCGGAACACGACGTTGTCGAGCCGGCGCTCGAGCAGTATCACCAGCGCCGCGGCGGTGTTGGCCTGCTTGGCCGCGCGCTCGAAGTAGTTGCGGAACTGCCGTTCGAGCACGCCGTACATCATCCGCAGCTTCTGCTTCTCGCGCAGCTGGATCGAGTACGCCGACTGGCGGCGGCGGCGGTTGCGGACGACGTTCTCCTCGCCCCGCTTCATCAGGACGCACTTGTCGGAAATACATTTTTCGCCGCGCAGGAAGAGCTTCTCGGCCGACTTGCGGCACTTCTTGCACCTGGGTCCGATAGTTCTTGCCATCTTTAGTCCCGGATTATAGAAACCAGCCCGTCCAAGTCAAACCGGCCTCAGACGCGCCGCTGCTTCGGCGGCCTGCAGCCGTTGTGGGGAATCGGCGTGATGTCCTTGATGGTCAGGATGTCCAGCCCGGCGTTCTGGAGCGAGCGCACCGCCGCCTCGCGGCCGGGACCGGGACCGTTGACGACGACCTCGAGCTTCCGGACCCCCATCGCGACCGCCTCCTTCGCGACGGCCTCGGCGCAGACGCCGGCCGCGTAGGGCGTGCCCTTCTTGGCACCCTTGAACCCGACCCGGCCCGCGGTCGACCAGCACAGGACCGCGCCGGTCGGGTCGGCGATCGTCACGAGGGTATTGTTGAAGTTGGTGTTGACGTGGGCGACGCAGACGGCCGGGACGCGCCTCTTGACTACCCGCCTTGCCATCGCTACTCCTTGGCCTTCTTCTGCGCGCCGGTCGTCTTCCGCGGTCCCTTGCGGGTCCGGGCGTTGGTCCGGGTGCGCTGGCCGCGGACCGGCAGGCGGGTCCGGTGACGGGCACCGCGGTAGCTGCCGATCTCGATGTAGCGCTTGATGTTCGCCGATATCTCGGCGCGCAACTCGCCCTCGACCGTGTGATTGTTCTCGATCTCGTGCCGGATGCCGGCGACCTCGTCCTCGGTCAGGTCCTTGACCTTGCGGTCCGGGTCGACCTTGACCGCGGCGAGAATCTGGCGGGCGGTATGCGGCCCGATCCCGTAAATCCCGGGCAGGGCGTACAGAACCTTCTTCTTGTCGGGCAAATCAATACCAGCGATACGAGCCAATCAGACCTCCTGACTTACTGAACCAGTGGTTGGCAGGCTATCTGCCTGAGGTGTAAGTTATAGTGGATTTGCCGGTGATGTCAAGCCGGACCCCGGCCCGCCCCGGTCGCGAAAACGGTTGCCCTCGTCCCGGCCCGGCCTAGAATCCTCCCGATGAAGGCGCATCACGACGTCATCGTCGTCGGGGCCGGCCACGCCGGCTGCGAGGCCGCCGCCGCCGCGGCCCGGCTCGGCTGCTCGACCCTGCTGCTGACCGCAAGCCTCGACGCGATCGCGCTCCTCTCCTGCAACCCCGCGGTCGGCGGCATCGGCAAGAGCCAGCTCGTCCGGGAACTCGATGCCCTCGGCGGGCTGATGGCGCGGGCCGCCGACGCCGCCGGCATCCACTTCCGACGGCTCAACACCAGCAAGGGCAAGGCGGTCCAGGCCACCCGGGTCCAGGTCGACCGCGACGGCTACCGCGAGGCGGTCCGCCGCCTGCTCACCGCCATCCCCGGCCTCGACTTCGCCCAGGGAATGGCCCGCGCGGTCATCGTCCGCCGCGGCCGGGCCGCCGGCGTCGTCACCGAACTCGGCGAGGAATTCCGCGCCCGGGCGGTCGTCCTCGCGCCGGGCACCTTCCTCGACGGACTCGTCCACGTCGGGCTCGAACACTGGCCGGCCGGCCGCATCGGCGAGGCGCCCGCCGCCGGCCTGCGCGCGAACCTCGCCGCGCTCGGCTTCGAGCTCGGCCGGTTCAAGACCGGCACCCCGCCCCGGCTCGACCGGCGCACGCTCGACTGCGGCCGGATGACCGAACAGCCCGGCGACGAACCGCCCAACCCGCTCTCGCTCTGGACCCGGGACCCGGTCCGCAACCGGGCCTCCTGCTGGCTGACCTACACCAACCACCGCACCCACCGGGTCGTCCGCAACGGCCTCCCCCGCTCGCCGCTCTACTCCGGGGTCATCCGCGCCACCGGCGTCCGCTACTGCCCCTCAATCGAAGACAAGGTCGTCAAGTTCGGCCACCACCCCCGGCACCAGGTCTTCATCGAGCCCGAGGGCGCGGACTCGGTCGAGGCCTACCCCAACGGCGTCTCGACCAGCCTGCCGGTCGACCTCCAGCTCCGGATGCTCCGGACGATTCCCGGCCTCGAGCGCTGCCGCATCACCCGCCCCGGCTACGCCATCGAGCACGACTACGCCCCGCCGACCCAGGTCCACCCCACGCTCGAGACCCGCCGCCTGCCCGGCCTCTTCTTCGCCGGCCAGCTCAACGGCACCACCGGCTACGAAGAGGCCGCCGCCCAGGGCCTCGTCGCCGGGCTCAACGCCGCCCGCCTCGCCCGGCGCGAGGAACCGGTCGCGCTCCCCCGGGCCGAATCCTGCATCGGCGTGATGCTCGACGACCTCACGACCCGCGGCACCGACGAACCCTACCGGATGCTCTCGGCCCGGGTCGAATTCCGGCTCTCACTGCGCGAGGACAACGCCGACTTCCGGCTCGGCCCGCTCGCCGAACGGCTCGGGCTCCTCGACCCGGACCAGGCCGCGCTCCTCGCCCGGCGCCGCCGCCAGCTCAACGCGGCGATGAAATGGCTCAGGACCGCCCGGGTCCGCCCCGGCCGGGCCGCCAGCCGCCGGCTCAGGGCGCTCGGCACCCCGCCGCCCGCCGAACCGGTCCCGGCCATCGAACTCCTGCGCCGGCCGGAAGTCGGCTGGGCCGACCTCGTCGCGCTCGCCGGTCCCGGGCCGGACGTCGAGCCCGGCATCGGCGACCTCGTCGAAATCGAGACCAGGTACGAAGGCTACATCGCCCGCGAGCACCGGCGCCAGTACGACTCGCTCGAACTCGAGGCCCTGCGCCTGCCCGCGAAACTCGACTACGGCCGCATCAACGGGCTCTCGGCCGAAGTGCGCGAAAAACTCACCCGCCTCCGCCCCGCGACCATCGCCCGCGCGCGCAGCATCCCGGGCATGACCCCGGTCGCGGTCTTCGCGCTCATCGCCTTCCTGAAAGCGAAACGCTGACGTGGCGACAACGGACCCCGGCTCGGCCCCGCCGGCCGGCTACCCACGATGACTCCTGACGCCGCCCGCGCGCTCGTCGACGGCGTCTGCCGCGAACACCGCGCCGCGGCCTGGGGCGCGACGCCCATCGACCGCCTGCCTGCCGACGACTTCCTGCTCCCGGCCGGCACCATCGCCCGCCACCCGTACGCGATCAGCGCCGCCCTGCCGCTCCTGCCCGCGGTCCTCGCCACCCTCACCGACCGCCCCAACCACCTCTACGAACACCACTACCGCCAGGCCAACTTCGCGCTCGACCGGCTCGGGCTCGCCCTCGCCCGCGCGGTCCAGGACGCGGGCCTCTCCGCCCTGCCGATTCCCGCCTCGCAAATCGTCGACTGGCAACGCCAGCGCGGCCACCTCTCCCACAAACGGGTCGCGGTCGCGGCCGGGCTCGGCTGGCTCGGCCGCAACAACCTCCTCGTCACCCCCCGCCACGGCGCCCAGGTCCGGCTCGTCACCGTCCTCACCGACCTGCCCCTGCCCCCACCCGGGCCGCCGGCCGGCGACTGCGGCGACTGCCGCGCCTGCCTCGCCGCCTGCCCCTGCGGCGCCATCCGCGACACCGCCGCCGAATTCGACCACCGCGCCTGCTACGAACAACTCCGGGAATTCCAGCGCCGGCGCGACGCCAGCCAGTACATCTGCGGCCTCTGCGTCAAAGCCTGCCCGGGCCGGTCCTGACCCGCGAACCGGACCGGACACAAAGGACCCATGGGCCCTGCCATCCTGACCCACGGCCCCCCGCCCGTCATTTCGACCGCAGTGGAGAAATCCCTTTCCGGCTTTCTCCCCCTCTCCGCCTTCGGGCCGTCGACTCCGAAGCCATCCCGGCGGACCGCAATCAGCACCCTTGGGTCCAAGCCTTCGCCGGCAAAGTCGGTCAGGAGCCACCAGCAGGCCCCGTTTTGGGCATCAAAACGTAAGTCACTCACCGGCCGAGCTTTGACGGCAGGGGGGGATATCCCCGGGGATATCCCCGGGACGGTCCCGGGGGCCGCCCCGGGGATGGTCCCGGGGACCGCCCCGGGGACCGTTCCGGGGGCCGTCCCGGGAGCCGCTCCGGGGGCCGTCCCGGGGGCCGCCCCGGGGACCGCTCCGGGGGCCGTCCCGGGAGCCGCTCCGGGGACCGCTCCGGGGGCCGCTCCGGGGGCCGTCCCGGGGACCGCTCCCGGGACCGCTCCCGGGACCGCTCCGGGGGTGCGGTGGGGGATAGGGGTGTCGTCCGGCTTCTCCGGTAGGTTCGAGGCAGGCAGGAGCGCTCCGGGGGGTATACCCGGGGATATCCCCGGGACGGTTCCCGGGGCCGTCCCGGGGACCGTCCGGGAGGCCGCTCCCGGGGCCGCTAGGGGAACCGCTCCTGGGGATATCGGGGGGACGGTTCCCGGGGCCGTCCCGGGAGCCGCTACCGGGGCCGTCCCGGAGGCCGCCCCGGGGGCCGCTAGGGGAGGCGTCCCCGGGGCCGCTAGGGGAAGGCAGGTGGGGGTGGGGGTCCGGACGGGGTCAGGACGCGGGTCACACTCCATTGTCTTGACATCGGTGACGCTCTTCTGCCGGCGGCCGGCACCCGTGCTCCTGCCTGTCAGGCCCGACCGCCGTCCTTCCGCAATCAGCGTCTTCGGCCTCGCCCGCCGCGTCCTCGACCGCGCCATCGCCGAAGGCAAGGCCCCGGACTCGCTCCGCCAAGACCTCGACCGCTGGCTCGCCGGACCCGGCCGGCCCGGCCATCCGGCCCAGGTTGACAGGTAGAAACCAGCCGGCACAATCAGGACGTGAGAGAGACGCGCGCACTTCCGCTCTTCGGAATGCCGCCCGTCGCAGCC
>JAWOHE010000014.1:0-26529 GCA_046485285.1 bacterium
ATCGAGATGTTCGAGTACGCGGTCCTCGTCGTGTAGCCCGGCCCGACCCAGCCGTTGCCGCAGACCGAGAGCTGGCTGAACCGGCGGCCGTAGAAATAGAACGGCCCGAACGCGGTCGGGAGATTGAACTGGACCGTCTGGTCGTCCGAGGTGATGGCGAGCCGCGTGCCGACCCCGGCGATGTCCAGCCATTCGAACTCCGGCGCCCGGGCATACCCCGAATCGCCGTTGTCGTAGGCCCAGTAGAGAATCGGGGTTGAGTTGTCGGGAATCGGGTCGACTGGCCGGACTTCACCAACCTCAATCGTGAATGGGTGGCTGCTTTCGTAGCCGTTGTCGGCGAAGAGGTAGAGCGTGCAGGTGATCTGGGTTTCCTTTGGGATTGAGATGTCGGCGCGGGCCGTGAAGCGGTCGGCAGCGTTTGCCGCAGAATCGCCGGCGAGCACCGTGCCCCAGGTTGCGGTCGAATCCGGGAAGGTCAGGCGCGAGTCACCCGAGGTCAGCACGCCCCGGACGTTGTAGCCGTTGCCCAGCCCGGTGTTCCGGATGGTCACCTCAAGGTCGGCGGTCTCGCCCGGGTCGAGCACTCCCGACGGGTCGAGCTCGTCGATCACTGTGAAGCGGCGGAATTGCAGGGCCGGCGCGCCGACGTACCAGGTTGCGTAGCTCACCCAGACCGAGTCGTTGGCGTCACGGCAGACAACCGAGCAGGGGATGGCGTGGCCGTTGGGCAGGCCGTTCGCGACTTCGATTTCCCAGGCATTGGCATCGTACGCGCTGTCTTCTCCTGCGATGTCCCCGAAACTCGCGTCCGCGTCGGTGATGGTGATTCCCGGCGCGTGGGTGATCAGGCGGCCGGCGACGCTGTTCGCAGTCAGGCTTCCGTAGTTCTTGACCCAGGCGCGAATGCGAGCTGTCTCGCCCGGGTTGATGATCCCGTCACCGTTGCCGCCGGTGGAGTCGGCGATCGTGCTCCTGAGGTAGGCGACGAATCGACCTGCGGCCATAACCGGGATCGAGTCAAGGTGGGGTTGGTTGTTGGCGCTGGTGACAGTGAGCTGAAGGTGGCCCGGGGTCAGCGGCGAGACTGTGAGCGTCACCTGGCCTGACGCGTTGGTCCAGCCGCGGGCGAATGTCTCAGTGCCTTTGCGGAGGCAGACGAGTGCGCTCTCGACCGGAGCATCGGTTGGCGTTGTCACGGTGATCGCCACAGGAATTCCCGTGCCGATGTTGATGGCGCCGGGGCGAATCACGCTGGCGACGAAAATGTCCCCGGTCCAGATCGGGACCGCCGGCTCGCCGAACAGGTTACGCTCGAACGCCTCCATTCTCCATTTGGCCGAGTCATCGAGGCACCATACCCAGTAGTCCTTCCCCCACGAGACGATCTGGCCTGAGGTAACCTGGCGAGCGGAGCGGTAGCCGATTGCACCCCACATCATCGAGTAGTTAAAAAACTCGGCGACCCGGACCCAGCCCGACTTGTCGTTATGGGCCGCGCCGACGAAGCCGTTGGGAGCATGAAACACCTTATTCTCGGCGATGCAGTCGCCGTTTGTGCCTCCGAGATTCCACTCGCCGGTGTTGCAGCAGACGTAGGTCGAGAAGTTCATCCGGTTGGCGTTCGTCAACCCGGTCATCATTGTGCTGGTCACGCTGCCGCCGATGTCCATCACGTCGGGCGAGCCGTGGGCAATGATGCCGGCAAGGGCGTAACCGGAATTCAGCGAGTCGCAGAATCGCTGGGGCGACGGGCTCACCATCCCGCCGGAGTAGTACATCTTGAGGTCGAACCAGGGCGGGCTTGGCGTGGCGTTGGCGATTGAGTCGTTAAACTCGTTCGAGAAGCTGACGCCGTTGGGCAGTAGCATCTTGGTGACCCAGCCCGGTGTCAGGTCGGATTCGAACTCGTAGCGGAAGATCTTCCCGAGGTAGTTGGACAGTTCGGCACCGGTCGAGATGGTGATCATCCCGACATAGACGTCGGCATAGCCGTCGACGTCGTCGGCAACCTCACCGAATACGTTGTTGTTATTGGCGTCCCAAGTGCCATCAAGGTCAGAGAAGTACATGTCCGACTTCATCGAGTAGCTGTAGGCTGAGACTTGACGGACCTGGTTGACACCTGCTGGATAGTCGTCGCGGGCGATGAACACGAAGACAGTGCCCCATGTCGTGTCGGCATCCTTGATGAAGTTGCGCATCTTCTCGGGGAGGTCGCGCCCGGGATAGACTGCGCCGATGCTCTCAAGACACATGACGCGCGAGCGCCAGCCTTGGCGTGAACGCCACTCAACAAGTCGGGCGAAAGAGTCGGCCCAGACCGTTGGAGTGATAATCGCGTGTTCGAACTCGCCTGCGGGCAGGAAGAACGAGCCGTTCGTCGAGGAGCGAGTGGCCGGGGCGCACTTGGCGACGTCACGCGGGTTAAGCACCAGCCGGCGCAGCCCTTCGGCGTGAACCTCGGTCTGGATTGGCGCTCGGCGCGGCATCGACCGCGCCCCACTCGCATAGTTGACGCGAACCCGGATCTTGGTGACGAGCGAGAGTTGTTTCGTCACCGGGTTGTAGCGTACCGGGTGGAGCGCGAAGCTGGCGACCCTGAAACCGCCCTTGTTGTGTGTCCTACCGAAGACAGCGGGTTCTGCCGGCCAGACCGCGTCCCGCCCGTAGATCGCCGGGTCCGGCTCGATAAATGGCTGCTTGACCTGGTCGATTGAGTACGGCACCGGGTGCTGCACCGGCAGAAGCTCATGACGGCCGGCCAGCGGCGTTTCGACCAACTCCAGGATATCGATCCCCGTCGCTTCGGCGTCGGCCGGGATCACGACCGAGTAAGGAAGGGCAGGAAGGTCGGGTGTCCCAAGCGGGAAGGTGTGGGGCGCTCCGGGGAGCGTGACGGTCCCGAAACCGTCCCGGGTGCCGAACACAACTGCTTCATGTGAGAACGTGAAGCTCTCGGTGATGCCGCCAGCGGCCGCCGAGGTCGCGAACAGCATCACTACCAGCAGACTCAGTCTTCTCATCTGGCCTCCTTGCCGGACGCAACCGCTCAGCCACGACTGCCTGCCGTGCCGTTGCGTCAGGCGTGAATTACTGCACCTGTCTGACCGCAGGTTGTCTGCTCACGTCTGACCCGGAGCGGACAGAGCCGAGTCAATACGCAGACGATGCTACCATTATACGCCCTCGTGTCTGGTGTCAACTTGCCGCCTGGGCACTTCCCGCAGGTTGATACTGCTTCTGCTGTCTGTGAGGCCGCGCAAGTCCGGACCGTCAGTCGAGCTTGACGAGCTTCTGAACCCGGGAGGTGCCAGTGGAAAGCAGTGTGAGCCGGGCGAAGTAGAGCCCGGCGCTAAGCCGTTGTTTGCCTGCCTGCCAGGTAGCGGTGTGGCGGCCGGGCTGGTGGCTGTCGTGGGCAAGGGTCGCAACGGTCCGGCCGGTCGCGTCGTAGAGCTTGAGCTCGACCGGGCCGGCAACCGGGACTTCGTAGCTGAGTTGGAGACGCCGGCTGAACGGGTTAGGCCGGGGTGCGAACAGCCGCAGGAACCGTGGTGCGTCGGCGTCCTCGGCCACGCCGACGTCGACCGACTGGGTCAGTCGCATCATCCAGTCGTGCCGGTTCCAGAGCTGGAATGTGTCCTGGTTGGAGGAGAGGTAGGAGCGCAGGTGGAGCGGCGGGGTGTTGTCGGCACCTACCCCCATCGCCGCAGAGGCGTCGGTCCAGCGGCAGATGAGCCAGACGTCGTCGGCGCTGCGCAGGGTGATGTCAAGGTCGAATTCGATCCAGCCGGGTGCGACCGGGGTCACCACGTTCTGGACGGCCTGGAGCACCGAGTTGGTGTCCGGCCGACCGGCGCCATCGTCCTTGCACACCATCACATACTCAAAAGGCTGGTTGGCCATGTTGACGTAGATGCGGCCGCCGCGGAGCGAGAGGGGCGGAGGGATCGTGGGTGTAAACCGGACGTAGAACTTGTCGTTCTCGCGCCGGCCGATCCAGTAGTAGGCATCCGGGACGCCGTCGTCGTAGATGATTTCCCAAGTGACTTCGAACTCGTTGACGATGGTGTCGTTGTCGGGGTAGAAGTCTTCTGGGCTGGCCGCGACCACGACCGCCTGGTGCGGACCGACGTCGGCCGGGGTGAAGCCCGGGAGGAGGACAGCCGCGCTGGACTCGGGCAGGAGTTGGGAGGTACTGAAGGCTTCTTCATACACGGTGGTGCCGGTCGAGTCACGGATGATGAGCCGGCCGTTGAGTGCGTCGGCGTAGGAGCCGTTGTTGCGGACCCGGACGCACGGGATGAGCTGCTGGCCGACCGTGTTCTCGGCGAATGGCGGGCCAATATGCTCGGGCCGGCCGTCGTGGAAGCACTTGGCCTTGACGATGAGCGTGTCGTCGCCGGCGTAGCCGTCGCCGGGGCAGACGGTGTAGAACTCGCAGCGGTAGAGCTCGTAGGCTGTCGGAGTCCAGTCGCCGAAGGTGATCGGCTGGGTGACGCCGGGCGCGAGATCGGCGATCCTAGTGCTGTCGAGATAGATGAGGCTGTCGGGCTCGGTGGTGATTCGGAGGAACGCAGTTAGGCTGGTGGTGACTTCGCCGTAGTTCGCGACGGTCGCGGCCGGAGTGATGTTCTGGCCGACTTGGATGTGCCGTCCGGGCGCGCTGGTTGCGTGCATACCGACGTTCAGCGACTCTGGCGCGCCGACGATGACCGCATAGACCTGGCCGCCGTTGCCCATGACCTGGGCGTGGACCGCCTTGCCGCCTGCGGCCGCGAAGACGCCATCGTCGGAGATGTCGCAAGCGAACAGCGAGCCGGGTTCGTCGTCACGGGCGATACCGACGAGTGGGACGTTGCTCGCGCGATCGTGAACCGTGAAGACCTTGAAGGTTCCGCTCGTGGCGCGGTCGCCCCACGAGGCCGCGGCAATCCGGGAGCCGTCGCCGGAGAGCGCGACCGAGGCGACGTAGGCGCCCTGGCTACCGTAGCCCTCGTAGGTCCAGAGCGGGGTGGCTGAGCTGGAGTCGAAGACCGACAGCCTGCCGTCGTTGTAGCCGCTGCCGCAGGCGATGGTGGATCCGTCGCGAGAGATGCCGACCCCGGCGACCCAGGGCGTACCGGCCTGAGCACTCCAGCGCATCACGTAGACGGACCCATTCCAGCGCCAGAGGCGGGTCCGGCCGTGGTAGTCACCGGTGACAATGAGTTCTCCGTTGCCGGAGACCGCTGCTGCGTACTGGGTGCCGGAGTTGGAGGTGCCAATCGGGATGCCGCCTCGGCGCGCGCCGTTGTGGTAGACGAGGCAGGAATCGTAGACGGTTACCGCGACGACCGAGCCGTCGTCGGAGAGGTCGATGCCCTGGAGACGGGTCGGTTCCGGGAAGGGTGCGGTCCAGAGCGTTTCGCCGGTGACCGCGTCGAAGGCGTAGACGGTGCCGTTCTGGGCCGCGGCGGTGGTCGAGCCATCGTATGAGACCCGCGAGAACCCGCCGACGCTGACCGGGTAGGGGTGGAACCAGTCCGGGATGCCCGAGGTCCGGGACCACTTGTAGACACCGTCCGGGCTGGAGAGGGTCAGCACCCGGCCGTCGTGGGACGCGCCGATCTGCTGGCCGCCGTAATTGTGAGAGTAGTTGCCGGGTGCGGTCCAGCGCGGGACGTTGCCGGCCAAGGTGCGGTAGTAGTCGGCCCGCTCCGCGTTCAGATACCAGTTGGCGAAGACGTGCATGCCGTCACCCGAAAGCGCGATCGACTGGCAAATGGCGGCGCGGTGCGCGCGGTCTACCCAGAGCACACCGGTGTCGCCAAGTGCCGGCGAGCCGGCAGCCGGCGCCGGGAAGTGCTCGATCGTCGCGGTGCCGGTGTTGATGCGGAAGTAGACCTGTTCGGTGCCGTCGGTGCCGGTGACGACGACCGGCTCGATACCGACCGGGACCGCCGCGGCGACCGCGGCCAGCGTGAGCAGAACGATGCTATCTCGCATTTCAGCCTCCTTGCCCGGTTCCACGCCGGGCAGTTTCTGCCCCGCGTCTGGCGCGGGGCGGTATCAGGCCCCGGTCGACGGGCGACCGAGAAGGCGGGCGAGCAACGCCCGCTGAATGTGAAGCCTGTTCTCGGCCTGGTCGAGCACGATCGATTGCGGGCCGTCGATGACCTCAGCGGTGATTTCGTCACCTCGGTGCGCTGGCAGGCAGTGAAGGACCCTTGCGCTCGGATTAGCCTGCGCAAGCAGCTCGGCGTTCACTTGGTAGGGGCGAAATATCTTCGCCCGCTGCATGGCCTCGCCCTCCTGGCCCATTGAGGCCCAGACATCGGTGTACACGTAGTCTGCACCGGCGACCGCCTCGGCCGGTCCGCTGGTCAGGAACAGGGATGCGCCAGTTTCCTGCGCGAGGGTCCGTGCCCGTTCCACGACTGACACAGTTGGCTCGAAGCCCTTAGGAGTCGCGACCCGGCAATTGGCGCCGGTCATCGCGCAGCCGAGCATCAGGGAGTTACAGACGTTGTTGCCATCGCCAGTCCAGGCAACCGTGACGCCTTGGAGTCGACCGGAATGCTCACTGATAGTCAGCAGGTCGGCGAGCACTTGGCAGGGGTGAAACTCGTCTGAGAGCGCATTCACGACCGGGATGGTTGCGTGTTTGGCGAGCTCGACGATCTTGTTGTGTTCGAATACCCGGGCGATGATACAGTCGACCCAACGAGAGAGATTACGGGCGACATCGGGAACGGTTTCGCGGATACCGAGTCCGATGTCGCTGGGGCCGAGATAGACCGCAGAACCACCAAGCTGGCGTATGGCGACCTCGAAAGTCACGCGCGTCCGCAGCGAGGGCTTCTCGAAAACAATGGCCGCCATGCGGCCTTCGGCAAGCGCGTTGCGCGGGTGCTGATGAAACGCGGCCTTCAGCTGGAGCGCGTAGTCGAGCAGGGCGCCCAGCTCATCACGGGTCATATCGGTCAAGGTAGTCAAGTCCTTCTTCATAGTATGCACTGGCTCAGTTTCCTGTCGTCGGAGATTTCTTCAGTCTATCTTGAACGAACGGTGTTGTGATCCTAATGCCCATTGGCGTTGCCGTCAGGAAGGTACAAGATGATGTCTTCGAGCGGGACGGAACGCGCCGTGTGAAGGCGACGAACTCCAGTGTTTGCGCCGGCTGCATGCATGTCGCTGTTGACACGCCTTCGGCGCCTGCGATTGCGGAGCGCGACCGCTAACACCTTCTTGGTCCTGTACTGGCCAGCCATACAGCGATCAAGCTTGCCCGCGCTCCTTGCCGGGGTGAGGCCGGTATCGCTACCGGTCCGTCCTTTGTCTTTGAGCGGTACTGCGTTCATGTAGCGGCAGGTAAGAATAGTCAGCGGTCAGTGGCAGTCAAGGCAGCCGAGTCCGGGCGGAGTTCAGCTTGACATGCTGCAACGGGCGTTTAACTTAGCTGCAGTGTTGTTACCTGCGCGCTTGTCCTTTGATCGCGGTTACCCGCGTCCATTTTGATAGTCCTACTCACGGCCGCGATCGCGATCCTCGCGGCGGCTCTGGCGATCACCATCTTTGGCGGGCGCAGTACCCGTCGTCGGCTGCTGGAACTGGAATTGAGGGCTGCTCGTGGGGAGCGTCAGGCAGCAGGTGAGTTTCTCGATCGACTCCGTCCGCTGCGGCGTTGCGTCGAGGTCCTCTATCTGAGTGGTCTCCCCGTAACCCGGTCACGCCTTGTCTTTCATGCTTTTGCCGAAGGTGTCAAGCAGGTGACTCGCAACCGGCTGGACCTTGCTGTCGATACTTGGCAGGGAGCGCTTGGACACAGTCGCGGTAGCGAGAAGGTTGCCCTGCAGTTCCTCGTCGGAGCTTGTCTCTTTGCTTCAGAGCGTAGGTCCGAAGCAAGAGCCGCACTTGACGCCGCGCTGGTCACTGCTCGCAAGGCGCGCGACCGGTATGGAATCACGACGACGCTCTATTCCCAAGGGATGCTGGCGCGTGCGGACGGGCGGTGTGCAGAGGCCTTGGCCGATTTCGACCTTGCCGCCCGGCTGTGGGGGGAGTTGGACGAACTTCGCGAGCAGTCCAGGGCATTGGCAAGGGCGGCCGAGATGCTGGAGAATCAGGGCAATGTGGAGAAGGCGTTGGCACGGCATCGCGATGTCCTCCGGCTGAGCGAGCAGTCGGGCGACGCCGTTCGTGCTGTTCAGGCATTCATCTCGACCGGCAAGATACTGGCGGGGCAGGGCAATCTCGATGCTGCGCGTGGGACATTCGAGAATGGGCTTGCGCTGGCCCGCAGAGCTGGCGACCGTCCCGGCGAGGTTGAACTTCTGGCGCTTGGCGGCGGGCTGTGTCTGCGCCAGCGAGACTACAAGCGAGGCCTCGAGCTGTTTGAGCGGGCGCTTCGTCATCACGGCGACAGCAGAACTCGTGCGTCAGAGGCCGGCATACTCGCCGGTCTTGCCCAGGCGTCCGAGGGGCTTGGACGGGCCGATGTAGCCGGGGAGTACTACGAGCGGGCGCTCGAGAGGGCGGGGGAGGAAGGCGAGCGGGCATTGCAGGCGGTCTGCCTGGTCGGTCTGGCTGCGGCCGCTCAGCGTCACGGCGCGCTGGAGAAGGCCCATTCACTACTGGACCAAGCTGTGGAACTGGACCGGTCGAGCGCTAGCGAGGTCCAGCTGGGACGTCATCTCATCCAGCGCGCGGTACTGGCCGTCGAAATGCACGACCCGGCCGGGGCAGCACGGGACGTCGACGAGGCATTCCGCCTTGCAGAGAGGACCGACTGCGCTGAACTCCAGTTGCGCTCGTCGGTTGTTGAGATTCGGATGTTGGCTGAGGATGGCCGCCTCTCGGAAGCTCGGGAGAAACTCCGGCTATTGGCCGACGCGGCCGGCGCGGTTCGTGAGCCCGAGCTGTCGGCTGACTACCGTTTCGAGGCCGGTCATATCGCCCGCGCTTCCGGCGACAAGGCGCAGGCTCTTGATGACTGGCGGGCAGCGGTAGAGGAGTATGGTCAAGCTGGTTTGATGGATTCTCAAGCGCGTGCCCGGATGTTCCTCGCCGAGGCATTGGCTGAGGCCGGTAATCTCGAAGAGGCCGGCGCGGCGGCGGAGGAAGCCCTCATGATGATTCACCGTTCCGGGACCCGCAAGGATGAGATCCGGGCGTTGAGGGCGGTCGCCTTCGTGGAGGCGCGGGGCAACCGGACCCGCGATGCCCACCGTACGCTCGACCGGGCGATCGCGATGGCACGCGAGACTCGGGACCGATGGAGTGAAGCGGGATCACTGCTTGCGCTGGGGAGGCTAGCGCGTGAGGTCGGCGTACTCGATCCTGCTCGAGACAACCTGGTGGCGGCGCGGCGGCTCTTCGGTGATCTGGGCGCAGCGGTACGCGTGATCGAGATTGACCGGGAAATTGAACAACTGCCCGCCCCGGACACCGGTGTGAGCTTCGTTGACCGTGATCACTGAAGCCGGTCCCTCAGTTGACGGGCTGGCACGGGCAGCTACAATTGTATCCGCCTGTGGGGCGATTAGCTCAGCTGGTTAGAGCGCTGGTCTCACATACCAGAGGTCACAAGTTCAACTCTTGTATCGCCCAATCTCCGGCAGGCCGGGCAGTCAGCCCGGTCTATTTCTTCCGGCGGGCGGGCACGGTCTTACGCCCGTCCCAGCGCAGGCCGAGTTGCTTTCGATAGCGGCGGCGTTGTAGCGCGCTGAATCCCAACCTGTCGCAGGCCTGCTCGAATGTCGCGCCTTTGTCAATGAGCTTTGCGAGCGCCTCAAGTCGGCGCAGCCGTTGAATGCGACCGGCCGGCTCAAGCTTCGGCCGGACCATCCGGATTGCCTCGCGAACGTGATAGTCGCTCACGCCGAACTTCTTGCCAATGCCGGTCAGTGACTCGCCGGCATCGTGGTGCCGGGCCATCTCGCGACAGGTCTTCGGGGGCAGTGAACGATGCCAGGCGCGAACACGTCGACCAGGCTTTACCTTCATGCGCGGTACGAGCTGACGGATGCGTTCGCGTGAGCAGCCGACGACCCGTGCGAGCTCAGCCTGAGTCATATCGTTGACCTTCTTGCCGAGCTGGGCGATCTTCTCGAGTGCGGTTAGCGGTTCTTGCTTCATCTTGACTCAGCCTTTCGTTAATTGCGGGCGACAATGAGCTTTAGGACTTTGGTCCCTGCGGTCTCGATTTCGAGGCGGGCGAAGACGAGCCCGTTTGTCGGGATGAGTTTGTCGACTGAGACCGGCTTGTCGTAGACCGGCCCGACGCCGGTGAGCACCGATCCAACACGGCGGCCAGCCGCATCAAGCAGCAGAAGGCGCCAGATTCCTCGGGTCGGGACCGTCAACCGGAGCTCGGGGCGCCCTACGATGCTGACGCCAGTGAGCTTGGGGTGCGGAGGTTCCGTGCTCTCGGCCAGCGCCGACGGGAGGATGCCGTTGAAGGCGTAGACGTGGTACGGATCATTGCCGTGGTCCTGCAGAGCGACAACAACGTCGGGGCTACCGTCGGCATTCAAGTCGGGCACACCGGTGACGTCGTAGACGCGCTCGACGAACTCGTGGCCCCAGAGCTCAGTGCCGCTGGCCCCGCTGAATACCTTGATGGCGCCGTTTCCTCCGCCGAGACAGCCAGCGATGACCTCGGGTACGTCATCTCCATCCACATCGGCGAGCGTGTCGACCGACCAGACGTCGCTGCCAACGTAGCCGGACCATAGCGTCGTCCCGTCACCTCCGGAGAGGATATGAACCGAGCTTGACCAGGATCCGACGACGACATCGTCAATGCCGTCGGCGTTGACGTCCCGAATCGGCACGAGTTCCATCACGATGCTGCTCCCACCGAGTGAAGTGACCCAAATTGAGTCCCCGGTGGCGCCTTCGAGGCAGTAGACTCTGTACGCCCAGCCGCCGCAGATGACGTCATCGGTGCCGGAGCGGTTGACGTCGGGCAGTCGTTCGATGTCGGAGACTGAACCGGCCGTCGTGTAGGCCCAGACGAGCGAGCCGTCGCGGCCCGAGAGGCAGAACGCCCGGTTGTCGAGGCCGTTCCCGCCGGCGCCGACCAAGACCTCGGGAATCGTGTCACCATCTACGTCTACGAACGGAGCTATGCACTGGGCACCGTCGTATGCCGGGCGGAATGCCCACAGACTGTCTCCCGAGGCACCCGATAGCGCAATCGCCGTGCCGCGACGATCAGTCGTCAGTCCACCGGCTGCCGCGAGCACTTCCGGGATGCCGTCATGATCGAGGTCAACCGGGCTTCCCCCGGGCGCGGTGAACGCGCGAACACTGTAACACCAGCCGCGGTCCTGACCGAATGGAAACACCCAGAGATTCTCGCCGGTTTCTCCGTCGATCGCAATGCAGGACCGGCCCGGCGGGATGTAGGTGCCGACAGTACCGAGCACGATGTCATCGATGCCGTCATTGTTGAGGTCTCCGGCATTGTCCAGGCCCTTGTTTCCCCAAGTACCGTAGGCCGACCGGTTGACCCAGATGGTGTCGCCGGTTCGACCTGACAGGCAGTAAACCTTGCGAGGGTCAGATGGCGTGCCGCCGTAATATATGGCTGAGATCACCTCCGGGGAGGTGTCACCGTCGATGTCAGAGACCGAGATGGTTGAGTAGATGCCGTCGTCACCCGGGCCGCGCCAGATGACCTCGCCGGCTGGCAGTGTTGATACGGCCGAGACCAGCAGCATGACCGTAATGGCAAGACCCAAGGGCCTCGCCCGACGTAACCGGCGTGTGAGAAGGGCACCGGGGGACTGACTTCCCTTAGGCATGTCTGTCGGCCGACTTTGCTCTGCTAGCCGGCATCGGCAATGCGGTTGACCCGGACCCGGGTGAATCCCTGGCGGTGTCCGTGCTTGCGCCGGTAGTTTTCCCGCCGACGAAACTTGAAGACAGTGATCTTGTCGGACCGGGGGTGGTCGACAACCACGGCCTCGACATGACAGCCTTCGATTCTGGGGTGACCGATCAGCGCATCATCGTCGGTGCGCACGAAGAGCACATCCTCGATTTTGACCGTCGTGCCGGGTTCCGCTTCGAGCCGCGGAACTGCAATGGTATCACCCTCCTTGACCATGAACTGGAAGCCGGCAATGCGGACGATTGCGTACATCACTCTCCTCCAATCGGCAGTTCAGCAGGTTCGGGAGTCACCGGAATGGCAGGCTGGCTCGCAGCAGGACGGGCCTGGGCGGTGGGTCGCCGGTTGGCGCGGGCAGCGAGCATCACCAGGCCCAGCGAGGTGAGCATGAACGCGACGGCCAGCACGGTCGTAACCTTGGCCATGAAAGGCGCGGCGCCACCGCCGCCGAACACGGTCTCGGCGCCACCCATGATTGAGGCCATGCCGCCCTTCTGTGGTTGCTGGATCAGGATGGCCAATACCAGCACGACCGCAACCAGCAGGTGCAGGAAGATCAGAACACCATACATTGACTAGGCTCCTTTGTTAGGCAAGATTAGCTGAGACTAGAACGAAGTCAAGGAGAAGCGCATCGAAGATGTCCTGCGAGAGGCGACAAGCGTCGTGATCGCCTGCGGCTCCGGCAGTCGTCCGCCGCGGTGCGAATCGCCGTGCCGGAGTGAAGCGTCGAAGAGTAGTAGCAGCCGTTGCGGAGTGGCGGAGCGCTACGATGGTTCAGGCATGCACGCAGATGTGTTCGCGTGAAGTAGCTCATGAAAGGAGACCACAGCAATGACAGTGCGCGGCAGTGAAACCGAGAAGAACCTGCTGACCGCCTTCGCTGGCGAGTCGCAGGCCCGCAACCGCTATACCTACTTCGCAAGCAAGGCTCGCAAAGAAGGTTATGTCCAGATAGCTGACATATTCGATGAAACTGCCAATCAGGAACGCGAGCATGCGAAACGGCTGTTCAAGTTCTTGGAGGGTGGCGAGGCCGAGGTACGGGCGAAGTTTCCCGCCGGGGTCATCGGCTCAACCTCCGAGAACCTGATGGAAGGCGCGGCTGGCGAGCGCTACGAGTGGACCGAAATGTACCCCGGTTTCGCCGAGGTCGCGGAGCGAGAGGGCTTCGGGGACATAGCGGAGGCGTTCCGGGCAATCGCGGTGGCCGAGAAGCAGCACGAGAAGCGGTACAATGAACTGCGCGAAAACATCCTGAAGGGCAGGGTTTTCAAACGCGAGAAGCCAGTGACCTGGCGCTGCCGGAACTGCGGCTACCTTCACGATGGCGTCGAGGCGCCGGACCAATGCCCGGCCTGCGCCCATCCCCAGGCCCACTTTGAGTTGCTCGGCGAGAACTGGTAGGCCTCCCGATGACGGAGAGAAGGGGACTGGTAACTTCCGGCGGTAAGCCGGTTACCTTGATCGGAAACGGGGTGAGGGTGGGTGACAATGCCCCGGACGCGACGTTGGTGGCCAACGACCTCTCGACGGTGAGGCTGTCGAGCTACTTCGGCAAGGTGCTGGTTGTGGTGGTTGTCTCGTCGCTTGACACGTCGGTCTGCGATCTGGAGACACGGCGATTCAACGCCGAGGCGGCCGGGCTGGGCGATGAGGTCCGGGTCCTGACCGTCAGCATGGACCTGCCTTTCGCCCAGAAGCGCTGGTGCGGAGCGGCGGGTGTGGACAGGGTCGAGACCTTGTCCGACCACCGCGAGGCGGAGTTCGGCAGGGCCTGGGGCGTGTTGATGAAGGAGAGCCGTCTGCTGGCCCGGGCGGTCTTCGTGGTTGACCGGGCAGGCATCGTTCGTTACATTCAACTGGTCAGCGACGTCGGCAAAGAGCCGGACTATGCGGCTGTGCTGGCCGCGGTCCGGGAGGTAGCGGCCTGAAGCCGCGGGAGGTGCAATGACCGACAGCAAGCAGTTGCCCTGGTGGCGGTGCGGGGAGTGCGGGCATACGCTCCAGGCGGAAGAACCGCCGGAGAACTGCCCATCCTGCGAGCGCAAGTGTGAGTTCCGAAACGTAACCTGTTACACGCCCGAGTGCGGACCCGGTGGTCCGGACCCCAGGCTGCTGGGCGACAAGTAGTCACGGGCGGGAGACTCTGGAGGGTTAGCGATGGCCAAGCGTCTGGAAGTTTACAAGTGCGAGGTCTGCGGCAACATAGTTGAGGTTCTCCACGGCGGCGCCGGCCAGCTGGTGTGCTGCGGCAAGCCGATGAAGCTGCTGGTTGAGAACACCACCGATGCGGCGCGCGAGAAGCACGTGCCCGTCATCGAGCGCATTGCCGACGGCTTCCTGGTGAAGGTCGGCAGCGTTGCGCACCCGATGCTTGAGGAGCACCATATCGAGTGGATTGAGCTCCTTGTCGATGACCGCGTCTGCCGGGTGTACCTGAAGCCGGGCGACAAACCTGAAGCGCGCTTCCCGCTGCAGGGCGAGCAGGTAAGCGCCCGCGAGTACTGCAACCTGCATGGGCTCTGGAAGGCGGGGGGCGCAGGATGATACCGAAGAAGCTCGAGGAGGCATTCAACGAGCAGCTCAAGCACGAACTCGAGTCGGCCTATCTGTACCTGGCGATGGCCGCCTGCTTCGACGATACCGGGCTAACCGGAATGGCGGGTTGGATGCGGGCCCAGGCCCAGGAGGAGCTGACCCACGCAATGCGCTTCTACAAGCACGTTGCCGAGCGCGGCGGCCGAGTTCACCTCTTCGCGATGGCTGAGCCGAGGGCGAGTTGGGAGTCGGCGCTGGCCGCGTTCGAGGCGGCCCACAAACATGAGCAGTTCATCACCGGGCGGATAAACGACCTGATGAAGCTCTCCCGGGTCGAGAACGACTTCGCATCCCAGGGCATGCTCCAGTGGTTCGTCGACGAGCAGATCGAGGAAGAGGACACCGCGAGGACGATCGTCGACAAGCTCAAGCTGGTCGGTGGCAACGGCAACGGGCTCCTGATGCTCGACAAGGAGCTGGGCGCCCGGGTGTTCACGCTCGCCCCGGAGCTCGCGGCCTTCTACGCCCAGACTCCGGCTTGACCGCCGGGGTAGGTGGAGCAATGAGCACCGGAAACCTGCAGGCAGTCCGAGTCAGCGAGCACGTTTGGTGGGTAGGTGCGATTGACTGGGCGATCCGGGACTTCCACGGCTACGCCACCGGTCGCGGAACCACCTACAACGCCTACCTGGTGATGGCCGACAAGGTCACGCTGATCGACACGGTCAAGGGGCCGTTCCGCGAGGAGATGGTGGCCAGGATTGCCTCGGTCGTCGACCCGTCCAGAATCGACTTCATTGTCTCGAACCACTCGGAGATGGATCACTCGGGCTCACTGCCCGAGATCATCGCCGCGGTCAAGCCCGAGCGCGTCTTCGCATCGAAGATGGGCGTGAAGGCGCTCAAGGCGCATTTCGGGCTCGACGGCATCGAGGCGGTAGGCACCGGGGACAAGCTCAGCCTGGGCAACCTCGAGCTCCTCTTCCTCGAGACCCGGATGCTCCACTGGCCCGACTCGATGGCGAGTTGGTTGGCCACCGACCGGCTGCTCTTCTCACAGGACGGCTTCGGGATGCACCTTGCGTCGAACCGGCTTTTCGCAGACGAACTCGACCCCGCGGTGCTCCAACAGGAGGCGGCCAAGTACTACGCCAACATACTGCTCCCGTTCTCGACGCTGGTCACCAAGCTGCTGGCGACACTCGGCGAGCTGAAGCTGGACATCGGCTACCTGTGCCCGGATCACGGGCCGGTCTGGCGCCGCGGCTTCGACGTGCTCGGCTGGTACGCGCGCTGGGCGGCGGGCCGGCCGGCCCGCAAGGCGGTCATCGCCTACGCGACGATGTGGGGATCAACCGCGTCGATGGCACGAGCGATCGCCGACGGCATCAGCGGGGCGGAGGTTGACGTGAAGGTCATGCCGCTCGGCCCGGCACACCGGAGCGACGTGATGACCGAGTTGCTCGAGGCCGGGGCACTCCTGGTCGGTTCACCGACCATCAACAACCAGATGTTCCCGACGATGGCCGACTTCCTCTGCTATGCGCGGGGGCTCAGACGCGCGAACCTGCTCGGCCAGACCTTCGGATCATACGGCTGGAGCGGCGAAGCCTGCAGGGCGATGGGTGTCGAACTCGCGGCGATGAACGTCGAGTCTGTCGGCGAGCCGGTTCGGACGGTCTATGTGCCCGATGCGACGGCGTTCGCGCGTTGCCGCGAGCTGGGCGCGGAGGTCGGCAGGCGACTCAGGGAGCTGACTTGATGTACGAATCCGTGCCCGTACCTGACACCTGCCCGACAAACCTCGATCTTACCGCATTCCGGAAGGTCAGCTATGGGCTTCACCTTGTCACCGCGCGGGACGGCGAGCGCCGCAACGGCTGCCTGATCAATGCATTCCAGCAGGTCGCGGAGCAACCCTGCGTGGTCGCGATGGCGTTGAGCAAGAAGAACTTCACCCATGACCTGGTAGTGGCCGGCCGCAACTTCGCGGTTCAGGTCCTCGAGCGTGACACCCCGCTTGCGTTCCTGGGCATCTTCGGATTCCGCACCGGCCGTGATTTCGACAAGCTGGCTCAGGTGAAATGGCGTGACGGCGCGGACGGCTGTCCGGTCATCCTCGACCATACTCTGGCCAGCTTCGAGGTAAGGGTGACGGGAGTGGTGGACTGCGGTACCCACACGCTGTTCATCGGCAACACGGTTCGAAGCGAGAATCTCAAGCCGGGCGAGCCGCTGACGTACGCGTACTACCACGCGGTCAAGGGCGGCAGGACCGGCCGGAACGCGCCCGGGTACAGCGCGCATGAGACAGAGGGCGAGCACGAAAGGAAGAGGAGTCCCAGGATGAAGCGGTACGTCTGCACCGTCTGCGGATACGTCTATGATCCGGACCAGGGCGACCCGGACAACGGCATCCAGCCGGGCACGTCGTTCGACAAACTACCTGGCGATTGGGTCTGCCCGATCTGCGGGGCCGGCAAGGACCAGTTCGAGGAAGAGTAGTCAACCTGAGCTGACGAGCCGCCGGGACCTGCTCCCGGCGGCTTCGCGTCTGACTAGCGGCCGCGGCGGCGAGGCTGCCGGCCGGTCGGCCCGGGCAACAGCGAGCGGGGCATCCGGCCCGGAGCCGAGCCGGACATCTGCCGGGCGAGCTGGCGGGCCTGGTGGAACTCCTTGAGCAGGCGGTTGACGTCCTGGACCGACGTGCCGGAGCCGGCGGCTATCCGGCGCCGGCGGGAGCCGTCAATGATGTCCGGGTCGTGCCGTTCCGCCGGGGTCATCGACTGGATCATCGCCTCGACCCGGGTGAAATCGCGGTCGTCAACTTCGAGCTTGTCCGCGCCCGGGATCATTGCCATCAGCTTGGACAAGCTGCCCATCTTCTTGATACCGGCGAGCTGGCCGAGGAAGTCGTCGAAGTCGAACCGGCCCTTGATGAACTTCTGCGCGGTCTCGCGCTGCTGCTCCGGGCTGGTTGCGGCGCTGACCTTCTCGACGAGGCCCTGGAGGTCACCCTTGCCGAGGATCCGGGCGGCGATGCGGTCCGGGTGGAACTCCTCGATGTCCGCGAGGTGCTCGCCGGTGCCGATGAAGTAGATCGGCAGGCCGGTGACGTGACGGACTGAGACGACCGCGCCGCCGCGCGAGTCGCCGTCGAGCTTGGTGATGCAGACGCCGGTGAGCTTCAGCCGCGCACCGAACTGCTCGGCCTGGCTTAGCGCGTCCTGGCCGACGAGACCGTCGAGAACGAGCAGGGTGGCGTGGGGCCGAGCCCGGTCCTGGATCTCGGCGAGTTCGCTCATCAGCGACTCGTCGACGTGGAGCCGGCCCGCGGTATCGAAGACGACGATGCCGAAGCCCTCGGAGCGGGCGCGCTCGAGCGCGGCCAGGCAGTTGCCGACGACGTCCGGGCTGGTCGGGTGGAAACCGCAGCCGACCCGGTCGGCGACGGTGCGGAGCTGCTGCTCAGCGGCCGGTCGCTTCGGGTCGCAGGCGACCAGCAACGGCCGGCGGCCCTTGAGCCGGGCGGCGAGCTTGCCGGCGAAAGTCGTTTTGCCGACGCCCTGAAGCCCGACGAGGCTGACGACCGAGGGGCTGGCCGGCAGGACGAGCTTCTCGACCTTGCCGCCGAGCAGGGCGGTGAGCTCGCGGTAGAGCGCGACGGTGACGACTTCGCCGGGCCGAAGCGATCGGGCGAGGTCCTGTTCCTCGAGCCGGGCCTTGAGCCCCCGGACGAACTGCCCGACGACCCTGTAGTTGACGTCGGCCTCGAGCAGGACGGTTCGGATCTCACGGAGGGCATCGGCGACTTCCTTGTCCGAGAGCTTGCCGTGACCGAGCAGGCGGCGCTGGAGCTTGACGAGCTTGTCGGTGAGGGCGTCGAACACTAGGCGCCGCTTCGCGTGTTCTCAGGGTCGGGGGCGGGCGGCACCGCGTCCCTGAGTTCGGCGATGGCCCGGGCATAGTCGCCGCTCCTGAAGACGGCGCTGCCGGCAATGAGCAGCCCGGCGCCGGCATCGGCCAACTCCCGGCTGTTGCCCGGGTTGACGCCGCCGTCGACGGAAACCTCCGCCCGGCTGCCGGTGGCCCTGACCAGCGAGCTGATTTCGCGGACGCGCTCGATCGACCCCGGGATGAACGACTGGCCGCCGCGGCCGGGGAAGACGCTCATCACCAGCACGTCATCGAGCCGGGCAAGCCAGGGTTCGAGCCGGTCGACCGGCGTGTCCGGGTTGAGTGACATCCCGGCCCTGAGCCCGGCCGCGCGTATGCGGTCGATGCAGCGGCCCGGGTCGGGCGTCGCCTCGACGTGGAAGACCACGGCCTCCGAGAAAGGGAGGTACTCGTCAATCTGCTTCTCCGGCTCGACGACCATCAGGTGGCTGTGGACAGGGAGGCGGGTCGAGCGCCGGACCGCCGCGCCGACGGGCCGGCCGAAGCTGATCCCGGCGACGAAGCGGCCATCCATCACGTCGAGGTGGATGCAGTCAGCGCCAGCGGCCTCGACCGCGCGAAGCTCCTCGCCGAGCCGCAGGAGATCGCAGTCGAGTATCGAGACAGAGACCTTCACCATGCGGTCACCTCGGCGTCGTGTCGGGGAGAATCGGGGCGGCGACAATCAGCGCAACCGTGTCGCCTTCCATCACCGGGCTGCCCTCCTCGGGGTACTGAAAGAGCACCAGCCCGACCGGCTCATCGGAGGGCGCGTCGCGGACCGGGGCGAGGACAAGGCCTTGGCTCGCGATGATGCCGGAGGCGGTCTCGACGTTGGTGCCGGTGAGGTTGGGCATCGGGAAGTGGCCGGCCGGGGCAGAGACCGCGAGAATCACCGTCGCGTTGCGGTCAAGCTCGGTGCCGGCCGGCGGGCGGACTGCGATGACGAGTCCGGCCGCGACGTTCGGGGTCCGGAGCGACTCGATCTCGGCGACCCTCAGGCCGGCCGCCTCGATGTCGGCCAGCGCGACATCGAGCCGCGTACCGGACAGCTCGGGCACAAGGACGCGGTCCGAGCCGCGGCTGACGTCGAGCGTCACGACCCGGCCGGCCTTCACCCGGCGCCCGGCGGGAGGGGACTGGACGACGACGTGGCCGGGCGGCTGGATGGTGTCGCCGACGATGCGGACCTCGCCGAGGCGAAGGCCGGCCGCCTCAAGCACTTTCTCGGCCTCTTCGCGGACGAGGCCGGTGACGTCGGGGATCGGCAGCTCCCTTCCCATCCGGGTGAGCAGCGGCATCAGGCCCCAGTTGAAGAGGGCGAGGAGCAGCAGGATCGCGGCCGGCACGACAATGAGGAGCCAGAAGGCAACCCTGCCCCCGCGCTTGCGGCTCCTGGGTTTGTGTTCCCTGGGCATATCAGGTCAGCCTTTCTCCCGGGCTGAGCCGGGCGCCATTGCGGAAGTCCAGGCCCGGTTGGCGCCGACCGCCTTCGGGCTGGACCTCGAGCAGTTCGAGCGCGCCCGCGCCGGTCTGTGCAACCAGCCCGGGCCGCGCGAGCAGGATCTCGCCCGGCTGTGCGGTCGGCTGCGGTCCAGCCGGGCAGGAACGGAAGACGAGCAGGCGACGGTCGCGGAACCCGGCGGTCGCGCCCGGCTCGGGCGACAGGGCCCGGACCCGGTCGTGGAGCTCGCACGCCGGCCGGCACCAGTCGAGCGCGCGGTCGGCGGGCCCGACCTTCGGCGCGGGCGTGGCGAGTGCAGAGTCCTGCGGCAGTCCGGGTACATCGCCGGTCGCGAGCCGGTCGACGGTCGCGAGCAGGAGCGCGGCGCCGGCCGCGGCGAGCCGGTCGGAAAGCTCACCCGCGGTTTCGTCCGGGCCGACCGGTTCCTCGGCAATCGCGAGGACGTCGCCGGCGTCAACCCGCTCGTTCATCCGGATGACCGAAAGCCCGGTGATCGTGTCGCCGGCCATCAGGGCGCGCTGGATTGGCGCGGCGCCGCGCCAGCGCGGAAGCAGGGAAGGGTGGAGATTGACGAAGCCGCGCGCCGGGACGGCGAGCAGCGACGGCCGGAGAACCCGGCCAAAGGCGACCAGCGCCCCGAGCTCCGGGCCGAGCCCGGCGAGCCGGGCGACGAAGCCGGGGTCGTTCGGGTCGGCAGGGGAGAGGACCGGTAGTCCCCGCTCCCGGGCTGCCGCCTCGACCGGCGTCGGCGCCAGCCGGCGGCCGCGGCCGGACGGGGCCGGTGGCGGCACAACCACTGCCGCGACCTCGTGCGCGGAGCGGGCGAGCGCCTCGAGCGACGGCACCGCGAAGCCCGCCGCGCCGAGGAAAACCAGTCTCACGCCTGACCCTCCTCGCGCTCGCGCGCCTCGAACTCGGCCAGCTTCGCGGCGAACATCCCTCGACGCAGTTCGCTCAGGTGGTCGATGAAAAGCGTGCCGTTCAGGTGGTCGATCTCGTGCAGGTACGCGCGCGCGAGCAGGCCGACTGCTTCGTGTTCGACCGGCCGGCCTTCCTCGTCGAGCCCGGCGACCCGCACGAACTCGGGCCGGACCACGACGTCGTAGAGGCCGGGCAGGGACAGGCAGCCTTCCTCGCGCTCGACCGAGCCCTCGACCGTGACGACCCGGGGGTTGATGACGCAGCAGGGCTCGCGGTCGGCCCCGGCGCTGCGCGGGTCGATGGCGAAGGCCGAGACTGGCTCGCCGAGCTGGTTGCCGGCAAGGCCGAGCCCGTCCTGTTCGAGCATCGTCACCTTGAGGTCGGCGAGGAACCGGCGGACCCGGTCGTCGAGCTCGCGCACCGCGACGGCCGGCCGGCGCAGGGCCGGGTGGCCGTACAGGACGATGCGGCGGTTGCGGCCGACCGGCGCCTCGGCCATCAGGCTCCGGAGTCGCGCGCCAGGCTCATCGACGGCTACTGGGCGCCGACCTTGACGCTGACCGAGGCGCGGTCGACCTCGATCTCGGTGTTGTCGGCGATCTTCACCGAGAAGGTGGCGTCGCGGACGTTGGTGATGATGCCGTGGATGCCGGACGACAGCACGACCCGGTCGCCGCGCTTGAGCGCGCTGATCATCTCCTGGTGCTTTTTCTGCCGCCGCTGCTGGGGCAGGATCATCAGGAAGTAGAGCACGACGAAGATCAGGATTATCGGCAGGAAGCCGAGAATCGAGTTCATCCCGCCCGGGGCGGGGGTGGCGGGCGCGGCATCCTGCGCGAGGGCGATACCGAACATTGGACCTCCATTCATTGTGCGGCCGTTCGGACATAGAGCCGGTGGCGCCGGACGTAGCGCCAGACCGGCGTCGGTAACATATAACGGACAGATGCGCCCCTGGCAAGCCGGGCGCGGATGTCCCGGCCGGCGAGGTCGACCTCGATGACCGGCGTGAAGGTGACGCGCCGGGCGGCGTGGCCCGGGAAGCGCCGCGGCCGGTCGGTGCCCGGGCGTGACATCACGATGACGCGGGCGTGGTCGGTCAGCCGGCCCGGTTCGTGCCAGCCGGGCATCGCGCGGTACTGGTCAGCGCCGAGCACGAGGTAGAGCGAGTCTCGCGGCCGGGCGCGGCGCAGGAGCGCGAGCGCCCGGACGGTGTAGCCCGGGCCGGGCAGAAGTTCCTCGACGTCGGACAGCTCGAATTGCGGCCAACCGGCCAGCCCGAGACTCAGCATTCGTCGGCGGTGCGGCCAGGGCGCGAGGTCGCGTGCCGGTTTGTGGGGCGGGCGCGGGCCGGCGAGGAACAGGACCCGGTCGAGGCGGAACCGGCGGCGGACGTCGTCGGCGACGAGCAGGTGGCCGAGGTGAAGCGGGTTGAAGCTCCCGCCAAGAACGCCGGTGCGCACGGCGGCTATTCCAGCCGGCCGAGCAGACTCTGCGCCTGTTCCCGGAGCCGGGCCGGACAGCCGCCGGCAAGCAGGGACTCGAGCAGTGGGCGGGCTTCGGCCGCGGCACCGTTTTCGGCGAGGCAGGTCGCGTAGCGCAGCCGCTCGACCGGCTCCCAGCGCTCGACCGGGAGCGACCCGGCGATGTACCGGTAGTAGACGAGCGCCGAGCGGTACTCGCCGGCCCGGAAGTAGAGCCCGGCGACGTCGAAGTCACGGCCGGTCTGGTGGCGCTCGATCTCGGCCAGCGCCTGCTCGGCCTCGGGCCGGAGCGGCGAGTCGGGGTAGAGCTGGATGAAGTCGGACAGCAGCTCGCGGGCCTTGAGCACCGGCGCCTGGTCGCGGGCGCCGGCCGGGGCGGAGCGGAGCCAGGACAGGCCCAGCTTGTAGTTGGCATCCTCGGCGTAGCGGCCGTTCGGGAAGCTCTTGATGTAGAACTCGAACTCGGTCTGGGCCTGGCTGTAGTCGCGCCGGCGGAAGTGGGTCTCGGCCAGCCAGTACTGGGCGTCGGCCGCCTCGCGACTGCCGGGGAAGTTGAAGATGACCCAGGTCATTGCTTCCTCGGCGCGGGCGTAGTCGTTCGCCTCGACCCTCGCGAGCGCGGAGTCGAGCGCGGCCCGGGCGGTCGCGGGCGGCTTGACCGCGGCGCGCTTCGGGCAGCCGGCGAGCAGGGCCACCGCCAGCGCCGCGACCACCAGGCCCGGCAGTCTCGTCACATCCGCTCCAGCACCCCGACCATCAGCCGGGTCAGCTTCGGCTCGGCCTCGGCGGCGACGCGGAGGACCTCGGGCAGGTCAACCGGCTTGAGCGCGTCGGGCAGACCCATGTCGGTGACGACCGACAGGCCGAGCACGCGCAGGCCGGCGTGACGGGCGACGATGACCTCGGGCACGGTCGACATCCCGACCAGGTCCGCGCCGATCGTCCGGACCCAGCGGTACTCGGCCGCGGTCTCGAGGTTCGGGCCGGTCACCCACGCGTAGACCCCGCGCTGGACCGGCAGGCCGAGTTCGAGCGCGGTCCGGGCCGCGAGCTCAACGAGCGCTGGCGTGTAGACCGCGTGCATGTCCGGGAAGCGCGGGCCGAGCGAGTCGTCGTTCGGGCCGCGCAGGGGATTGTGGCCGGTCAGGTTGACGTGGTCGGTGATGACGCAGATGTCGCCGGTCCGGAACAGCGGGTTGACCCCGCCCGAGGCGTTCGAGACGACCAGCGTCTCGACGCCCAGCTCCTTCATCACCCGGACCGGGTGGGTGACCTGGTCGAGGTCGAAGCCCTCGTAGTAGTGGAACCGGCCCTGCATCAGCACGACCGGCCGGCGGCCGATGGTGCCGAGGACGAGCCGGCCCTCGTGGCTGGCGACGGTCGGCTCCGGGAAGTGCGGGATGTCCGCGTAGCGGACGACGGTCGGGGATGAGACCTCGTCGGCCAGCCGGTTGAGGCCGGTGCCGAGGATGATGCCGACCTTCGGGACGAGCGCGGCCCGGGACCGCACCGCCGCGGCGCTTTCGAGGACGCGCGCCTTCACTGGCGCTCGCCGGCCGCCGGCTTCTCCCATCTCTCGACCAGCGCCTGGAACGACGCCGCGATGCCGCGAATCTGGCTCAGGAGCGCGGCGCGCTCGGTCTCGAGACGGGCGATTTCCTCGCGCAGGCGGGTGGCATCGGCCCTGGCGCTGTCGACGATCTCGCGGGCCGCCTTCTCGGCGTCGGCCCGGGCGGCGCGCGCGTCTTCCTCGCACTTCCGGCGCTCGGCGGCGCACTGCTCCTCGAACGCCTGCCGGCGCTCCTCGGTCGCCTTCTGGGCGGTGACCAGCGTCACCTTGAGCAGGTCCTCGGTCCGCTGGTACTGCTCGAGCCGGCCGGTGAGCTCGTCGACCTTCTCGGACAGCTCGCCGCACTCCTTGCGCTGGGCCTCGAGTTCGCTGGCGACGAGTTCGAGGAAGCCCTCGACCTCGCGGGGCGAAAACCCGCGCAACTGCGTACCGAAGGTCTTCTTCCGGATGTCGATCGGGGTAATGGACATGACGGGATTCTAAGTCTGCGCCCGGGAGTGTCAAGGCGCGGTCGGCGCGCGGGTCCGCCGGCGTGCCGCACCGGGCAGTGCACCTGCCGGGTCGGCTCGCCGGTGCCCGGGCCGGCGGTGCGGATGGCATCCGCGATGGGGCGAGGAGAGGAGCAAACACCAAGACGCGAGGTTGAGTAGGGAGGCACCTCGGCCAGGGTGAGGACGAAGAGGGAGGGACGGAGAAGGCGGAAGGTGGAAGGCGGAAGGTAGAACAAAGGGGACGGAGCCGGGCCGGGAATCCGCTATTGACAAACGGGGGGGGGCTATTATGTGCTAGCCTGCCGGCCGCGCCGGCGGGCAGGAAGTAGCGGCGTCCGGGTCTTCGGTTCTTCGCGTGCGGACCCGGTGCAGGGTGAAGCAATCGGCCCTGGCCGTGGCGGGCGGGCGGACGGGGTCAGCAGAGACCGTCCGAGAACGGAATCAGCGTATGATGCGTCAGCAGAGACACGACGAGAGGAGCAGACCGTTCATGCCCTCGTGTGCGACCCCATCCGCTCATTGACAATTCGGAGAACCCGGCCGGCGGCGGAGAGCCGGGCCGGGATTGGCTAGCTGGTGAGCAGCAGCTTGTGGCGGACCGAATGCGGGCCGGACTCGACCCGCAGGAAGTAGGTTCCGGCCCCGAGGCCCCGGGTGCCGAGGTGCCCGCCCCGGGCCTCGACAGCCCTCACGACCCGGCCCGTTGCGTCGAGCAGACTCACACCCGCGGTCTCGGGCAACCCGACCAGCCGCACGCTCGTTCCGACCCGCACGACCGATGGTTCGACCGACACTGCGGCCAGTCGCCGCCGCTCGCGTTCGGCGACGCCTGGCGTTCCATACGCCCAGACCTCGATCCCGTGGTCATACTCGAAGATGAGTTCGTTGCGGCCGTCGGCGTTGATGTCGTGGATGGTGATGAGGTCGCCCTCCGCTTCGTGCAACCACCAGAGGTAGAACGAGTCGTTGCCGGCGCACTTGAACACCAGCACGTGGCCACCCGAGCTGGCGACCAGCTCAGGGACGGAATCGCCGTCGAGGTCGCCGACCGCGAGCCGACCGACGCCCCACATGCCGCCGCCCGGCATCGTCGCCTGCCAGACGCGCTCGAACGCGCCGACTCCGGTCGCCTCGTACATCATCAACAACCCCCCGCCCTCCCCGTCCGTTGCGCCGAAGAACACCTCCGGCCGGCCGTCCCGGTCGATGTCCGGGCCTGCGGCCGCCCCGGTCACCCGGCCGTTCCAGCCCGGGGCAGCCAGTTCCGCGTAGATGCAGGCAAACGAGTCGTCGGCAACCGACTCCCAAATCGATAGCCAGCCGCTCAGACAGCCGCCGCACAGCTCGGGCCGGCCGTTGCCGTCGAGGTCGCCGGTGATGCAGACCTGTTGAGTGGGCGACACGAACGTGTCCGGGCCAACCTCGACGACAAGCGTGGCGATGGAATCGTAGCGGTTGCCGCCCCGGTATTCGAAGAGCACTCGAGCGAAGTCCATGTCAGAGACATCCACGGTGCCGACCGGCGCCGATACCTCGAACAGCGAGTCACCGTCGAGGTCGTGAATCGCGCAGGCCAGTGAAAGGACCATCCCGGCCAACGTCGAGTCAGCCCAGAAGAGCGAGTCGGGGAGTCGACCGGCATCTCGCGCCTTGTACAGCGCCGGCCCAACGTAATGGTCCACGGAGAACTGGGTTAGAAGCTCATCCCTGCCGTCGTTATCCGCGTCGGCGAGGAACCAGGGGAAGAAGAACGCGCCCGGGACGTAGAGCGTATCGAAGCGATTCCCGAAACGATGTTCGAATACCACAAGGCCGGGCGCGCGCCAGTCGTACGTGTACAGCTCAGGGCGGCCGTTACGGTCTGCGTCTCCCGCTACGAGGGCACCCCACCCGGTAGCGGGCCCGAAGCGGGCGAAGAGCCGCATCTCGGCGGTGTCGGGCGGGTTGTCCAGGCCGCGTACCGGCGCGGCCGCGAGCACGACGGCGAGCAGCATACCGCACATAGCGTCTTGACAGAATAGCCCGCGACAGGCCCGGGTCAACGGCAGACGCAGATTCGGTACCAGTTCGGGCGCGAGGGCGAGGTGCTGCTGCGGGTGTACGACGCGGGCGGCCGGCTGGTGCGGACGCTTTCGAGCGGGCGGCAGAAACCCGGGGCGTACGTGGTGACCTGGGACGGGAGCGACGGGCAGGGCCGGGCGGTGCCGAACGGCATCTACTTCTACCGGCTCGACGCGCCC
>JAWOHE010000015.1:0-17328 GCA_046485285.1 bacterium
ATCGAGATGTTCGAGTACGCGGTCCTCGTCGTGTAGCCCGGCCCGACCCAGCCGTTGCCGCAGACCGAGAGCTGGCTGAACCGGCGGCCGTAGAAATAGAACGGCCCGAACGCGGTCGGGAGATTGAACTGGACCGTCTGGTCGTCCGAGGTGATGGCGAGCCGCGTGCCGACCCCGGCGATGTCCAGCCACTCGAAGGTCGGCGCCTCGCTGTAGAGCGTGTCGGTAGCGTCGTAGGCGTAGTAGAGCGCCGGCGTGCGCGGGCCGTCCGGGGTCGGGTCGCAGGACCGGATGACGCCGACGTCGATGAGAAAGGCCCGGGTGTAGGTCGCCCCGCCGACCGCGATGACGAGCGTGCAGGGGACCTGGGTCTCGCGCGGGATGCCGGCGTCGGCCCGGACCCGGAACGGGTCGGCCGGATTCTCGCCAATCGTGTCGCGCGGGATGTCGCCGAAGCTGCCGGTCGAGTCGATGACCGCCAGCCGGGCGTCGCCCGAGCGGAGGACCGCGGTCACCCCGTAGGCGTGGCCCGCGCCGGTGTTGCGGAGCACCGCGACGAGGTCGGCGGTCTCGCCCGGGTCGAGCATCGCGTTGCCGTTCCCGCCCGGCGGCGGGTCGACGACCCGGTTCGCCTCGTAGTCGAGCACCGGCGCGCCGACCGCGAGGGTGAGCGGTGTCTCCCAGACGGAATCGTTGGCGTCGCGGGTGCTGACCGTGAAGCGGAGCGCGTAGCGGTTGGTGCAGGCGGTCGCGACCGCGAAGCCGAAACCTTCCGCGCCGGTGAACGCCGAATCGCCGGCCGCGATGCTCCCGAAGCTCTTCACCGAATCGCTGAGAGTGATGTTCGGGTCCTGCGCCCGGAGCCGGGTCACGACGCCCTCGGCCGCGCCCGAACCCCAGTTCTTGACCCACATCGGCAGGTTGATGGTCTCGCCCGGGTTGATGATGCCGTCGTTGTTGCCGCCGGCCGAGTCGTCGACGACGTGGCGGAGGTGCATCACGTACGGCCCGCTCGAGGGCAGGGCGAGGCAGGCGCCGAGGTGCGGCGTGAGGTCATGGCCGGTGACGGTCACGTAGACCGAGTCGGGCGCGAGGCTGCTGACGATGAGGGTGACCTGGCCCGACGCATCGGTGTAGCCGGCCGCGTGGACGGTCGTGTCGCCCTTCGCCATCGCGCAGACGAGCGCGTTCTCGACCGGCGCGAAACCGGCGCTGACGCTGACCGGCATCGGGTAGGTCCCGAGCGGGATCACCGGCGGGTAGCTGACCGCGAGCTCGGCCGGCTCGTGGGCGTAGACGTCGATCGCGCCGTCACCCATCAGGTTGTACATTTCGAGGTAGCGCCGGGTCATCCCGGTGTTGCCCATCTGGGCGAAGTACCAGAGCTTGGCCCGGTTGAAGCCGCCCATTATCCAGTGCCGGGACGAATCGAACATGCAGTCGAAGACCCGGCGCTCGAGCGTGTCGTCCTCGGTCCAGTAGGAGTTGACGGTCGAGGCGATGTGCGAGAGCGCGCCGCGCCGGCCGTTGCGGATCCACGCCTCGGAGAAGCACTCGCCGTAGGTGTAGTCGCCCGAGATACAGGCGAAGGTCTGGACGTACGGGACGAGGTCAGTGTTGGCGAGCGCGCGGACGTTCGAGTTCGAGAAGTTGCAGTCGGCCCAGCTCGTCGTGCTGCCGTGGCCGGAGTAGGTCACCCAGGACCGGCCGGTGTTGATCGCCTCGGTTATCGGCGTGCCCTGGCTGTAGTAGAGCCAGAGCGAGTCGCACGCGACCCCGTCCGCCCGGAGCTTGGCCATCACGTACTGGTGGGTCCGTTCGGCGACCTGGTGGTTGCCGCCGTCCGATGACGCGATGAAATAGGCCTTGTTCAGCCAGCCGGTGCCGCCCGTGCCGCCGGCCTGCTCGTAGGTCACGATGTTCGCGACCAGGCTGTCGAGCTGGTCCGGGTTCGCCACCGACGCCCGCGACAGGTCGACGTCGGGCAGGTAGTCGTCGCCGTCGAGCATCGCGAAGTTCAGGTCGGTCGGCGGACTGCCGGTGCCCTGGCCGGTGAAATAGCCGATTCGGTCGACGTCGCCGACAAGCAGGACCTGGCTGGGCGGAATCGGCCAGTTGTCGTAGGCGTCCTGGAGGTACGCCCGGACCGTGTTCGCCTGCCCGCCGCCGACCTGGCTCAGGGTACGGACGAAGACGCTGTAGCCCTTGCGCCGGCGCCACTCGGCGAGCGGCCGGACACTCGGCTCCCACTCGTCGGGCACGATGACCAGCCAGCCGACCGGCAGGTCGGGCGGCGCGAAATCGAACCGGCCCGCGTTCGCGACGACGCCGTCGAGCCGCCCCCGGAACCCCGGAGAATCGTAGCGCCGGTGCCGCGCCCGGGTCCGGCCGAGGTCGGCGCCGGTCCAGCGAACCGTCACCCGGACCTCCTCGTGGAGTTCAAGCGTCCCGGTCACCGGGTTGTACCGCGCCGGCAGGACCTCGACCAGCGCGAGCCGGTGCCCGCGCATCGTCCCGGCCTCGACGAACCGGGCGCCGACCTCGCCGTGCCACGCATCGAGCGCGTAGAGCTTCGCGTCGAACGCGAAGCCGGGCCGCGGTCCGCTCTTCGGTACCGGCTCCTGGCGCGGGGCCAGCGGCCGTTCGAGCCGAAGGACAGTCGCCGCGCCTGCCTCGACCACGAGCTCGACCTCGGCGCCGAGCGGGACCTCGATGAGCCGGCGGTAGACCGGCAGGGCCGGCGCGCCGGGCTCCCCGGTCACCCCGGCGCCGGGCAGGTCGAGCCGGACGAACTCGCCGCCCTCGAGCGTCACCGGGTCGGGAACCGCGGCCGCCGCGTTCACGGTCAAGAGGCCGCCGTCGGCCCGGTCCTGCCACGTAACCGGCCCGGCGGCCGGCGCGGCGGACAGGCCGACGAGGACCAGAACGAATGTCGAAAGGCGCATCCTGCTACCTCCTGGCCAGGGCTCGGGGCTCCCGGCCGTGAATACCGACTCCCGGCCTATCGAACAGGTCCCCGGCGCTCCGGGGACTCGCAAGCAAGCCAATTCTACCGCCGGGGCCGGGCCGGTCAACGCAATCTCTCCCTTGACCGCCCGCCCGGCCGGAGTATTATGGCGTGCAGGATGGCCAATGTCGTCCTGGAGTTTCCGCGAAATGCAAAAGGAGGAGTCACCATGCGCAAGACCGTAGTCTTGGCGCTCGTGCTCGCCGCCGGCCTCGTCCTCGCCGGCAACGAGCAGTGGATCGGGACCCCGTCCCAGGTCCGCTACGACATCCCGAACCCCGAGCCCGGGATCTTCCCGATGGGCCCGGACGTCTTCCGCCCCGCGCTCGATACCTTCAAGTACGACGATGGAATGCCGGCCAGCGCCTGGGCCTGGAACACCGTCGGCAGCGGCTGGGGAATGAAGTTCATGGCCCCGGCCGACAACTTCACCGTCGCCGGCGCGCTCGTCCACTTCTACTCCGGCTGGCCGATTCCCGGCGGCACGCGGGCGATGGTCAAGCTGTTCGCCGACGACGGACCGGGCGGCTCGCCCGGCACCCAGCTCTGGACCTCGGACACGGTCACCGTCGTGATGGGCCAGTGGAACTACGTGCCCATCGGCGAGGCCGTCATCGGCAGCAACTACTACATCTTCTACGTCCAGGTCGACTCCTACCCGACCTGCCCGGGGATGTCGATCGACGCGTTCAACAACGCGCCCTCGGGCCGCAAGTGGGCGTACAGCGGCACCAGCTTCGCCGAAGACCTCCGCCGCGGCGACTGGCTCATCCGCTCGGTCGTCGACTGGTCGCCGCAGGCGGTCAACGCCAGCGCGCTCTACTTCGCCGCGAGCATGCCGCCCGACACGACCCCGGACATCAACCTCTTCATCCGGGCGATGATCAAGAACCTCGGGACCGACAACCTGCCCGCCGGCACGCCGGTCCGGCTCAAGGTCACCGGCCCGCAGAGCTACGCCTACGAGGACACGATGCTGACGACCGCGATGCTCGCTCGCGGCCAGCAGGTCCAGATGAACTTCTCGCCGGCCTGGCGCGTCCCCACGACCTCCGGCCTCTACACCATCAAGGTCTGGCCCGAGGCCGCGGGCGAGCAGTACCCGGCCGACGACACCATCGCCTACGCGCTCAGTGTCGCGCGCTGGATCGAGTACGCCAACTTCAACGCCCTGAACTGGCTGACCTGGCAGGGCCGGGCCCGGGCGACCAAGTTCGACCCGGGGCACTTCAACGTCCAGTACCCGGTCGGCCTCGGCCGGGTCCGCCACCAGTTCTACTCCCACCCGAGCTACCCGTGGCCGGATTCGAGCTTCCTGTTCCAGATCTACGCTGACGACGGAATGACCCTGCTCTACGAGAGCCCGGAAGTCGAGGCCCGGCCCGGCACGCCCGGCGCCGCGGTCGCCTACGACCTCGACTCGCTCCTTGTCTTCCCGTCCGGCGAGTTCTACGTCGCCATCTACCCGGTCAGTTCGACCGGCCACCCGTCCTCCTGCGCCGACGACACCAGCGAAGGCCGCAGCTTCGCCGGCCAGCCCGGCGCCTGGGCGCCGTGGACCAACGGTGAGTTCTTCACCTCGGCCTCGGTCCAGGGCGGCGTCGGCATCAGCGAAGGCGAGCGCCGCTACGTCGGCCAGCCGACGCTGTCGGTCACCGGCTACCCCAACCCGGTCGCCGACTTCCTGACCGTCAAGTGGAGCGTCCCGCGCAAGCAGGTGGTCAGCGTCGGGCTCTTCGACGCCACCGGCCGGCTCGCACACAACCTCTACTCCGCGAACGGCGGCCCGCTCAACGGGGCGGTGGCGCTTGACGTCCGGGCATTCCCGGCCGGCGTCTACCTCCTCAGGCTCGAAACCGAGGACGGCGCCGCGACACGCAAACTCGTCCTCCGCTAGCACCGCCTGAACCACGAAGCGGGACGGCTCTGCCGTCCCGCTTCCCTTTCACCCCGCGCCTGTCATCTCGACCTGCGGCCGCAAGCCCCCCCGGTCATTTCGACCGGAACGCAGCGGAGTGGTGCTGCGTCCCCGCAGTGCGGGCACTCACGTCGAACGTGAAATCTGAAATCCCTATCCGGCCCGTGCGGGCCGTGGTTCAAGGTTCATAGTTCAAAGTTCAGGGTTCATCGTTCCGCGCTCTCCCTTCACCCCTTCCCTCCTCACCCTTCCCCGTCTGCCTTCGTGTCGAAGACCCTCTCCGGCCCGTGCCTTCGTGTTCAACTCCTCTCCGCTTGCCCGGCCCTTTCCCGGCTTGACATCCCGCCTTCCCGGACCTTTACTGAATGCGGGTCAAATGCCCAAGATATCTGAATTCTATGGCATCGCCATCTACGTCTACTACCGGGAACATCTCCCGCCGCACTTCCACGCGCGCTACGGGGACGGCGAGGTGCTGGTCGCGATCGAAGACCTGTCCGTCCTGCGCGGGCGGATTGCCCCGCGCGCGTCGATCGAGCCGCTGAGCTAGGAGAAAGGGAGTGCAGCGGGTGGTTTTGGTGCGGCCCCTGGACGGCTACCGCCTCAGCGTCCAATTCGCCGACGGCACCGAAGGTGAAGTCGACCTCTCCGACCTCGTCGGCAAGGGTGTCTTCGCCGCGTGGGTGGACCGGGAACGCTTCCTCGAAGTCGCTATCGACCCGGAGACCGGTGCGCTCGCGTGGCCGGGCGGCATCGACCTCTGCCCGGACAGCCTCTACGAAGAAGTCACCGGCCGCGTCTTCATCGCCCGCGACGAACGCGCCGACCCCGCCTGACGTCCGTACCATCCGCAGGACGGACTCAAACACACGGATACGAAGACGGCCCGTCATCTCGACCCCCTCGACTACGCTCAGAGCTTGCTCTGTCGCGATCAGGTCAGCGAACATCGCGGCTTTGAAGCCGCTCCCACACCCGGTCCCCGCCCCCTGACTTCATGCCCTGGTGTTTCGCCGTCTCCCTGCCCGTCGTCACCCGACCTTGACTTCGCGCCCGGGGCCGGTATACTTCCCTGTCGGTTGGATAAAGGACCTCTCTTCCCGACCCAGTTCAGCGCAGGTCCAAACAGCTTGTGTTCGACTCTCGACCTATGACTCCGGTCTGCCACACCAGCCGACCCGGCCGTAGACTCCAGTAACGATTCCCAAGCTACAACATCATCGGAGGTATCTGATGAGTCAACGCGTCTTTGTAGGGAATCTTCCCTTCAGCGCGACCGAAGGACAGCTCACCGAGCTGTTCGGCAAGCACGGCGAGGTTTCCTCGACGGCGATCGTCAAGGACCGGATGACCGACCGCTCGCGCGGCTTCGGGTTCGTCGAAATGACGACCAACGAAGGCGCAACCGCGGCGATCGCGGCCCTGTCCGGCCACTCGCTGGACGGCCGCGCCCTCACCGTCAACCTCGCCAAGCCGCGCACCGAAGGCGGCCACGGCAACGGCGGCGGACGGCGCAGTTTCGGGACCTGGTAGAAACCAGCCCGGATCGAAACCAGGGCGGCGACCCGACGGGTCGCCGCCCGCTGTTCATGCGGGGGCTGACCCGACCGCGCCCCGGCCTCCCCCCGCCCATCATCTCGACCGCAGTGGAGAAATCCCTCTCCGGTCGTGGTTCAAGGTTCATAGTTCAAAGTTCATAGTTCAGGGTTCATCGTTCAGCGCTCTACCTTCGTCACTTCCCTCCTCACCCTTCCCCATCTGCCCTCGTGCCTGACTCCGCCCTCCACACCCTGCAATCCGGCATCTGCAATCCCGCCCGCGTTTCCTCTTTGCCTGACGTCTCTTTCTCCCGCGGCACAATGACCGGCATGAATACGACGCCCGGGCCGGGGTTGACGAGGCGGGGAGTTAAGTACTATGTCCCCGGAATCCCCCGGGACGCGGAGAAAGAGGAGAACAATGCAGGTCGACTCCAAAGGTTACCTGATTCCGGTCGAGCGCATCGACAACGCTATCATTGAGCTTCGTGGCGAGCGGGTGATGCTTGACGCGGACCTTGCGGCTCTCTACGGCGTGAGCACAAAGGCCCTGAACCAGGCTGTCAAGCGCAATGCGGATCGCTTTCCCGCAGATTTCGTGTTCCGCCTCACAGCGGACGAGAAGACCGAGGTGGTCACAAGCTGTGACCACCTCAGCCGTCTGAAGTTTTCTCGGACGCTACCCTATGCGTTCACCGAACACGGGGCGGTGATGCTGGCCAGCGTGCTGAACTCGAAACGTGCGTCGGAAATCAGCGTCTTCGTCGTCCGGGCCTTTGTCCGGATGCGGCGGATGCTGGCCGACCAGCGCCGGTTCGCGCTCAAACTGGCGGAGCTCGAATCGAAGATGGCGGTACACGACAAGAACCTCAAGGTTGTTTTCGCGGCCCTGCGCAAGCTGATGCAGGCACCGGAACCCGGGCGCAGACCCATCGGGTTCCGGCCGAATGAAGGACCGGAACGGACCGGGCCGGCTGACGACACAATCGCGCGTGACCGCCCGCGCAAGCGCCGCAAGACTCCCGGCCGCTCGGCTTGACAGCCTGAGGATATCGGTTAGAAGTATGTCGTGAGGAAAGATGCGTCCAGATGCCCGGGCCGGGATTGACGAAGCGGGGAGTTAAGTACTATGTCCCCGGAATCCCCGGAATCCCGCGCAGCCGTCCTCATCACGACCCGTGCCGACGGTGCCACTCCTTCCAGAGCCGGCCCCGGCAGCCCTCCAGCGCCCGGTGGCTGCCGATCTGCTCCAGCTCCGTCTGCAGCCCCGTGATAGCGGCCTCCCCGGGGCGCAGCCGCCGGGTGCCGCGATGCCGCTCATACCAGTCTACGGCCCGGTTCAGCAGCACCAGCTCCTTCGCGGTCCACCTGGTCTTGGGCCAGCGCTCGCCGAGGCCGTGGGCCAGCTTCCGCACGCGGTCCCGGACGGCAATCCGGGTCCGGGCGGCCCGGTCGCGGTCCTGGACCGACCCCGGCTTCTCGGAATCGGGTTTGAACAGCTCCTCGTAACAGGCATCACCGGCTTCGTTCGCGGTAGGGTAGCGCCCGCTGACTACGCCCCGCGCATACTTCTGCAGCGTCCGGTCCTGCCGGGCGGTCCAGCGCGGGTTGACGGTACGTCCGGCCTTTTGCGACATGATGCACAGGTAGCTCCGCAGCGTCACAAGGGTGCGCTCGCGGTACGACTTGCGCCGCGCCGGGTCGCTCCGGTTCAGCCGCGCGTGCAGTTCCCGCAGCTCTCGATGGCAGTCCCGCGCAACCTGCCGTAGCGTGGGCGGGTTCGGCCGGACCAGCCGGCGGACGTGGCGGTCCAGTATTCGCTTCTCTCCGGGGAGCCAGAGCCGGGCGCGCCACGACCAGCCCAGCCCGCCGGCCCGCTGGGACAACTGGTCGCGGAGCGACTTCAGGTCGCGCGCCGGCGGAATGCTCTGCCCACGGCACCTGCTGCGCCGTCGGTCCAGGTCGTGGCGGCAGTCCCGGGCTGCGACGATCGGGTCCCGGTATCGGCCCTGCACCAGCGCCTGCACGTAATCGTCAATGATGGCCTGTTCCCAATCCTTGTACCGGGTTCGCCAAGCCGGCCGCCCTGCAGCGTGAGCCAGCCTCCACAGCCGTTCGCTGACGGCCTTGAGCGTACGCGGCCGGGCCGGGGCGAGTGCACCGGGTTGCTGCCGGTTCAGCCGCGCGAGTTCCCTGGCACAAGCGGTGGCTGCCTCTTCGGAATTACGGAAACGGCCGTCCAGCAACCCCTGCGCGAACCGCTCGGCGACGCTCGTCTCTTCCGGGCTCCACCGGGTACGGTGACCGTGATGGCGAGACCCCGCGGTTCGCCGAGCGATGGCGTGGTCCACCACCTCGATGTTCCGTGGTCCTCCGGGCGGTCGTGCCGACTCGGGCAGTCGCTCAAACCGTTCCAGACAGACACGCGCAACGCTGAGGACCGACTCGTATCGTCCTGCGGCGAACTCCCGGGCACAGCGGTCCATGACTCGTTCCTCGGCGGCGGTCCAGGGCCTGTGGCCACGACGTCCGGCCTCCCTCAGCCGGGCGTACAGACGCTTGTGGACGGCATGCTCGGTCCGGATGAAGCCCGGGCGACGCTTCAGCTCCCGATAGCAGCGGGACGCGGCCTCGCGGGCCGAGTCGAACCTGCCCGACAGCACCTGCTGCACGTACCGCTCCAGCACCCGGCTCTCAGCAGGCGACCAGGGAGCGGACGCGGCCCGGCGCCTGTCCGCCATCGGCCTACGGCTCACGGCTGACGGCTCCGTACAGCCTCGCCAGCATCTTCTTCACGCTCTCGTACTTGCCGTCGAGCTTCTGATGCTCGGCGTCGGTGATGTAGCCCAGTGACCGCGAGAGGTGCAGTTGGTAGCGGACTTCTTCACACGACCCCACCGCGACGTTGACGAACTGGGCGAACCCCTTCGCTCCGGCTCTGGCTGCACCTTCCGCCAGGTTCATCGGTATGGACGCCGCCGCCCGACGCATCTGCCCGGTCAGCCCGAACATCTCCGACTTGGGGAACCTGGCTGTGACGCGGTACACGTCCGGCACAAGCTGGTCCGCCAACTGGAACACCTCGTACTTCCTGACGTCTCTCATCGGCTCCTCGTGCCGTAAGCTGTCAGCGGCAAGCTGCTAGCCCTCCATGTCGCACCCTTGGCCTTCGGCAGTTTTTTGTGCAGAGCCTGCCCTGAGCTTGTCGAAGGGTCCAGCATCCGCTCGACCAACTTCACGCCTGCGCCGGTATCTGTGGCCGCCGCTTGTACTGCCCGCACCGGGCCTGCCAGGCATAGTAGCTTGAGCGCCGAACCCGCAGCAAGCGGCAGAGCCTCTGCACCGGCAGACGGTTTGACCCGAAGGCCACGAGGCGGAAACGCTGGTCGTAGGTGGCGCGGGTGATGACACTGGCGTCGACGAGGCGCTCGACCTCGCGGCTGAGAACAGCGTTCTCCTGCCTCAGCCGTTCATTCTCCTGCCGGAACCTGGCGTCGCTGGGCTTCCTGCGCATTCTCGCTCCTTTCGACAATCGCAACCTCCTCCTCCGTCAATCCATACAACTCATACACCAACTCGTCAATCGTCTTGTCCGTCGCGGCAATCTGGCGCTCAATTGTCGCCTTGGCCGCGCCCTTGGCCTTGGGCAGTTTCTTGTGCAGAGCCTGCCCTGAGCTTGTCGAAGGGTCCAGCATCCGCTCGGGCAGAAGGACCATCCTGTTGTGCTGGGTCATGGTGTCCTCATGGTCACCCAATCACCGTCTGACCTACTCCGGTGCAAAGTGGATTTGCTTGTTGATTCTAGTAAGGGAGCCGCTCAGCACGTTCTTGTGAATCTGCTCCTCATTATAGCAGCCGATGGCGCTGTTCACCACCTCCGTGGGGATTTGGAGACGGCCTGCTATCCAGCCGCGCTGGCGCCCGAACTCCCGCAGGGCAGCGAGGCCAAGGAACAGGATAATGTCTGTCAGCTTCCCCGCGAAGGCGTTGACGCACTGTTCCTTCCGTGGGATTAACTCCGACAGTTCACGTGCGGCCTCGGTCACAGCCTGCTCCACATGTGGGCGCAGGAAGTCGAAGAAGGATACCACAGTTTCCCTGCTCGCTCCGGGCGTCGCGCTCCCATCAAAGTACTTCAGACCAAGTCCAAAGGGAACGGCGAGGAAGGCCGTCAAGGCACCTTGAATGTCGTCCGTGACGGGAGGAGCGAAAGGCAGGTCATAGAGTGGGTCCGTGCGCATCCAGTAGTCGGAAACTGGTGCGCTCTTCCGGTAGGCGGCGTACATGGGCAAGAACTCCAGCGCGGTCACGCAGTCATCCAGCCGGAAGCCCGAGGTCCTCAGTGGCACTGTTGGCTGCACTCCCATCAGGCCAAAACACTCTTCGAGGAGTTCCCATGCGGCGTTTTCGTTTCCCGCTTGCGCCTCCAGGCGTACCAGTCGGCTCCTAGTGTCGTAGTCACGGGGTTCCGCTGAGAGTTTGCCCTTCCAGAAGACCCTAGCCTGCTCGCTCACGTCGGGCGCTGACTTCACCAACTCTGCGAAGAGCGCAGACTTCAGCCGGTCGAGCGCCAAGTTCCCAGGCTGATGCGCTAGCCCATCTTCGACGTAACGTAGGGCTTCTATCGGCGAACCGCGCCTTCTGTGAGCCTCTCCCAGCCAGTACCACATGGATGGCCAGTGCGTTGCCAATTGTGGGTCGGAACCTAGCGCGCGCTCCAACAGCGAGGAGGCTTCCTCTGGCTTGTCGAAGTCCACGAGAAGACTGATGCCCTTGGACGCGAGTGCCTCCGGAAGGAGCGGGTCGAGTTCAAGTGCTCTATCGAAGCACGCCATCTCGTTCTCGTGGTCGCCTACTTGGTGATAGGCACTGGCAAGATTCTTCCACACCGTGGGACTCTGGGGTTCTACCTCCAATGCTTCCCGATACTGCTTGATGGCTTCGACGTACTCCCCCAGTGCGCTAAGGGTATTCGCCAGATTGTATGGTAGCCGCCACTCGGCTGGGTGCCTCGATTTCAGCAGTTGCTCAAACAGCTGCTTGGCCTCTGAAACGGCGGCTCTATCGCCGTCTCTAATCCCCCTCTGCGCAAGGATGCAGGCGCGCATCGATCGTACCTGACCGGAATCCCTGAGCTTCCGAGCTCGGTTTATGCTGGCCAGAGCATCGTCATACTGGTGTAGACAGTACTGCGACCAAGCTAGAGCTTGCCAACCCAAGGAGGACTCCGGCTGATTGTCGAGGTAGGACTTCGATAACGCGGCGGCGCGGTCAAAGTGGCGGGACTCTATGGCTGCCCACGCTTCACCCAGAACCGCGTCGCTTGGTGCGTCATATCCAGTAGGCCTCAGCATGCTGCCGGTACCCGCGGGCATATCAACTCCGAGGTACTTCTTTGCGAGGTCCGGGTGTGCTTCCTCGAGCTGCATGCGTAGCCACTCCCGTGAGAAGACGATGAGCTGCCACCCATGCTGTTGCCGAAGTTCTGCTTCCAAATTGTCGACGTCTACCCCACGAGCCTTACGATTAGTGACAAACACGAAAGTCGAGAAGCTGTGGCCGCCGTTCTTCAGCTTGAGCGCGTCGCGCCGTAGCTTGGCCTTCCAGTCCTGCTCGAGACTGAACTGAAAGAAGGCGACATCGCCATCTCGCCCTCGCCCGCTTCTAGGCGATTCCTCAGCATCGCGTCCCCCGTCCTGCGGCTCAATCGGTACTATGTCCTTGTACCCGTTGCGAAACAGCAGGTCAACGCAAAGTCGCTCGAAGTGCTTCCCGTCCAACTCCTGGTCTAGAGTCCAGAGGACTTGACTTGTCACTCGCTGACCCTCACCCGAGATGTCCGGCATTCGGTGGACACAATCCACATGTGGGGCTCATTGCTCGGTCCCGCCTTCTACGGTCCTGACCTCCTCTGCCGTCAGCCCATACAACTCATACACCAGTGCGTCTATGGCCTTGTCCGTCGCGGCAATCTGACGTTCGATGCCGGTCTTCGATTCGCCCTTGGCCTTCGGCAGTCTCTTGTGCAACTCCAGCATCCGCTCGACTAGCTCGACCATCCTGTCGTGCCGGGCCTTGTCCTTCTTGTCGGAGAAGTCGATGGTGCGGATAGGAAGCTTCGCCAAGAATTGCCTATTCGCGGACATCCAACCACCACGAAACGGGGCGCTGATGTGAGGGAAGTACCAAGCCAACAGGCGCGAATTCAGCAACCCGAGTAAGTACAGCAACCCCATAGAATCGTGGCCGGGTTTGAGGGTAACACCTCCAACATCTACGTTGTCTAAGTAGTGTGATCCGGTTATGTCGACCGTAGCGCGAAGCCGTTCCACTAGTCGAGGGACACAGATTTTCGCACGACCCTGTATCCCGAGATTTTGGCTACGGCCAAATCGGTACCACCCGGTCCCCCTGAACTTGCCCCCTTCGCGCCTCTCGAGTCTCTCTTTGTTTTGATCGAGATAGGTCGCCGTCATTGGGAATCTCCTCTTGAGGGCGTCGAACTGCATAAGGGTCGCTGACGGGTCAGCAACCTCGTAAGGGAAAAGGATATACTGCCGCCAGGGTAACACGCGGTAGCGCCCGATATCTGTTCCGCTCACAAGCGGATGAAGCGCTCCAGGTTCCAGCATTACGTCTGTCGACAGAGCCTTCGAGTGCAGCCGAACAGCTCCGCTTGTCTTCGCTACGACGTCCAGTATGTACACATCGTCGGCACTGGTCTGGAGGCCGACAAAGACATCTGCGACCTCTCCCAGCTTCGGGGTCATGCTACGGAGGCTCCCAGCCAGCCTCGCGCCCTTACCGACTGCGAAACTCCATTCTCCTGACAACGAAGCCTCAGCATCGACAGTTCCCGATTCTGCGGTGCCTTTGGTTAGCCAAGAACCTAAGTCGCCCGGCTTCACCACGCTTACCGAATGGCTGGGAGGTCGACCGAGAAACAGCAGGCATGTATAGGTAGTAGCGCCAGAAAAGACCTGTATGTGGCCGAAATGGACTACATGCTTCAGATGCTTGCCATCTACAATGAGAGAGCGTAATGGTTCACCATACTGCGAGTTGAAGAACTTGTGGGGAAGGATGTAACCGAGGAGCCCGGTCTTGTTCAGGAGGCTGAGCCCTTTCTCTGCGAACACAACGTAGATGTCGTAGTTGCCCTTGGCGGCCGAACGGTAGTGCTTTTTGAAGTAGGGCAGAGATTCGGGCGACCATTCGTTCAGGGCCTGGACGCGAATGTACGGCGGGTTGCCGATAACCGCGTCGAAACCGCCTGCCTGTGCGTGTCCGCCCGCAGACAGGCCGGATTTCATTATCTCCGGGAATTCGTGTTCCCAGTCGAAGGCGTTGATGCGGAGTCGTTCCTCCTCGTCGTCGAACATCGTCTGTTGTTCGCCCTGCCAGAAGTCCGACCCTATCAGGCTGTTACCGCATTTGATGTTACTGCTGAGGTCGGGCAAGGCCCGCTCGCGGAACATCTTCTGCTGGAGGCTGATGGTCTGGTCGCTCTCGCCCTCGAGCACCTTGAGCAGAAGGCTGAGCTTGGTGACTTCGACCGCCTGGGCGTCGATGTCCACGCCGTAAATGTTGTTGAGCAGGATGCGTTTCTTTTCCTGCGTGGTCAGCCGCCACTCCCCGCCCGGGCCTTCGTAGAGTTCTTTGCGGTGCTTCTCCGGCCCGGCCTTGACGTACTGGTCCCGGTGCCAGTCGAGCAGGTACTGGTACGCGCCGAGCAGGAACGAACCGGACCCACAGGCCGGGTCGAGGATGCGGAGTCGCGAAGCTCGCGCAGGGGTCAGGGGTCGGGGGGCAGGGGTCGGGGAGTGCGCAGTGCGCGAATCAGGCCGTTGAGCAGTCTGCCGACGAGTCGCGCCTTCTGCTGCAACTCGGCGGTCTGCGTCGGGCTGAGTATCTGCAGTCGTTCCGCGAGCGTCAGATAGGTCTGCAGTTCTGCCAGAGAGCCCCGGCTGATTGAGAGATGATTCAGATAGACCCGGCGGTGGTTGGAACCATGTCCTTCCGCAATGTTCGCAGGTATGGAAACGGCCGCTCTGGTCATCTGCGACCGTAGCCCGTACCGCTCGCTTTCGGGCAGCTCCCGGGCCGCGCGGTAGACCAGTTCGACCAGACTCATCGCTTCCTGCCAGACCCTCAGGTCCTCGTGACTCTGAATCGGTTCCGTCAATGCTCGCCCCTTTCCTCCCCGGACCCTGAACCCTGATCCCTGGTCCCGGGATGCTATCGGCAGACGGTATTCCCCGGCATCTCAGACACGTACCGTTGGATTCGGCCGGGTAGCCCCACAGTAATGCTCCGACCGTGTTCTTGACGATGTAGTCCACGATGTAGGTCGGCGTGTAATAGACCCCGCCCGCCTTGCGGACTTCGGGCTTATCTTCGACCTTGGCCCGGTGACCGGCGGTGAGCCGGATGACCTTGCCGAGGAACTGCTCATAGACCTGGCCGAGGATGTCGGCCGGAAAGACGCTGAACTCGTACGGGCTCGGGTAGTAGAGCTGGGCGATGACGGTCTTGAGCACCGCGTCGTCCACTTCGAGGTTCGGGGTGAGGTCGTCCGGCTCCTCGCGGCCGCGCTCGCTGGTGAAGTGGAACAGCCCGGAGTTGTAGCGGTCGTCGGCCCGGCGGAAGAGCTCGAACAGCCTCGGGTAGACTCGGACGCCGTTGGTGAGCGCCTGCAGGCCGGCGGCCGGCTCGATGCCCCGGTCTTCGCAGATGCGCAGGAAGATGATGCGGTCGATCGTGCGCTGGACCGCGGCGTTGAGCTCGCGGTCGGTCAGCCGCGGGTTGCGCAGGGCGATGTTGCGGGCGAGGATGTCCCGCCAGCGTTCGATGTCCTTGAGGAACTCGGCGTCCACCGGGGTCGTGCCGCGCTTCCTGCCGCTGTCGGAGTAGCGGTCGAACGCGCCCTGCTGGATGGCCTCGGGCGAGAAGGTGCCGACCAGCTCCTCCCATTCCGCCTCGTAGTCGCGGTAGGGTATCAGCCGCAGGCGGCCCGCCCCGGCCTTGTCGCGCTCGGTCGGCCGGACCCGGGTGTCATAGACGCTGAACTCCTCGAAGTCGGTGAGGATGGAGACCGGCAGTTTCGCGGTCCAGGCGTAGCGCCGGAGCTGAAACGCGGGTTTCGGGTCGCGGCCGATGTCGTGGACCGGGGCCTTGGCCTCGACGAAGAACTTGCGCACCCCGCCGATGCGGAAGCAGTAGTCCGGGGCCTTGGTGGTGCCGCCGACCTTGATGGCGTCCTCGTGGACGACTTCGCGGTAGCGCTGGTCGTAGCCCTTGCGGTTGGCGACGTCCCAGCCCAGCGCCTCGAAGAACGGGTCGAGGAAGTCTCTTCGGAGCTGAGTCTCGTTATAGGCCGGCGAGTGGTAGGCGCCGAGGTTGCGGTCGAAGGTCTCGACCAGGCGCTTGAGCGTATCCGGGGCGCGGGTGTCGGCCATCTTCACCGGACCGGGAGCCCGGACGGGCGGCGGGGGCGCTGTTTCATCCTGCGCTCAGGATAAACCCGGCCGGTTGGGCTGTCAAGCCGTTCGCGCGCCCGCCGCCGACCCCCCCCACCCGCATTCCCAGGGCCGCTCCGGGGGCGGTCCGGGTAGCCGCTCCCGGAGCCGTCCCGATAACGCTACCCGAAGCGGTCACCCCGGCCGCCCCGGGAACCCTGCCCCCAGCCGCCACCCGGGCCGCCATCCGAGCCGCTCCCCGGGCCGCCCCGGAGGGGGCCACCGGAGCCGTGGGGGTAGCCAGGGGGGGAACGGCCCCGGGGATGGTCCCGGGGATGGCCCCGGGAATGGGCCGGGGTCCCCTGCCGCAACCGGCTAACTCCCTAGATTCCGTGCTGTTAGCCCGAAAACCCGGGCGCGTTCCGCGACCGGCCGGAAAATCGGCCGCCCTGGCGGTGTATAACTCAATGAACCGACTCGGGCGCGGGCAGGGCAACAGGAACACCCTCACCCTGACCCTCTCCCTCACACACAAGGGAGAGGGGATGAAACCAGGACGCTGCGATGAGAGCGCGGGCCGGGCAACCGGAACACCCTCACCCTGACCCTCTCCCTTACACACAAGGGAGAGGGAATGAAACCGGGATGCTGCGATGAGGGCGCGGGCAGGGCAACAGGAACACCCTCACCCTGACCCTCTCCCTTACACACAAGGGAGCGGGGATGAAACCAGGATGCTGCGATGAGTTCGTAGGCCGGGCCGGACAGACCGATTGTGTCCGCAACCGCGGGGAATGCCGCAGGGAGTTGATGAGATGGACAGGCAGACAGTACAGGCCGGGACCGGGGGCGCGGGATGTTGATCCGCTCACTACCCCCGCGCGACGGCGCGTACCGCTACGCGAGATGGGCCGCCCGGGTGCGCCGGGACAGCCGGGGCCGACTGCCGGACAGTTGTTCCGAGCTGATGGTCGCGCGGGGCCGGCCGCGGTGCGGGTCAGGCCCCGACCGCCGTCCTCCCACAACCAGCGTCTGCGGTCTCGCCCGCCGCGTCCTCTGCGCTTGACAGTCCCCCTCCCCGCCGCACAATGGGCGGGTGAAGATGGAGAACAGGCCGGGGACCGCTCTTGTGCCCCCGGGACACCTGTCCGCGCTGGGAGGACTGAGGCCGGATTGATGCGATTCTGCCGCACACATACGGGAAGCGTCGCGGGTCTCGGCGCGGAAGGCCGACAAGGACGAAGAAGCGGCCTATTGGAGTCGAGCATGAGAAAGCATTACGATTTCGGTTCGATGAAGGGCAGGAAGAACCCCTATGCCCGGAGACTGCGGGAGGCCATCACCATCCGGCTCGACCGCACGGTCGTCGAGCACTTCCGCATGTTGGCCGCGGAGACCGGTCTCCCG